>JBJXGA010000172.1:0-8536 GCA_046152955.1 Planctomycetales bacterium | reverse complement strand
TTTCCAGCACCTTCATCTCGCGGGCGGTCATCTTCGGCCCGGTCTTCGCTTTGGGGTCGGGGACCAGCGCGACGCCGACCACCTTGGAGGAGATTTCATCCAGCGTGCGGCCCTTGCGCTCAGCGGCTCCCTGATACTGGTATTCGACCACGAGCGACAACATTTGCCCCACGCCGATATCCTTCTCCACGGTCCGCTTCCAGGTGTCCCCCTGGGATACCGGCGTGTCGGGAAAGAGCGCCAATTCCTCCCGCAATGACTTTTTGAGACGCTCCGGATCGAATTGCGTCTTGAACTCACCGTCCAGATTGAGTCCCAACCCTTTCTCGTATTCGACGGAGGCAATCTCGTTCTTCTCGTTGATTTTGGTGGTCCACCTGGAACGGGCGGACGCGCGCATCGACTTCAGCAACGCTTCAAATTCCGGAATTTCCGGCGCCCGGTCGGGGTCTTCCGAATCGAACTGCAGGCGGGCGCCCCTCGGCATCGCCATGTCCCGTTTCAACCGGTCAACCTTGTTGATGATCGGCAGGATGCCATCCTCCCCCCGCTTGCCGATCTTGGACGACACGACCACCATTTGGGTCGAACCGGTGTCGCTGTCCATGCCATTGATCGACAGAATTTGCCTCGATTTGGTTTCGACCTGGCTCACTTCCGTGCTTTCCTCCTCATAGTGTCGCTCGAGCTTGACCTGAGCCCAGGCCGACCCCATTGGCCATCCAACGACGACCAGCACCCCCAGAATTGCGCCACGCATGCCACACCTCACGATGAGAAAAAAACGAACCTGCACCGACAGTTGCCGCGGTCCGCCTATCAGGCGAACGGTGGGCGTGAGCCCACTGGTCTGACGAACGGGGTCCAGTCTACCGCAAATCGCCCCGTGCGGCGAATGTTGGGGGGTTGCCGTCCGGCTTCTTCGCGTCATCGTTGGCCGACGGCGGTCTCCCGCTGGCGACCCGCCTGGAGGTTCTGCCAGCCGTTCCACCCTTCGTCGAGGAATTGGGCAAACGCCGGGGCTTCGTGTTTGCCCAGCAGCCCCGAGAGAATCTTGGACGTATCGGTCAGAACCGCGCGATCGGGGGGAATCACGACGTACGAGGGAAGGGTGACGTCGCCAAACCACGACTGCTGCAGCCGGACGTTGTAGTCGTACAGCCGCTCTGCCTCGGCCTTGTCAGGTAGCGGAACACGGTCGGTGAACAACTGCACGCGGACAAACCGCTTGAGCCGCTCTTCGATCGCCGGCTCCGCCATCGGTCCCTTTTCCATATAGCGACAGTTGGTGCAGTTCACGCCGGTGAAGTCCAGAAACAGCGGCTTCTTTTCGCGGATCGCATGGTCCAGTGCCTTTTCAAAGTCGAGCAAGTATCGCAATTCTCCATGTGCCATATAGGGACCGGTCGAGTCATTTCCCTGATGAAACTGCGGCGCGGCAAACGCGGCGATGTATTGCCACACTCTCCCTTGCGGCTTCTCGGCGCCAAACAGCCCGACGCTCAGATACGACGCAAAGCCCAGAAAGCTCAACGCACTAAAGAACCGCAGGACCCCGATATGGTCGGTCGGGATATCGTGCGGCAATCGAAACAAACCCAGCAGATACAGTCCCGCGGCGATCGAGATGATCACCCAGGCCGACATCACGACGTGGTAATCGAAGATCAGCGATTGCCCATTCCAGCTCAGGTCGGCCGTGTTGAAGAACTTGAACGCCGCGCCCACCTCGACCAAGCCCATGATGACTTTCACCTGGTTCATCCAACCCCCGCTGCGGGGGAGTTTGCGGAGGACGCTGGGGAACAGAGCCAGGAAGAAAAATGGCAGGGCGAAGGCGGTCGAGAAGGCCAACAGCCCGAGCGTGGGCCATAGACGATCCCCTTGCGCCGACGCCACCAGCAGCCCCCCCACAAACGCAAACGTGCAGGTGAACGACGTCAGCGTAAACGTCAGCGCCATGAACAGCACCCCCACGTATCCGCCGCGCCCTTCCTGATTGGCGGAGTACGTCAGCAGCCAGCTTGGCATCCGCAATTCGAACAACCCCAGCAGATTCAATCCGAAGAACACCAGCACGCTGGCGATGAACAGATTGACGAACGAATTGTTGGCGATGAGCTGCAAGGCCCCTGGGCCAAATACGGCGCTCATGATCAAACCCAAAAGCGTGAACGTTCCCACGATTCCCAGGCAGTACACCGTCGCCATCGTCAGCGGCCGATGATGGGCCTTCTCCGATTGCTTTTGAAAGAAACTCACCGTGATCGGCACCATCGGAAAGACGCAGGGGGTCAACAGCGCCAGCAACCCGGCCCCAAACGCCGCCGCCAGGAACAACGGGAGCCCCTGCGATTTGTTGATCCCGCTTTCAGCGCCCCCCACACCCCATTTCGGTTCCCCTCCCGCTCCCGCGGGGGCGTTCGGCGCGCCGGCTCCGTTCGCACGCGGCGGCGGCTGTCCGGCTGCCGGGGCCCCCTCCACAGCGCCGGTTGAAAACGGAACATCGAGCAGTCGGCACACCCCTTCGCCGCAGATCTGATAATGGATCATCCCCGCGATTGCCTCGACGCTGGCCCCGTCGGAGGTCGTCTCGCGAAAGCGGCGCGACCAGCGCACATGGCCTTCGTAGATTTCAACAGTCCGCGGTTGTTTCGAATCCTCTGGATACAGGTCGTTCTTTTTGATTTCCGGTTGTTTGTCGGCGACAAACTGCTCGTCGATCGGTTCCAATCCCGCAGGCTGCTCGATCGCAATTTTCGTTTCGGCGTTTCCGTTGCTGTCGGTGGAAAAGATGTAGAAACCGGACGGAATCGAAACGTCGATGACCAGTGTGACCTCGTTGGACGAGTCCCGCTGAAGACTCGTCGAAATCTCGGGAAGTGGCTTCTTGGCCCCCCCCAGGAGTCCCGGCTTGACTGGGGGTTGAGACTGTGTGTCAGGAGTTGGTGTCTCCTCGACAGACGGCTGAGTGTCGGAGGCAGGGGCGGGGAGTCGCACATCGAACGGCAGGCGCGCCGGACGGCAACCCGCATTGTTGCACACTTGATACAGCAACTTGCCGGTCAGTTGAATGGCGTTTTGGTCGGCGTCTGGCTGGATACGGAACGGCATCGTCCAGACGACCGACTTGTAATACTTTTCAACGTTCCGTTCCAAACCATCATCATACTCTGTTTTGGGTGCGTGATCGGCTTTGAGCGTCTCGGCCAAAGCCTCCAAGCCGACCGCCTCGAGATCATCGAGGCGCGTTTCGGCCCCTCCATTGTCATTCGCCGAGTAGATGTAGTCGCCTGGCGCCAACGTCGCGCTGATCCGCAGCACGGCCTCTGACGGCTTGTCCCCGCGCGCCCATTCAATCTTGATGTCCGCCGGCTGCTTCCGTTCCTTTCCGTCGCGCTTTCCTTTCTGAAGCGCATCCCGAAAATCGCTCAATTGAGCCGACAAAGGAGTCCCCATCGCCAGAAAGAACGCGAACAGCAAACCGCACAGGGTCTTGTGACGAATCATCGGCGAGTGTCCTGGCATGGTGAAGATTCTCCCCTGGAGCTGGAGTTGGGAGGAACGGCGGGAGCAATCAGCGCATTGGCTTACGTATCGGCTCTGATGATATCTCAAAATTCCTAGTTACGACAATCGGAGTTCAGCCGAGAGTACGAGAGGGGTTGTCGCAGACGCTTTCCAAGTGAGGGCGTGACCTGGCTCTTACGCCCTAAGGCATTCCGCCGTTGGACGTTATTGGCGAGTGATTGAACGGCAAGTGGCCTGAGGAGAACATGGGGCGCCGCTGACTGGTGGATTTCGTGTCCCCCCCTCTCGGACGGAGTCATTGCAAACGCTCCGCGCAGGTTATGCATTTTCTCCATTCTCGCCAGTCTCTCCTTCGGACATCTGTGGGCGGGCGACAAACCGATAGCCGACACCACGAACCGACAGGAAATGTCGCGGACTGGCCGGATCCGCTTCGAAGTGTTGACGCAACCGCGCGATGAAATTGTCGACCGTCCGTGTGGTCGGAGAGGAGTCCAGTCCCCAGACGTTGTCGAGCAATTGATTGCGAGTCAGCACCACCCCCTCGTTCTCGAAGAAATACTTCAGCAGCTTCATTTCCAGCGAAGTGAGCGCCCGGGGTTCCCCACTGACCAGCACTTCATGTCGCGCGAAGTTAACGCTCGCCTGGGCAAATTCCACGAACTCCCCGATCCCCTTGGACGACCCGGCCGCAACTCCTTTGACCTGCGCATGGCGAGTGAGCAGATTCCGGACCCGCGCCAGCAGCTCCGGCAATTCGAACGGCTTGGTCATATACTGATCGGCCCCCGCTTCAAATCCGCGAATCCGGTCTTCAGACAAGGTCCGGGCGGTCAGAATCAGCACCGGCACATACACCGCCGCCGAGCGCAGCTTTTCCAGAACGGCATAACCGCTCATCTGCGGCAGCATCAGGTCCAGAATGACCAGATCGAACTGGTCGGGCTTCTCGGCAAACAGTTTGATCGCGGAGGGCCCATCCTCGACCAGGGTGGCCTGATATCCCTCGGCTTCGCAATTGAACTTGAGCGGGACGCCGATGTGCCGCTCATCTTCGACGATCAGAATCCGCGAGCTCATGACTCAATCCATCTCCTTCAAGTTGCGGATGGGGCTCTGCCCCCTGGCTGGCGCGGCAGTGATGAGCGATCACCAGAAACGCCACAAAATCATACGCCGCGTGCGTGGTGATGGGAGTCAGCAGGTTGTGCGTCCGATCGAACATCCACCCCAGGTAGGCGCCCATTCCCCCGGCGAGCAAAGCATAGGTCGGACTGACGGAATGCGCCAGGCCGAACAGGACGTTGCTCCCCGCCAGCCCCATCCGGGGATGGAGCACGCCGCGAAAGAGCAGCTCTTCCCCAATTCCCGCCACCAGCGCCAGGAGCAATAGATCATACCAGCGGCAAGCGGCCAGCGAACCTCCCAGAGTCTCGTCCAGCAGTTTCTTGATCCGGCGCAAGGGACCCATCGGTTGCTGATAACTGGCGTAAAAGAGAACCAGCATCGGTGCGGCCGCCGCCAGCCCTCTGGCGAAATCGAACCAGTTGACTCGAAACCGGCTCCAGGGCTCGATTTCAAACCACCAGCCCGCCAGGTGCGCCACTCCCGCCAGGCTCGCTTCAAACAGCACTGCCACGGCCAGGAACTGTCGTCGGTTTTTCATGGTGGAGCGACCGGCGGGCGGGCTGTCGGAGGAATTTCGTCGCGGCACGTGGCGTTCGGGAGCCATCCAGCATAGCAGACCGCGGAGTTTCTCACGACTGCGACCGGTTGTCGAGCCGCCACGGGGGTGAAATGTAAAGGTTCAAAACTCATCTTGCCTGATCGGAGCGGTTCGGATATTTCTACCCCCCACATCCCAGAACCGGTTGGCAATCGTCTCTCCGCAACCGGACTCTCACACCCCATCAACACTCCCTGGACTCACCCCATGTTCGGTGTCCGGCTCACCAGCCGAGGCAGCGGCAGCCCCCTTGCCACGTGGCTCACTGCCATCGTGCTGATCGTGGTTGCGCTCATGGACCCTGGACTTCTCACCCCGCGCTTCGCGCAGGGTGAAGAACCCGGATCCGGATTTCGCCCTGCCAATTCCGCCCGCTTGCCGCGAAGCATCAAGCAAACCGCGGCGCCGGGGGCGACCCCCACGGATGAAGCGCTCCCGGAAGGGCGCGTTCCGCGGCGCGAACGGCTGACTGGCCCTGACCCGGAAGTGGAGGAACTGAAGGAGCCATTGACCGGAGTGCTGATCGAAGGGAACCGCACGATTGAGTCGGAAGAGATTCTCAAGAAAATCCGGACCCGTCCGGGACGGCCGCCCGATCCCTCACAGATCAAGGATGACGTGCGGGCGCTGTATTCGACGCGGTGGTTCATGACCGTCGAAACGCGGGTCTCCAACACTCCCAAGGGACCGGTGCTGGTCTTCAAGGTGGTCGAGCGGCCGATGCTGCAGAAGGTGGAGTACCAGGGGAATAAGAAGATCAAGACCAAAGAACTCTCGGAATTGACGGGGCTCAAGGTGGGCGGGGCTTACGACATCGGCGCCAACAAGGAATCGGCCCGCCGCATCGAAAGTCACTATCACGAAAAAGGCTTTGTCTACGCCAAGGTCGAACTCAAGAAGGGAGACTCGCCCGAGGATCGCGAGGTGGTGTTCGACATCACCGAAGGGCCCAAAGTCCACGTGGCGGCGATCAAGTTCATCGGCAACAAGGAGATCGGCTCGGACGTCTTGAAAACGCAAGTCAAAACCCGGACCCGCATCCTGTGGCTGTTTGGTGGAAAGTACGATCCGGCGACGATTCCGGACGATCTCGCTTCGCTCAAGGACTATTACCACAACCTGGGGTATTTCGATGTCAAGGTCAAACACAGCGCCGACATTCCCCCGGACCGTTCCACGATCACGCTCAAATACGAGATTGAAGAGGGAGTCCGTTACAAAGTCCGCAACGTCGAATTTGTCGGAAACCGGGTGATCCCCGAAACCAAACTGCGGGCCGACATCCGGATGCAGCCGGGCAAGCCATTCAACAAACGCTTTCTCGATGCGGACGCGGAGAAGATCACCTCGCAATACGGCGAATTGGGACGGATTTTCGCCCGCGTCGAGCCGGTCCCCCGCTATCTGGAAGAACCCGGAATCGTCGATCTGGTGTACAACATCAACGAAGACCGCCCCTACCGGATCGGACGGATTCACGTCAACATTCATGGCGATCATCCGCACACCAAAGAATCGGTGGTACTGACCCGCTTGCGCTTCCGCCCAGGTGAATTGGCCAGTCTGGACAAGATCAAAAAGAGCGAACAGGCGCTGCGCAATTCGATGATCTTTGCCGGTCAGGTTCCCGGCAGTCCCGACGGACCACGGATCACCATGAACCAGCCGGACCTAAAGTTCGACGATTCTCGTCTGGCACGCGGACAAAGCACCGATGACGAGGACGAAGGCGAGAGCATTTTCCGCGGACAAAATCCGGGGGGAATCAACGTCCCCCCCGGCAACCCGTCGTTCGGCGAGCCGGCCTTTGGTGAAGAGCCTTCAATTTTTGGCGACCAGGCCCCCGGCTGGATCGACTCGACGGTCGACGTCAATGAAACGCAAACCGGCAAACTGATGTTTGGCGTGGGGGTCAACAGCAACTACGGTTTCGTCGGCAACGCCGTACTCGAAGAAAACAACTTCGACCTGTTTCGACCTCCGACAAGTTGGTCCGACGTCTTCAACGGCACCGCCTGGCGCGGCGGCGGACAGCAACTGCGACTCGAAGCAGTTCCTGGAAATCAACTCAGCCGCTACATGCTGAGCTGGCGCGATCCCAAGTTCCTCGAACAGGACGTGAGCCTGGGAGTAAACGCCTTCTACTTCACCCGTTTCTTTCCCAACTGGCGTGAACAACGAACCGGCGGCCGCGTGGCGCTCGGGCAGCAGTTCACTCCCACGCTGTCGGGATTGATTGACCTGCGGCTGGAAAACGTCAATATCTCCAACCCTTCAATCCCTACGCCGCCCCAGTTGTCCGAAGTGCTGGGAAGCAATTTCCTGTCGACGATCCGGGGCAGTTTGGCACACGATACGCGCGACAGCTCGTTCATTCCCGGCAAGGGTCACCTGCTCGAAGTGGGATATGAACAGGGCTTTGGCGAGTTCGTCTATCCCAAAGTGACCGGAGACGCCCGGCAATATTTCACCCTCCGCGAACGGCCTGATGGCGGAAACCGGCACATCCTGGCGCTGGTCGGACAGGTGGGCTGGGCCGATAGCGGCATCCCGATCTTCGAGAAATTCTATGCCGGTGGTTTCCAGAGCTTCCGCGGTTTCGCCTTCTACGGCGTGTCGCCGCAGATCAATGGGGTCCGCATCGGCGGTCGCTGGCAAGCCCTGGGTTCCGCGGAGTACATGCTGCCGGTGACTGCCGACGATTCCATTCAACTGGTCGGGTTCACCGACTTTGGAACGGTGCAGGACAGCGTCTCGCTCGATCAGTTTCGCCTGACGGTCGGGGGAGGGATTCGACTGACGATTCCCGCGATGGGCCCCATGCCGTTCGCGATCGACTTTGGCATTCCGGTCCTGCAGCAGAATTTCGACAACCGGCAGCTCGTCGCGTTTTATGTCGGTGTGCTACGATAGCCGACATGATCCTGGAAGGCGTGGTGACCAGTCTGGACCGGCAGGGTGCGCTCAACGTGGCTCCGATGGGGCCGATCGTCGACGAGTCGATGACCAGCCTGCGGCTGCGCCCCTTTCAGACGTCGCAGACGTATCAGAACCTGAAGGAACACCCCTATGGAGTGTTTCACGTCGTCGATGACGTGTTGCTCCTGGCTCGGGCCGCGATTGGACGGCTGAATCCCCTTCCGGAACACTTCGCGGCAGTCCACGTTCTGGGACGGGTCATCGCCGCCGCGTGTCGCTGGTATGAATTCGAAATCACCGACTGCGACGATTCGCGGGAACGGGCTGAGATGACAGCGCGAGTCGTGCATTGCGGCAGAC
>JBJXGA010000170.1:0-6398 GCA_046152955.1 Planctomycetales bacterium | reverse complement strand
AGAAACTGAGTCAGACCACGGATGCCGACGGCCAGTCGCTATTGCACAATTCCATGATCGTTTACGGCGGCGGAAATGCCGACGGGAATCAGCACACCCACTCCAACCTGCCGATCATTTTGGCGGGGTCCGGAGGGGGGACGTTGACGCCGGGACGGTACGTTAAGCTCCGATCGCAACCGATGAGCAATCTGTTCCTGAGCCTGGCCGATCGGATGGGGGTTGCCGACCTCCCCCGCTTTGGCGATTCCACTGGCCGCACCGGCGGGGTGTGAGCCCGCGGCAGTTGGACCCCATGACTGAAGTTACGCGCATCCTGGAAGCGATCTGGACCGGAGACCCGCAAGGGGTCGATCGGCTCCTCCCCCTGGTGTATGACGAATTGCGCCGACTGGCGGCGGCGAAGCTGTCGCACGAGGCGCCGGGGCAGACGCTGCAGGCGACCGCCCTGGTGAATGAGGCCTACCTGCGGCTCGTGGGAGGCGCCGCCCCGCGGTGGGAGACGCGGGGGCATTTCTTTACTGCGGCCGCCGAGGCGATGCGAAGAATTCTGATTGACCGGGCGCGCGCCCGGAAGCGATTGAAACGGGGGGGCGGATCGGTGCGGCTGGACCTGGAGACGCTCGATCTGGCTTCTCCACCTCCGGATGACGAGTTGCTGGCGCTCAACGAGGCGCTGGCGCGGTTCGAGGTGGAAGACGAAGTCAAAGCGCGGCTGGTGAAGCTGCGGTTCTTCGCCGGCCTGACTGTGGAACAAGCCGCCGAAGCCATGGGGATCTCGCGGGCAACAGCGGACCGTTATTGGACCTTTGCGCGCGCCTGGTTGTTTCATGAACTGGCAGATGCAGGTTGATAAAAGTTTGGGCATGGCGCGATCTTGATTGCAGGTCGGTTATGCATTCCTTGATCAGGATTGAACTGTCATCGCCCCTGGGGAAGACCCCATCCACCTCGTGTGGATGGTGAATCAAATCGGAGGCTAAACTGGAAACGACCACTGCCAACAGACCCCATCCGCAATATGCCACAGACCACTCGCTCCGATGAATCCGCAGGCAATGCCCAGCCCCCGGAGTGGGAGCTGGTCTGGGTCTGGAAGGAGTTTCACCACCTCACTTCGCACGAAGTGTACGAGATGCTGCGATTCCGGCAGGAGGTCTTCGTGGTGGAACAGAATTGTCCTTTTGCGGAAATCGATGGCCGCGATCGGAATGCCTGGCATTTGTTCGGCGTGTCGGCGACCGGGGAGTGCGTCGGCTACCTGCGACTCCTTCCGCCGGAAGTCGGCGGCAATGGGCTTTCCCTCGGTCGGGTCATCGTTCGTCAGGCGGCGCGCCGCGCGGGATTGGGACGCCAATTGATGCAGGAGGGCCTGCGCCGGGCGCGGGAAGCGTATCCAGGACACGCGATCCGGCTTTTTGCTCAGCAACATCTGGAACCGTTTTACGCCGCGCTCGGTTTTCAGACGGATGGTCCGATGTACCTCGAAGACGGCATCCCGCACGTCCCGATGCTCTGTCCCCCGGAAGGGGGTACCTAGTACGACAGCGCACGTTGGCGCAAAAGCGTGGACGATGATGTAAATCTGGAACAGGAGAACGCAGAGCAACGTTTGGCAGGGAATTGACACCACACAGTGTCTCTCTGCGACCTCTGCGATCTCCCGTTCAACTGCTCTCGAATAAAAGATTGATTAGCAAAGTGCGCTGTAAGGCTAGCACGTCGCACGCGGCGCGGGCCGGAAACGACGCGGACCGTCAGACAATTCGTGAATTGGACCTGCTCCCCTGATTGTCAGCAGGCCCTGGCCGGTCGATTCCGAAAAAAATCCGGATTTCCTGAGGCGCCCCAGCGGGAAACGGCGCATGTCTGAATAAGCACCCATCATGAAAGACTCTCGGCTCGAATCGATTTTTGACGCGGCTTTGCAAAAAGCCACCTCCGCGGAGCGCGATGCGTTCCTGGAGGGGGCCTGTGGCACCGACGCGCTGCTGCGGGAACGGGTGGAAACGCTCCTGCGGGCGCACGATGCCGCCGGAAACTTCCTCTCGGCGACGCTTGTCGGCGAAACCCCGGAAGAGGGGCCGGGGGCTCTGATCGGGCGGTACAAGCTGTTGCAGAAGATCGGCGAAGGGGGCTTCGGCGTCGTGTATATGGCGGAACAGCTCGAACCGGTCCGCCGCAAAGTGGCGCTCAAGATCATCAAATTGGGAATGGACACGCGGCAAGTGGTGGCCCGTTTCGAATCGGAGCGGCAGGCGCTGGCGCTGATGGACCATCCGCACATCGCTCGCGTTCTGGATGGCGGGGCCACGACCTCGGGGCGACCGTACTTTGTCATGGAGTTGGTGCGCGGCATCCCGATCACCGAATACTGCGATCGGAATGGCGTGGCGCTCCGCGAGCGGTTGATGCTGTTCGTCGCCGTCTGCCAGGCGGTCCAGCATGCGCATCAAAAGGGGATCATCCATCGCGACATCAAACCCTCCAATGTGCTGGTGACGCTGCACGATGGGCTGGCGGTTCCCAAGGTCATCGACTTTGGAATCGCCAAGGCGACCGGCCAGCGGTTGACCGACAAGACGGTGTTCACCGAATTCCGGCAGATCGTCGGGACGCCGCAGTACATGAGTCCCGAGCAGGCGGAAATGTCCGGACTGGACATCGACACCCGGTGCGACATCTATTCGCTGGGAGTGTTGCTGTACGAACTGCTCACCGGAACCACGCCGCTGGAACCGGGCTGGCTGCAATCGGTCAATTACGGTGAGATGCAGCGGATCATTCGGGAAGAAGATCCCCCCTGCCCATCGCAGAGGGTCAGCACGCTGCACGAGCAATTGGAGACGGTCGCCAAGAATCGCCGCATCGAGCCCCGCGGGTTGTCGCGGTTCTTTCGGGGGGATCTCGACTGGATCGTGATGAAGGCGCTGGAGAAGGACCGGACGCGCAGGTATTCGACCGCCAGCACGCTGGCCGCCGACGTGGAGCGCTTTCTGCGGTACGAGCCGGTCGAGGCCAGCCCGCCGAGCGTGCTCTACAGACTGAGGAAGTTCGTGCGCCGCAACCGGACGGGGGTCACCGCTTCGCTGCTGGTGGCGGTGGCGCTGGTGGCGGGGCTGGCGGTCGCCACGGCGGGCTTCTTGCGCGCTCGCAGCGAGGCGGATCGCGCCCGGCAGATCGCCGCCTTTCTCGAGGAGATCGTGGTGGCGATCAATCCCGCGGACGCCGACGCCCGACAGGTGGATGTCGAGGAAGTGGCCCAGCGGGCGCGGAGGCTGTTCGGCCACGACCACGCGACCGTGGCGGCGGCGCTCGACAGCCTGGGGACGCAGTTGCAGCATTCGGGGAACTTCGCCGACGCCGAGCAGCTCTTCTCCGAGGCGGAGCAGATCTGGCGTGATAAGCGCGCCCCCCAGTCTCCCAGTCGTGCGATGACGTTGATTCATTTGGGGTCCGTCCGTCGCGAGGCGGGAAACGACGATGGCGCGGAGCAGACGCTACGGGAAGCGCTGTCGATCGCCCAGAGTCTTCCCGAGGGGATGCAGCTCAGTTTCAGTGAAGGGCGCACCGAACTGGCGGCGCTGCTGCAAAAGCGCGGCCAGTTTGACGAGGCCGAGAGGTTGCTCCGCGAAGCGATCCGGACGCGCCGGGCGCAACCCGGATCGCAGCAGTACCGACTGGCCTCAGCGCAGGAACAGTTGATCAATGTTCTGATTGCCGCGGGTAAAAACGACGCGGCTGAAGAGGCCTTCGAAGAGGGGCTCACGCTGTATCAGCCGCTGTTCCCTCCCGACAGTCCCACGCTGGCCCATTACCATTTTGCCTACGGCCACTGGCTCCGGCAGCATGGCCGCCTGGAAAAGGCCGAACCGTACCTGCGCGAGGCGGTCCGCATTTACCGCGGGATGGACAGTCCGCCGCGCGAGTATCAATTGATGGCGCTGGACGGCCTGTTCCAATTGCTGCGGCGGCGCGATCAAGCGATCGACGAAACATTGACCGTGTTTCAAGAGTGCATGCAGGCCATGACGCATTTGTACGGGGTGGATCACCCCAACCTCGGCGCGCACTTGTTCGGGTTTGCCCATGCACTGGGAGAGTCGAACCGTTCGGCGGACGCGATTCCGCTGTTGATCGAAGGGCTCCGAATTCAGCGCAAGGCCCGCCCCGACGACTGGCTCAAGTCCCCGGCGATCCAGTCCCTGGAGCGGCATGTGCGACGTTTGGTGGTCGCGCGGGGGAATCCCACCGACAAGTACCAGGCGGCCCTGGATGGCAGCCTGTGTCTGACGAATGAGATTCGGGATTCGGCCCGCCATCAGCATCTGCGAGGCATGGCCTATTACCGCCTGGGGCAGTTTGGCCAGGCCGTCCAGGATCTGTCCCACGCGCCGGGCGAGTCCGCGCCTGAATCCGAAGAGAGCGCCGCAGAACGACTGGCGTTTCTGGCGTTGGCCTGTCACGCGACGGGCCACGACGACGAGGCGCTTCAGGCTGCCAGGGAACTCAAGCAGATGCTCCCCCCGCCGGAGGGCTCGTTCGCCAGCGAAACGCTGGCGCTGATTGCGGAAACAGAGGCGGCCATTCCGGCTCGCCAGGGAGAATGACGAGATCCCGGATCACGAATTCATCGTCAATTTCGTTTGTTCCAGACATCACAGGAGACCCACCATGTTGTTGCGAAGAGTATTGTTGACGCTCAGTTTAATTGCCGTGCTGGCGACCGGAGCTTCGGCGCAGGTCAAATTCGAACGCAAGCTCCGCGAGGGGACGCGGACGGTGGAGACCACCAGTCGGTCCGAACAGAAACTGAGTCTCGGCGGAATGGACATTGACTCGGGGAGTGATTCGAAAATCACCACCAAGGTCACCACCAACAAGCGGGACGACGTCGGCAACGTCCGTGTCCAGGAGAAGATCGAAGGGTTGCAGGTGACCACGCGACAAATGGGGATTGAGTACAATTTCGATTCCGCCAATCCCGACCAGGCCGGGCAGTCACAGCTCGAGATCTTGCGACCCATTCAAAAGGCGTCGCTGGGGCGCGTCACGACCACGACCTTCGACAAGGAAAATAAGATCGCGTCGATTGAATTCGATCAGGATGTCCTGGCCGGTGTTCCCGAGCAAATTCGCGAGATGGTCAAAGGGGAATACGACGTCGAACGCATTAAGCAGACCAAGAACGAAGAGCTCAAGCAACTGCCGACCGACGCGGTGAAGAAGGGAGATTCCTGGGACCGCACCCAAAGGCTCAATCTTGGATTCGGCCAGTTGCTGACCGTGGTTGCCAAAATGACTTACGAGGGAGAAGTGGAACACGCCGGTCGCAAGGTGGACAAGATCTCGGTCAAAGTGATTTCCACCGAATTCAGCATCGACAATCCCTCCTTCCCGCTCCAGGTGAAGCAGAGTTCCCTCAAGCCGACGGAGTCCAAGGGGGAAGTCCTGTTTGACCGCGAGCTGGGACTGGCGGTTTCGAACTCTTCGCTGATGACAATCGTCGGAGAGATTACGTTTGTCGCCAACAACATGGAAATTCCCGCCAAGCTGGAACTCACGATGGAGTCGAAGACGACTTCCAAGTGACCTGCCGAAAGATCGCGGATCTCCCTCCGGCGGCTTGCCGTCGGAGGGAGGCGATCGAATCCCTCCCTGGCGATTCCACATCGCACCTGCGGAACGAACCGTCTGCCAAAACACCATGACCAACGCCATTGAGCTTGTCGGCGTCACCAAGTCCTTCGGTCCCAAGACCGCTGTGGCCGATTTGAATCTGACGATTCCCGAAGGGGCCGTTTACGGGTTCATTGGCCCCAACGGGTCCGGAAAGACCACCACGATCCGGATGATCCTGCGGATTTTTCATCCCGATCAGGGGCGGGTCACCGTGCTGGGGGCCGATCACAGCCCCGCTGCCGACGACCGCGTCGGTTACCTTCCAGAAGAGCGCGGACTCTACCGTAAAATGAAGGTCCGCGATGTCATCGAGTTCTTCGCCCATCTCAAAGTGCATCGCCATTGCCGGGGGGATATCTCCCGCTGGCTCGAACGCTTGGGTCTGGCTGACTGCGCGGCCAAACGGGTGGATGCCCTCTCCAAAGGGATGTCGCAAAAAGTGCAGTTCATCTCGGCGGTCATCGCCCAGCCCCGATTGTTGATCCTGGACGAACCATTTTCCGGACTCGACCCGGTGAATATGGAACTGCTCAAAGACTGCATCCTGGAACTCAATCGGAGCGGGACGACGATACTCTTTTCGACGCACGACATGCACGTCGCCGAGAAGATGTGCGATCGGGTCTGCATGATTTTCAATGGTCACAAAGTGCTGGATGGAACGCTGGATCAGATCCAGTCCGAATATGGGGATGACACGATTCGGCTGCGGGGGG
>JBJXGA010000165.1:0-8629 GCA_046152955.1 Planctomycetales bacterium | reverse complement strand
ACCCCCGCCCACCGCCAATTGTCGATGCGGGCTTCGATCGCGGCGTAGGTCTCGGTGCGGGAGTCGGGGGCGATCCGGTCCTCCTGCCGATAGCCAGGAACCGGCTTTTCGAGAACTTGCGCCGCTTCGTATTGTCCCCGCACGGCCCACCGCGAGACGTCGGTGGGATGCCCCGGCGCGAGCGCTTCGAGGACTTTGACTTTCTCATCGTGGATTGCGTCGGCGCGAAAGAACGATGGCGGTTCCATCGCCATCAGCGCCAGGAGCTGCAGGACGTGATTCTGCAACACGTCGCGGAGCGCCCCCGCCTTGTCGTAGTAGCCCCCCCGTCCATGCTCCATCCCCTGCGACTCGGCAACGGTGATTTGCACGTGATCGACGTGCGTGCGGTTGAACAGCGGTTCGAAAATCGCGTTGCCAAACCGGAACAACAAGATGTTTTGGACCGTCTCTTTCCCCAGGTAGTGATCGATGCGATAGATCTGCTCCTCCCGCAACAGCCGTTGGAGCTTGCGGCTCAGATCGCGGGCCGAATCCAGATCGTGGCCGAACGGTTTCTCGAACACCATCCGCAGCCGGAGCTTGCTGCGGCGGTCAGGGACCATCCCCGCTTTGGCGATCGCTTCGACCGTGGGGACGAACAATTCGGGCGCGGTGGCCATGTAGAACAGACGCTGCTCGGCAACCCCCGCCTGGGTTTCGATGCGCGCCAATTCGCGGGAAAATTCCCGAAAATCCCCCGGCTGCGACAGATCGAGCCGCCGATAGTGCAATCGCCGCGCAAACCGCTCCCACTCTTCCTCTGTGACCTCGCCACTGCGGCCGAACTGTCGAACGGCCGCGAGCATCTCCTCGCGAAACTCCGCATCGCTCTTCTCGCGGCGCGCGGCTCCGACCAGTGGGGCGGTGTCGGAAAGGAAGCCCCCCTTCCAAAGTTGAAACAGCGCGGGAACGAGCTTGCGAGCCGTCAAATCCCCCGACGCGCCGAAAATCACGACCGAGGCCTCCGCGGGGGCTTGGACCTGTGACGGAGAGAAAACCTCTGGCGAGGGACTGGCGTGGATCGTGGTCATGGAGCGACGGGGAAAGGGTGGTTGGAAATTCGTGCCACCGCAGTGTAGACGCCCGTTGGCCAATTCAGAAGCGTTCACTCGTCATTCGCCGCAGGAATCCGCCGCAGACTCAGCCTTTGATCACGCCGATGGGTCGCATCCGGGCCACTTTCTTCGACAGCCCCGCCCGATGCACGACGTCGACCACTAGATTCACGTCTTTGTAGGCGTCCGGCTGCTCCTCGGCCAAACCCTTCCAGCTTTGAGCACGGGCGATCACTCCGCGGCTGGCAAGCTCCTTGTCGATCCGTCGGCCTTGGGCGTGCTTCACGGCGGCGGTGCGACTCATCGCCCGTCCGGCGCCGTGGCACGTCGTGCCAAACGTCTGGTCCATGCTCCCCGTTTGACCGACCAGCACCCAACTGGCTCGCCCCATATCCCCCGGGATGAGGACCGGCTGCCCGATGCCCCGGTAGAGTTCGGGAATCTCGGGATGCTGCGGCGGAAAGGCCCTGGTCGCTCCTTTGCGATGGACCCACACCTTTTTCGGCGCGCCGTTGATCAGATGCTCTTCGAACTTGGCGATGTTGTGGGCCACGTCATAGACCAGGTTCATCTGCATTTCCTGCCAGGTCTGACCAAAGACCCGTTCGAAAACTTCCCGCGCCTGACACATCAGGAGCTGGCGGTTGCACCAGGCGTAGTTCGCCGCGGCGCGCATCGTGCCGATGTACCGCGCCCCTTCGGGACTGTTGACCGGCGCGCAGGCGAGCTGGCGGTCGGGAAGGTCGATGCCGTATTTTTCGGGGACACCGCGGAGCATGTGGAGCGCATCGTCGCACACCTGGTATCCCAGCCCGCGCGAACCGGAGTGGATCATGACGCAAACCATGTCCTTCTCCAACCCCATGACCGCGGCCGCCTCGGCGTCGAACAGCGAGTCCACCACCTGGACTTCCATGAAGTGGTTTCCCGAACCGAGGGTTCCGCACTGATCGGCGCCGCGCTCCAGCGCTCGATCGCTCACATCCTCGGGAACCGCCCCTTCCAGCCAGCCGTGCGCTTCGGCGAATTCAATGTCTCCCGACGTCGCCAGATCCCGCTCCTGCAGATAGGGAACCCCCTCGGCCATCAGGCGGCGGAGCGCTTTCTTGTCGAACCGGTACTTGCCCCCTCGTCCCACCCCCGTGGGAACGCTCTTGAACAGTTCCTCGACGAGCGCCGTCAGACGCGGTTTGACGTCCCGGTAGAACAGATTGGAACGGATCAGCCGCACGCCACAGTTGATGTCGTAGCCGACCCCGCCTGGGGAAATGACTCCCCCCTCGTCCGGATCGGTGGCGCAGACCCCTCCGATGGTGAAGCCGTATCCCCAGTGGATGTCGGGCATCGCCAGACTGGCGACTTGAATGCCGGGGAGGAAGGCGACGTTGGCCACCTGTTCGGGGGCCTGATCTCCCTGCACCGCAGCGATCATCTCATCGCTGGAATAGATCAGACCGTCAACGCGCATCCCCGGCTTGTACGATTTGGGAATTCGCCAGCAGCAGTCGCTGACCCGTTCCAGCGGACCGTGGTATCCTTCTTTTCCCATGTGTGGCGCCTTAAAAACAAATTGGCAGTCGCGAATCCGGTCTGGCGGCCCGTTCTTCAAATATCGACGATGACTTCAAATGTCGACGATGACTTCCGCCAGCCAGCCGTCGGGATGATGTTCCAGTTTCAGTTGATGATACGTAATCGCTTTGACTTCGTGCGTCAGACGATGTCGTGCGGGATCGAGCGGTTCCCCGCGGATCACCGCTTTCAATCCCTGATCGCCAAGCTGCACTTCAAATTCACAGCAGACGAGCCGCTGAGTGTCACACAGATAGAGCAACTCGTTGAGCCAATCAAACAGCAGGTAATCCAAAGCACCGGCGGGCAACTCGATCGTCCGCGTCTCCCGCGGCGTGACCTGATCGAGATCATCGACGACCATGGAGAACAGCCCCCGTCCCGCCTCGGCGAAGAGCGTCTCCAAATCCGCCGCCCGAACGCGGAGTCCCAGATCAGCCGTGTGCTCGAACAACTCGTACATCGCCGACGCTCGCGGTCCCCTGTTGAAGCTTTCCTTCCATCCGCATTCTGGCAGACGGCGAGCGGGTTCACAATTGGACACGCGCGGGGGGGATTGAGTTCGGATTTTTTGAACGGCGATTCGGCAAATCTGACACGCGCGTGCTCCCGTGGTGGGCCACCGCTGAGCTTGTCTCAGCGGGGCGATGCCAGGCGGCGCCCCGCTCAGACAAGCTGAGCGGAGGCGGGGGCTTCATCGGCGAGCTGGTCCAACGCCACCGCCACTTCGAAGAACAAACTCTCCCTCCCCCCCCCTCGCGGGGCGAGGGGCGGGGTGGGGGAGGCGAACGTCTCTGTGCGTTGAACGTGGACACTGGCAGCGTCCCCCACGGAGGCTGTTTTCAATCGCGGTTGACAGATTCCGGCTGGCAACGCCAAGATGCCTCGATGAAACGACCTTCCAGGAAGTCCCCGGCGCCACGCGGCGCCAAGGGAAAATCGAAGCCCTCCGCACCGCGGCGGGGGACGGGGCGCCCTCCGAGCGGGAACCGGCCGGCCAAAGCAGTGTCTGGCGAGGCGGGTGACGACGACGCGCCTGACGACGTAGCGCGCCTCAAACTCCGCCGCCTCAATCGCGATCATTACGCGCTGCTCGAGCCGGTCACGGCCATCGATCGGATGGAAGACATCGATGAAGTCCACAACATGATTGACGGCGGCGAGCTGGAAATCGCCCGCGATGAGCTGCTGTACCTGGTTTCCGATTGCCGCGGGTTCCTCGAAGCGCACAATCTCCTGGGAGAACTGGCGCTGGAAGAAGGGGACATCCCGCTGGCGCAGGGGCACTATGGATTTGCGTATGAAATCGGCCTGGCGAGCCTCCCCCCCGGATTTCAGGGGCGTCTTCCGGCGGACAAAGAGTACAATGGCGCCTTCTTCCTGTCGGGGCGGGGAGTGGCGAGGTGCCTGATCGCCCGCGGACAGCGTGCCAAAGGGCGCGAAGTGCTGGAGTTGCTCGCGCGGCTGGATCCCGAGGAACCGCACGTCCGGGACCTGCTGCATGAACTGGCCCAGCGCGAAAAGGGCTCCTGACGCTCGGGCTCCCGGTGTCCACAGCACGATTCCTTGCCTCCTCGATCCATGATGTCCCCCCCATCCCTGTGCAATCTGTCGCGCGGCGAACTGACCGCCTGGTGCGCGGCTCAAGGCGCGCCGGGGTTTCGCGCCGATCAAATCCGCAAATGGATGTTCGGCAAGCGGATCCACGAGTTTGAGGAGATGACTGATCTCCCGCTGACGCTTCGCCAAAAGCTGTCCGAGTCGTTTTCTCTGTTCACCTCCACGATCGCGACGCACCTGGTCTCCCAGGACGGAACGGAAAAACTGCTGTTGCAGCTCCCCGATGGGGAGGCGGTCGAGTGCGTGTTGATGCGCGAGGACGATCGACGCACGATTTGCATCAGCACGCAGGTGGGATGCGGCATGGGTTGCGTGTTTTGCGCCAGCGGACTGTTGGGATTGACCCGCAGTCTCTCGGCAGGAGAGATTCTGGAGCAGGTGCTGCGGCTCGATCGGTTGCTCTCCCCGCTGGAGCGAATCACCAACGTCGTGGTGATGGGGATGGGAGAACCGCTGGCGAATCTGCCCAATCTGTTGCAATGCCTGGCCAATCTGGAGGACAAAGGGGGGCTGGGGATGAGCCCGCGGCGGGTGACGATCTCTACGGTCGGACTTCCCGACAAGATCCGGGAACTGGCGCGCTGCGGTCGTCCCTACAATCTGGCGGTTTCGCTGCATGCCCCCGATGACACGTTGCGGAACGAGCTCGTTCCGGTGAACGCCCGGATCGGGATCGCCTCGATTCTGGAAGCGGCGGACGAGTTCTTTGATCTTACTGGCCGACGGGTGACCTATGAATACGTTTTACTGCGAGATCGGAACGACGCTCCGGAGCAGGCGGAGGCGCTGGCCCGGCTGTTGCGCGGTCGCCAGGCGCACGTCAATCTGATTCCGATGAACGCCATTGCCGAACTCCAGTTTCACGATCCTGTGGCAATGCGACTGCGGACGTTTGTGGACATCCTGGAGCAGGGAGGGATCGTTGCGACCGTCCGCAAGCGGAAGGGAGCCGACATCGACGCGGCTTGCGGTCAATTGCGACTGCGCCATCAGGAAGCGACGGGATGATCCGGACCGCCTGGATCAGGGAGTCGCTTCGGAGAACTCGCGAGGGCTGAAGTTGATCAGGCGGCCGTCCCGAAATACCAGGTAAACGGTCTGCCCGTCACTGTCTGGTCCAAATGCGTAAGCTTGATCGCCGGACTGGTAGACGGTCCCCTTGGTCTTGATCCAGTTGTCGCGCAACTCGCTGACGCCGTCTTCTCCCAGAACGCGGCGGACTTCCTGCAACGGCATTCCGGACGTGATCCGATTGCGGAGCAGCCAGTGCATGTCAGCCCGATTGCGGGATTCCATATAGCCCCGTCGATGCTGTTCCTCGACCTCGCGATTGGCCGACGACGAGCGGTCAAACGACTCATTCAGCCCCTTGATCCAGGAAGGAGACTCGCACCCGCCCGCCAGCGCCGCCAGCAGAATCGCCGAAAGGAGGCATCCTACAACGCTCGATTTCATGGAACTCGCATCCTTGCACCAAGTCTCCTCGCGGACTTTGGGTTCGCACCGTTCCCCTCCGCTCAGCGGGGTGGAAAAGTATCCGAAAGAGGCCAAAGGGGATAGATCGAATTGGCGGATTGCCGGCCTGTTTGGCAGCCTGTGGAGACTCCACGGTTTGGGCAGGTTTTTGACGTGTGGTCGGATCGTTGGCCTTGCATCGCGATTCATTCCCAAACCCCACCAATCACACAGTTTACGCCGATCCCCTCGCGTCCGAATCGCATGACCCACCGCATGACCCACCAGGTGACAAACCAGATGACAAACCAGATGACAAACCAGATGACAAACCACCCTGGCGAACGGTGTGGTGTAACCCCGCCGGTCTCGTCACACCAACATTGGCCACTTCCCCGTACCCGACGCTGCCAGCGTCGGCATCCACGATCCACGATCCACCACCCACCACGATCCCATCCCCAAGTCAAATTGATTGGTCTTGCCGCCACGTGATCATCATTGAATCCCGCGTCCGGAACCGGTGCCAGCGGAACCAACTACGACCAGACCGATTTCGGTTATGACGTGATGAAGCGGCAAAACCGCGTCGTGACCCCTGGCGGAACGATCACCCGCACGGTCTTCAACTCCCGCGGCCTGCCCATTTCCTCCTGGATCGGCACGAACGACACCGGCGCTACCTCCACCGACCCCACCGGCGGCGGCGCTTCGGGAAACAACATGGTCCAGGTCTCCGGCGTCGAATACGACGGCAACGCCGCGGGTGGCGACGGCAACGTCACGACACACACCGCCTGCGTCGATTCGAACAGCGCCAACAACCGCGTCACGACGTTCACCTACGACTTCCGCAACCGCCGCACCGACACCGACGGCGAGATAGACTTCTACGAGCAAGTCTGCTACGACAACGTGGATCGCGTCGTCCGCAAGGACCGCCGCGACACGACCGCGGCCGGCAACTTGATCTCTCGCACGGTCGTCCGCTTTGACGACCGTGGGGCCGTGTATCAAACTGCCACATATGCCGTCGACCCTGCAACCGGCGCCATCGGCAATGCCTTAACCAGCAACACCTGGCGTGACGGCGCCGGAAACGTCATCAAGTCCCTCCCCGCGGGGTCCAGTAGTTTCACCAAAACCGTCTACGACAGTCTCGGGCGCCAAACGATCCAGTACACCGGCTATGGCACCGACGCCACCTACGCCGACGTTCAGGTCGTCACAAACAACGTCATCATGGAACAAACCGAAACGACGTACGATGCCGCCAGCAACGTGATCCAGGCCATCACGCGCCAACGCTACCACAACGCCTCCACGTCCCAACTTGGCGCTCTCGCCAATCCTTCGACGACCCCCAAAGCCCGTGTCACGTATGCGGCGCTGTATCCAGACGCGCTCGGTCGCAACATTGCCGTCGCCGACTACGGGACGAACGGCGGATCGGCTCTCTCCCGTTCCTCAACAATTCCCGCCCGCTCCGATACCTGCTTGGTGACGAGCATGCAATACGGAGCGCCCGGAGACCGCACGACGATGACCGATGCAGGCGGGATGGCCACCTGCTTCCAGTTTGACGCCCGCGGGCGCGAGACCAGCCGGATAATGAACTGCGTGACAAGCAGTTCCTCCAGTTCCAGCAGTTCCTCAGGTGGCTGCGCCTCGTCGGACGATATCAACGTCACGGTCCAGACCAGTTACAACTCCGACGGCAACCTCGCCAGCATCACCGCCGTCAATGCCTCAACCGGGAACCAGACGACGACGTATACCTACGGCACGACGCTGTCCGATTCTTCGATCGCCTCGTCGCTGCTGAAGCGGTCCGAGACCTATCCCGATTCGGCCGACGCCAATGACAAGATATTCTTTGCCTACAACCGCCAGGGACAGCGGTCGTCGGTGACTGATCAGGGGGGCACGGTCCACTCGTACGACTACGATAAACTGGGACGTCAGACTCAGGATCGGGTGACGACGCTCGGATCAGGAGTCGACGGCGCCATTCGGCGGATTGCCACGACGTTTGAAGTCCGCGGCATGATCCAGAACCTCACCAGCTACGACAACGCGACAGTCGGGTCAGGCGCTATCGCCAACGACTGCCAGTTCGTGTACAATTCGTTCAGTCAATTGACGACCGAGTACCAGTCCCACAGCGGGGCGGTGAACACGATGACGACGCCAAAAGTCCAGTACGGTTACGCCAACGGGTCGGCGAACACGATTCGTCCGACCAGCATGACGTACCCCAATGGCCGCGTCTTGAACTACGACTACGGCACCGCCGGTGGCATCAACGACGCTGCCAGCCGCAGCGCCGCCCTCATAGACAGCGACGGCATCACCCACCTCGCCGACTACGCCTACTTGGGCGCCGCGATTCCCCCCCTTAACAAGGGGGGGCCAGGGGGGGTTCTTCCCACAGTCTCAAACCCCTTCACCCCCAACCGCACCGTCGAAGTCGACTACACCCAACCCGACATCAAGTACACCCTCGTCGGGACCGCCGGAGGAGACGACCCCGACACGGGCGACATCTACCGCGGCTTCGACCGCTTCAGCCGGGTCAAGGACTCCTACTGGTACAACTACGGCACGAGTACCGACGTCGACCGAATCAAGTACGGCTATTCCCGGTCCGGAAACCGCACCTACCGGGAAAACACGGTCGCCACAGCCGCCGGGAAATCGTTCGACGAGTCGTACTTTTACGACCTGATCCAACGTCTCAAGACAATGGACCGCGGCACGCTCAACGCCCTGAAAACCGCCGTCACGAACAAGCAATTCGCCCAATGTTGGAGCCTCGACAGCACGGGCAACTGGAAAGGATTCCGTCAAGACGACACCGGCGACGGCACCTGGGATTTGGTCCA
>JBJXGA010000162.1:0-6241 GCA_046152955.1 Planctomycetales bacterium | reverse complement strand
CTCCGTTGGGGCAGGTGTTCACGACGCAGTTTGCCGCGGGAAGCACGACGAGCACCGACAGCAACGCCGACGCGACCGGCCAGAGTAACACGTTTGCGCTCGCCTCAGGGGTCGACAATACGACGATTGATGCGGGCTTCCGGCCGGTGGATCTGTCGTTGACGAAAACGGTGAGCGACTCGACCCCCACGGTGGGAAGTAACGTGACGTTCACCGTCACGGTGAGCAACGCCAATGGGTTCAGCACGGCGACCGGCGTGACCGTCAGTGATGTTCTGCCGGCCGGACTGACCTACGTCTCTGACGACGCGGGAGGAGCCTTCGACAGCGGCACTGGGCTCTGGACAGTCGGAACTCTGGCGCCCGGCGCCAGCGCCACGTTGAACATTGTAGCGACGGTCTCCACCGGGGAGACCAAGGACAACCTGGCACAGGTTCAGGCGGCGAATCAGCCGGACGTCGATTCGACTCCCGGCAACGCACCCGGCGTTCATGAAGACGACGACGCGACCGCCAGCCTGACCCCCTCGGCGAGCATCGGCGATTACGTCTGGCGCGACACCGACAACGACGGCATCCAGGACTTGGGAGAAGCAGGAATCTCCGGCGTCACCGTCACCCTGTTCACCAGCGCCAACGTTCAAGTCGGCAGCGCTACCGTGACGGACGCCAATGGACAGTATACGTTCTCGGACATCAATCCGGGGAACTACTATGTGGTCTTCACCGCTCCGTTGGGGCAGGTGTTCACGACGGCGTTTCAAGGGGGGAATGCGGCTACCGACAGCAACGCCGATGCGGCTGGCAAGAGCGACACGTTCGCGCTCGCTTCGGGGGCCGACAATACGACGATTGATGCGGGGTTCCGGCCGGTGGATCTGTCGTTGACGAAAACGGTGAGCGATTCGACCCCCACGGTGGGGAGCA
The DNA here is from genome assembly GCA_046152955.1 of Planctomycetales bacterium. Taxonomy (GTDB): domain Bacteria; phylum Planctomycetota; class Planctomycetia; order Planctomycetales; family Planctomycetaceae; genus SIAF01. The sequence continues at coordinate 5,314 of JBJXGA010000162.1, read as the reverse complement.
ACGTGACGTTTACGGTGACGGTGAGCAACGCCAATGGGTTCAGCACGGCGACCGGGGTGACCGTCAAGGATGCCCTGCCGTCGGGACTGACGTTCGTCTCCAGCGATGCCGGTGCAGGCTACAACAGCGGCACGGGGATCTGGACAGTGGGAACTCTGGCGCCAGGCGCCAGCGCCACGTTGAACATTGTGGCCACGGTCTCCACCGGGGGCACCAAGGACAACCTGGCACAGGTTCAGGCGGCGAATCAGCCGGACGTCGATTCGACCCCCGCCAATGCTCCTGGGGTTCAAGAGGACGATGATGCGACCGCCAGCCTGACCACCTCGGCGAGCATCGGCGATTACGTCTGGCGCGACACCGACAACGACGGCATCCAGGATGCGGGAGAATCGGGAATCTCCGGCGTTACCGTCACCCTGTTCACCAGCGCCAACGTGCAAGTCGGCAGCGCCACCGTGACGGACGCCAATGGACTGTATACGTTCTCGGACACCGATCCGGGGAACTACTATGTGGTCTTCACCGCTCCGTTGGGGCAGGTGTTCACGACGGCGTTTCAAGGGGGGAATGCGGCTACCGACAGCAACGCCGATGCGACCGGCAAGAGCGACACGTTCGCGGTCGCCTCGGGGGGCAGCATTACGACGATTGATGCCGGTGTCCGGCCGATCGACCTGTCACTCACGAAGGCAATTCCACTGTCGGATCTGACTCCCCCAGTGGGAAGCAATGTGACATTCACCGTGACGGTCAGCAATGCCACTGGTTTCAGCACTGCCACCGGCGTGACGGTGAAGGACATTCTGCCCGCAGGTTTGACCTATGTTTCGGACAACAGTGGCGGCGCCTATGTTCCCGGAACTGGAATCTGGACCGTCGGTACCTTGGCGCCTGGGGCGAGCCAGGCGATCAATATTGTCGCCACAGTCACCAGCGGTGGAACGAAGTCGAATCTGGCGCAGGTGCAGTCGGCCGACCAGCCCGATATCGATTCGACCCCCGGCAACGCGCCTGGAGTTAACACGGAAGACGATAATGCGACCGCCAGCCTGACCCCCTCGGCCAGCATTGGGAACTACGTCTGGCGGGACACCGACAACGACGGCATTCAGGATGCGGGAGAAGCGGGAATCTCCGGCGTCACCGTCACCCTCTTCACCAGCGCCAACGTGCAGGTGGGGAGTTCCACGGTGACCGGCGCCAATGGACTGTATACGTTCACCGACATCAATCCGGGGAACTACTATGTCGTCTTCGCCGCTCCTTCCGGGCAGGTGTTCACGACGCAGTTCGCTGCGGGAAGCACGACGAGCAACGACAGCAATGCCGACGCCACCGGCAAGAGCGACACGTTTGCACTCGCCTCGGGAGTGGACAATACGACGATCGACGCCGGGTTCCGACCGATCGACCTGTCGCTCCAGAAGTTTGTGGACTCGAACAACAACGGCAATCAGGATGCCGGCGAAGACGTTATCGAGGTCAACGACAACACCAATTTCACGTTCACGCTCAAGGTCTCCAATGCCGCGGGACTGTCCACGGCAACGGGCGTTCAGGTGAAGGACGCGTTGCCGGCCGGTTTGATCTACGTTTCCCATGTCGCCGCCCAGGGAACGTTTGTTCCTGGAACAGGGATCTGGACGGTAGGCACCCTGACCAGCGGTGCCTCCACGACTCTCAAGATCACCGTGAAACCCAGTGCCATCGCCGTGGCACCGGCGCCGAGTGCTGGGCTGCTCAGTTCGATCGGGAGCACATTCGAGGGGGATGACGGCAATATGGCGGTCAACACGGCCGGGAAAACCGACTGGGCCAATCTTGCGAACGTTGTCTATGCGGCTGACCCGTTCAACACGACGCAAGACAACATTTTTGGAACGGGCGTCAAGGAAGCAGATATTCCTTCGGCTGGCGACCTCCAGATCCAGTCGGTCCAGCCGAAGCTCGACATCATGGGTCAGTACATTGGCAGCGAGCAGGTCAACGGCAGTGCGTACATCTACCTGGCCTGGACCCGGTTGGAGACCAACGGCGCCACAACCATCGACTTCGAACTCAATCAGGGGACGGCCAAGGATCCCAACGGAGTGACGACGGCGCGAACCGTCGGGGATCTGCTCATCACTTACGATTTGAAAACGAGTGGCTCAATCGACATCGGGATCGCGACATGGACTGGCTCGGATTGGACGAGCCCACAAACCCTTTCCAATTCCATAGTGATCGCCAAAGTGAATACCGCCAACTTCACTGACCCGATCAGTGGCCAAGCCCTTTTGGCAGGGCAATTTGGGGAAGCGGCCATCAACTTGAGCGCCGCCTTCAACGCCATCGGCGGAACCGGCTGTACGACGATCGCCAGCGGGTACGCCAAGAGTCGGTCATCGCCTTCCATCCAAGCGGAGCTTAAGGATTACATGCTGCCGGTTCCGGTCAACATCGATACCTGTGTCGAAACGACGAACCGGGCACAAGTGTTCGCTGCGGACCAGATCGATATCGACTCGACTCCGAACAATGGGTTCCAGACCACGCCGGAAGACGACGAAGATTCGCTGCTCGTTGAGATTCATCCCACCGCTCTGATGGCGGGTGAGACCAACTCCAACGTGGCGGTCGTGAATTCCACAACTCAGGTCGTCAGCGCCGGGCAGTCTCTCCGCACAGGGGACTTTACGGTGGCGGTGAATGCGCCTTCACTCGACAGTTCGGCGCCCGAGTTGGCCCGGATTGATGATGCCATCGCGCGGCTCAACGCGCAATTGCAGCCCTTCCAGTATCATCTGACGCAGGTCGTCGGTGCCGCGGCAGCGTCCGCTGACATCCATGTTCATTTTGCCTCGTCCAGCACACTCGGTGGAGTCGCGGAAGGAGTCCTGGGAGTCACCAGCGGCGACGACGTTACGCTGATCAGCAACTGGAACTGGTATCTGGGAGTCGATTCGACCGGCATTCAACCGGGCCAATTCGACTTCCAGACCGTGGTCATGCACGAACTGGGACATGCGCTGGGATTGGGGCATAGCCAGGATCCCGGCTCGGTCATGTACCCCGAATTGGCCACCGGACAGGTGCGGCGATCGCTCAGTTCCAGCGACCTGGCGGTGATGGGACAGGCCTTGGGTGTCCCGGTTCCTGAATCGCTCCCGGTGGCTCCCGCAGCGGGAAGTTTCTCCAGCCCCTCTACCTCCAATCTGGCGTTCACGACGTTCGTCAATCGGACGGCTCCTCAGACGGCCGCTTTGACAGCCGGCGCCGTGGTGGTGGTTCCCGGAATTGAACAGCGTTCTTCGCGACTCCAACCCATCAACACCCCACAAGAGGGGGTTGGTTCACTCGGAGGGAGCGGGCTGGCGTCCGGCGCACCGGTGCGCTCTGGTTCGGGCGGAGTCCGCCACGAGGAATTGAACGTGGCGGCTTTGGATTCGCTCTTCAGCCGAATTGGCTCGGGTGAATTGCACCTCGCGCAGTCTGGTCTCGGACTGCAAATCGGCTCACGTTGATCGACAAAGCGCTCCCCCCGGCCCGCCAGGGTCGGGGGAATTGGCGGCTTCTCACCGCGCAGGTCGTGCGCCGAGGAGCGGACTTGGCGCTGCGCTCATAACACGGCGAACTGCGGCGTCGGCTGCTCGGCGGCTTTGTACGTCGTGCGCGCCAGTCGAAAGCCCACTGACCGATAGAGCGCGACGGCAGGGGTGTTGCGGGCGGTGACTTCCAGATAGACCCGCGGCACACGCGCTTCGCGAAACCCGTGCAACAGCCGGAGAATCAGCGCCCGTCCCAATCCCAGCCCGCGGAAAGCGGGGGCGACCCCCACGTTCTGCACCGCCCCCCACCCGCCGCCGCCAACAACCCCCTGAATCGTTCCGCAATCTTCGAGTGGGCCGCCGGGGGGAGCGGCGATGAGCCAGGTCGCCTGCGGGACAAACGTCGCCCGCTGGACGATGTCGCTCATCAGATTCAGGCAACCGGAAAGATGTGCCAGGCAGGGAAATAGATCGGAGTCGACCTCATCGCGAAAACTCTCATATTTGGCCGCGGCATGCCGCTGCAGCAGCGCGGGCTGCCAGGGGAGAAATTGAAAGCCAGCCGGCAGAACCGGCTCCGCCAGAGCCGCCTGATCCAGCTCCAGTTCCATCCGAAACCGCTTGTAATAGGTGACTCCCATGCCAGCGATCACCCGGAGCGTACGTGGGAACAGGAAAGAATCGGCCCGCTCGGTTCGATTCTAATGCTCCCGGAAATGGTGTCAACGTGCCGTGCGATCAGTAATCGCCGGGGATGTCACCGACAGCGCGGGTTCCCAGCGCCTGCCAGGTCCGCAGGTCAATTTGATTGCTGATGGGGCGGACGGAGCCATCCATCAGCATCACCTGCACGATCCCGTCGTGGTAGCTGCGGGAGATGATCACGGCATACGTCGGGGCGGCGTTGTTCGTTCCCTCGCGGTTGCTTGACACGTTGATGTCGTAGGAAACGCCACTGACCACGTGGGGGATGACCTGATTCGGGCCGAACAGCGTCGTGAATCCTCCATGAATCGCCCGCCCGCAAACCCATTCGGTGTGTCCAAAACTGGGCGAAAACGCCCCTCCGGCAGTGTACCCGGATGAAATCTGATCCAGGCTGGCCGGCTCGGTCGGGACAGCCGTCGCATCGTGAACGCGCGGCGTAAACCCCTTAACTTCCGCCAACCCGATCGTGTTGCTCATGCCATCCAGAAAGTCCTTGCTGCTCAGACGGCTGTTGGGGGCGAAGGCGCCCCCTCCATCGCGGCCGGTCGTGGGATCGAAAATCAGGTAGCGCCCGACGTTTAGCGCATAATTGAGCGGATAATGTTCGGGAACATTCGAAGCGCTTAAGCGCGGTTTGTCGTGGGGATCGCTGGGGCAGCGCAACAGCGGAACGCGCGTGGCGGCCGGGCCATTGGGAGGATAAACGCTGGTGTTCACCGCATGGTGATAGCCAAAACTGAAGTTGATCTTGGAGTAGACGGTTCCCCCGTCGGAGTGCGGCAGGATATAGGCCTGCGCCGACCAGGGCTGTTGCGAGGTGGTCGAAAGCGAAATGCAGCCCGAAGGGGGGAGCGCCGTATGCTGTCCCATGTAGTTGTGCAGCGCCAGGCCGATCTGTCGCAGATTATTTTTGCACTGGGTCCGCCGCGCCGCTTCGCGGGCCTGCTGAACCGCGGGAAGGAGGAGGGCCGTGAGGATGCCGATGATGGCGATGACGACCAGCAGTTCAATCAGGGTGAAACCCGAAGCCCGCGGGCGAGCCGCACGGGGAAAGGACATGGGAGAACTCCAAG
>JBJXGA010000158.1:0-13341 GCA_046152955.1 Planctomycetales bacterium | reverse complement strand
AATCGATACCTTTTTGTCCGCCAGTTCCGAACGAGTGTTCGTGGTGGGACGGCACAACGAATTGGTGATTCTGGCGCGCGACACCGGAAAGCGACTGGGAAGCTTCCCGCTGGATCGCTTCACGATGCATCTGCCCAACGAGCATAGCGACCGGATTTACCTGGCGACGGAAGCGGGCCTGATCATGTGCCTGCATGAGCTGGGACGGGACTTCCCCCGATTCCACTTGCACCCCGAACGTCAGCCCGCGCTTCCCGAGTTTGCGGAAGATCCGGCGCCCGACCAGTCCGCCGATGACACGGCTGCCCAGGACGCGGCTGAAGACGCCGACGAGGAAATGACGCCGGAAGATGCTCCGGTCGAGGAGGCTGTCCCCGAGGAGGAGGCCCCCGCCGAAGAGATGACCGAGGAGGCCCCCCTCGAGGCGGAGTCGCCCGGCGACGAGGCCCCGGACGCGGAGGCGTTGGACGATGACGCGCCGGTCGAGGAGTCCCCCGCCGAAGAAGCGCCTGCCGAAGAGACGCCCTCCGAAGAGACGCCATCCGAAGAAGCGCCGACCGAAGATGCGCCGACCGAAGATACGCCGACCGAAGATACGCCGACCGAGAATCCGTGAAAAATCGACTCATCCGGAACGGTCGGTTGTGTCGATCTTACCGGATGACGGTTTCGTATCGGGTGACTCTTCGGATGGATGCCGTGTGACTGTGCGCGCGCTCTGGGGACTGGTTCTGCTGGTGATGCTGGCGGCCAACGGCTGCTGCCTGTGCGGCCCGCTGGGTTCCTCTCGCGAGCCCAACGTGTTCGTCCTGCGCGGCGTCGCCGGCTATTGGCCCGGCGTGGAAGCCTTCGAAGAGGATTTGTGCGACGCGGGAGTTTGTCCCACGACGGCCATTCCCGAGGTCTACCCGCATCTGGCGGATCGCATTGCCGAGGAACGGGAGTCGGGCCGCTTGCGCGGTCCGCTGGTGCTGGTGGGATACAGCCTGGGGGCCAACGCGGCGATCAAAATTGCGCAGCGCCTGGATGAACGAGGGATCGACGTCGACAAGCTGGTGCTCCTGGAGACGACGCTGAATGACGAAATTCCGGCCAACGTCCACAGTTGCTTCAACGTGTACAAGTCGCAGCCGTCGACCGACTGGATTCCGGTATTTCGAGGAATTCCGCTGGAAACCGAATCGGCGCGGACCCGGATGTACAATCTCGACCTGCGGTGCTCTCGCCAGAGTTGCTGGAAGAAGGAACACCACCTGACGATCTGCGCCAATCGGGACATCCACGCGCTGCTCGTCGAGGAAGTCCTCGACGGCCTGAATGGCTGTGGAGGCCGCCCCGTCTGCCCCAGCCGCTGTCGTTGAAGCGCCGGAAGAGCCCCAGTCCGCGGGCCGCGCGATGACACTGATGCTTGCGTGCGAGCGGTCAACCTGGTGGTCGACAATCAGAACCAGTCCGTCCTGAGGAGACACCAACGACCGGAATCTGCGACCGCGGTTGAACTCTGCACCGCACCGCAATCCAGCAAAATCTTGTTGAGGATCGAGTCACAGGTGATGATCCGTGCCCATCCGTGTGATCGGTGGTCAAATCCACTTTGGTTGCGGCTACGAGCAACCCAGTATTCCCCTTCAATTCTCTGTCAGGTGAGCGGGCGACACGCGCGTGGATTACCGCCAGCGGTAGACTGCCATGGCGTTCAGTTCGCGGACAAAGACTTCGTCCCCACAGACTGCCAGGTGCGCCCAGGTGGGATCAGTGCTGATCTTGCGGAGGTCGAGCTGGTCAAATTTTTGCGGGCTGGACTGGATCAGTCGCAGTTCACCCCGTTCGTCCAGCGCCAGAATTCGATCGCCGTTGGCGACCAGGCTCCAGTATTTTCCGAACGGCTGCGTTGTCCAGCGCGACGCGCCGGTCGCCAGATCGATGCAGGTCACACGCTGATTTTGCAGGTGCAAGTAGATGTGATTGCCGACGATGACCGGCGACGACATGTAGCCGCTCACCTTGTTGGTCCAGGTCTCTCCGGGGGCGAACCCCTTCGACCCCTGTTGGATCGTGAATAGCCACGACTTGCCCCCGTAGGCGCTGGTGAAGACCGTGTCGCCGCTGACGGTTGGCGTCAGAATATTCATCCCGCGAAATGTCGGAATCATCTGTGACCAGAGCACCTGCCCCGCATCGGGATCCACCCCCGCCAGCTTTTCGCGGGTTTGCACGAGCAGTTGTCTGCGTCCGGCAACCTGGGCCAGGCAGGGAGAGGAAAAAGCGCTGCCGTTCATCCCCCCGGAGTCGTCGAGCGACTTCCAGACGATCTTGCCGGTGGCTTTTTCCAGTTTGCACAGCGCCCCCCCCGCCTGCACGTACAGCCACTCTCCATCCACCAGCGGCGACGAGACGAAACCGAATGGAGGCAGGGGAGTCCCCATTTGCTTGACGAAATCGACGCGCCATCGGACTTTGCCCGTGGCGGGGTCGAGACAGACCAACAGGTCGCGCATTCCGGCGACGAACAGGTTCTCCCCGTCGAAGGCCGGAGTGGCGCGAATCCAGTCCCCGTTCGCTTTGGCGAAGAAGGGGACCGACATCGCCCCTTCCCAGGACGCCTCCCAGCGCTGCTGACCGGTTTTCCGATCCAGAGCCCGGACCACTTCCTGCGCTGCGTCTTTGGTCTCGGTGACGAAGACGGTATCCTTAGAAACAATCGGTCCGGAATAACTCGGCCCCAATGGAACGCGCCAGGTTTTTTGCAATGCGTCTCCCGCAAGGGAGGCGGGCCAAGGGGCCGCTTCGACCTGGCTGTCGCGGTGCGGTCCGCGCCATTGGGGCCAGATCGATGGGGACGTTGTCGGCCTGTCGGCCTCTCCAGCAACGGCCTGCGGAGCAAGCGTTCCGAATCCGATCAACAGGCAGGCCATCCAGATGCGCATCCTTGAACTCCGTGAGAGGTGGTTTGGCAACACAACGTGGGGAGGCCGCAGAAGGGAGGGATGAAACGACTCCTGATCCGCGTGAAGGCCGACCACAGTTGATGATTTGAACGATTTACTGTAGCGACTGCCCGGGAACTGTCAAGCCGGATCGGGCCTCATTCGGAGTGAACTTTTTGTCAATATTCTGACTTTTTTCAAATTTTTGGAGAAATTTCGCAGCCTGTGCGAGATGTGCTTGATAAACCCTGAGAACAGGACTACGATGTTTGAATTGAACGATTTGAATGTTTTATGAAGATGAATGTAGCGATCATTGGTTCGGGCATTGCGGGGCTGGTTTGCGCCTTTCGGTTGCATGGTGCCCATGGCATCACGCTGTATGAGGCCAATCCCTACGTTGGGGGGCACACCCACACAGTTGACGTCGATTGGGAGGGGGAGCGGCAGACGATCGACACCGGATTCATCGTCTTCAACGATTGGACCTATCCGAATTTCATTCGCTTGCTGGACGAATTGCAAGTTCCTTCACGGCCGACCACGATGAGCTTCAGCGTCCGGGACGACCGGTCGGGAGTGGAATACAATGGTCACTCCCTCAACACCCTGTTCGCCCAGCGCCGCAACCTGCTTCGACCCGAGTTTTACCGTTTGCTCCGGGACATCCTGCGATTCAACCGGAACGCCCCCCGATGGGTGGGCGAAGTCGACGACGAGACCACTGTCGGCCAATTTTTGAAGCAGCACCGCTTTTCCTCGGTATTCGCCGAGCAATACCTGTTGCCAATGGGGGCGGCGATCTGGTCCTGCCCCACCGGAGCGTTCTCTCAGTTTCCCATCCGATTCATTGTCTCGTTCTATAACAACCACGGACTCTTGAACGTGTCGCGACGTCCGACCTGGCGGTATGTGGTGGGGGGCGCCCGGACCTACGTGGACGCGATGACGCGCGGGTTTCGCGACCGAATTCGCCTGCAAACTCCTGTCGAACAGGTGGTCCGAGGGGCAGACCGCGTGACCATTCGGACCGCCGGTGACCGGGTTAGAGAGTACGACCATGTGATTTTCGCCTGCCACGCGGACCAGGCGTTGCGGCTACTCGGGGAGGATGCGTCCCCCGCTGAGCGGGACATCCTGTCGCAGTTTCCGTATAGTCGCAATCTGGCGGTGTTGCACACGGACGTTGCGCTCCTCCCGCGGACCCGACGGGCATGGGCGTGCTGGAACTATCGGGTGACAGGGGATGACACGATTCCGGCTTCGGTCACCTACAACATGAATCTGCTGCAAGAACTCCGTTCGCGCCATACCTACTGCGTGACACTCAACGACGAAGCGCGGATCGCCCCGGAGCGGATTCTGCGACGGATGGAGTACCATCATCCGACGTTCACGACGCGCCGCGCCGCGGCCCAGGCGCGGCACGGCGAGTTGCTGGACGCCCGTCGCTCCTCTTTTTGCGGTGCGTATTGGGGGAACGGGTTTCACGAAGATGGGGTCAACAGCGCGCAGCAGGTGGTGCAGGCCCTGTCCGCGGAGAAACGCGAGCTGGCAAACCGTCCGACGGGGACTCAGGGAGGCACTCGATGAGTCTGGCGAGTTGCCTTTACGAAGGGGAGGTCCGGCACCGGCGGCTGTCCCCTCTGCGGCACGAATTCCGATATCGGCTGTTCATGCTGTATGTCGATCTGGAAGAACTCCCGACACTCTTCCGCGGTCGCTGGCTGTGGTCGGTCCGCGGGCCGAATCTCGCCTGGTTTCGGCGCGCCGACTATCTGGGGCCGCCCAACGTGCCGCTGGGAGAGGCGGTCCGCGACCTCGTCGAATCGCGATTGGGGTGGCGGCCCACCGGTCCCATTCGCCTGCTGACTCACTTCCGCTATTTCGGTTTGGGGATGAACCCGATCAGCCTGTTTTACTGCTTTGACTCCCGAGAGCGCGTCGCGGCGATTGTCGCGGAAGTGACGAACACTCCCTGGGGCGAACAGTGCCACTACGTGCTCGATGCACGGCGCGATCCCGATGATGGGGACCGCGCAGCCGACTCCAGAATCTCCGGCGCGCTGCCTGCGATGCGCGCCGTCAAGGTTCTGCATGTCTCTCCCTTCTTCGAAATGGCGTTCGAATACGAATTTCAATGTACTGAGCCGGGATCATCGCTGGTGGTCCAGATTGGCAGTCACCCCCTCCCCGGCGCTGCGGACGGTCCGGCTGCGAAAGGGCCGGCGTTCGAGGCGACTCTGCAACTCGCACGGCGCCCCTTGACCGGCGCCGCCCTGGCGCGGGCGCTCTGTCGGCATCCGTTGCTCACCGCGCGGGTCTTGGCCGCCATCTATTGGCAGGCGTTCCGCCTGTGGCGCAAAGGGGCTGCCTTTGTTCCCCACCCTCAGCGGGTGTCGCCGCAGGCCTCACAGACAGTCCACACGGGAGTCCAACACAAGTCGCTCGCCGTGGCGTCCTCTTCCTTCGCAGTGAACGGCGGAATCCACGATCCATCCAGGGACAACATTCCATGAACGAGGTTGATTTCATGGCGCCCCCCGCGACGAGCGGCTTTTTCGATCGCTGGGCACGGCGCCTGGTGACTGAACGGCTGGCGGGCCTGCAACGGGGGGAGGTGGTGCTCCACGAGACCGGCGGCAGAACCGCGCTGGGAGAGTCGGACGAACTGCGGGTGACGTTGCAGGTTCACCGGCCGCGATTTTTCCGCAGCGCGGTCCTGGGGGGAACTCTGTCGGTGGCCGCCTCGTACCTCCGCGGCGACTGGGACTGCGACGATCTGACAAAATTGTTTAGGATCTTCGCCCGCAACCGCGCTTCCTCCGATCGACTCGACCGGGGACTGGCGCGACTGACGAGCCTCTGGCATCGAGGCTACCACTGGTGGCATGCCAACTCGCGACGCGGCAGCCGCGCCAACATCGCCGCCCATTACGACCTGGGAAATGATTTCTACCGACTCTGGCTCGATGAGACGCTGGCCTATTCCAGCGGCATCTTTCCGTCGCCGGAGGCCAGCCTGCAGGCGGCATCGGTCGAGAAGTTCGACCGGGTTTGCCGCAAGCTCGATTTGCGCTCGTCGGACCGGCTGCTGGAGATCGGGACCGGCTGGGGTGGATTTGCGCTGCATGCGGCGCGGCACTACGGTTGTCAGGTGACGACCACCACGATTTCCAGGAACCAATTCGACGTGGCGCAGCAGCGGATCGACGCGGCCGGACTGGCGGAGCGCGTCAGGTTGTGGCAGCGGGATTATCGCGATCTCGCGGGACAGTATGACAAACTGGCTTCGATCGAAATGATCGAAGCGGTCGGGCATCGCTATCTGGCGCAGTATTTTCAGCAGTGCGGTCGCTTGCTGACTCCTGACGGCTCGCTCGTTCTGCAGGCGATCGTGATGCCGGAACAGGGGTACGAGCAATACCTCCACTCGGTCGATTTCATTCCGCGTTACGTCTTTCCGGGAGGTTGCCTGCCATCCCTGGGGGCGATGCTTAGCGCGGCGGGGCGCGCCAGCGACTTGCGACTCGTCCATGTGGAAGACTTCGCCCCACACTACGCCGAGACGCTTCGCCGCTGGCGACGGAATTTCCACGCCCGGTTGGACGATGTGCGGCAACTCGGCCACACCGAGGAATTCATCCGGCTGTGGAACTACTACCTGTGTTATTGCGAGGCGGCGTTCGACGAGCGCTGCGTGGGGGTGGTCCAGGTGCAGTTTGACAAACCGGAATGTCGGCGCGATCCACTGCGCGAGGAGGGAACGGCCAACCGTCGCGAGACGGTCCCCCTCCCGGCCGCCAGCCGCTCGTGGCGCCATCGGTCGCCGTGTGGAACGGGAGAATGGGGATGACCTTTTTGGAACTGGGGATTGAGGCGGTCGAACGGGGGATCGTACCCGACGTGATGGCCCGCGCCGCGATCCGCGGGTTGTGCCGCGTGCGACTGCGCGAATCGCGCCTCGACGGCGTCGCGCGGGAGGGAAGCGTCAACTCCCCGTTCCTGGAATCGCTCCGCTCCGGTCCGATCGCATTGGTTCCGGACCTGGCCAATGCCCAGCACTATGAACTCCCCGCGGAGTTCGTTACGGCCGTCCTGGGACCGCGCCGCAAGTATAGCTGCTGCTATTTTGAAGCGGACGGTTCCAGTCTGCCCGAGGCTGAAGAGCGGGCACTGGCGCTGACGGCGCAGAACGCCCAACTGGCCGATGGGCAGGAAATCCTGGAACTGGGGTGCGGCTGGGGATCGCTCAGCCTATGGATGGCGGAGCGTTTTCCGAACAGCCGGATCACTGCCGTGTCGAATTCTGCCGTTCAGAAGCGCTTCATCGAGAACGATGCGCAGGCCCGCGGCCTGAGCAACCTGCGGATCATCACGGCCGATATGAACGACTTTTCTCCCGGAGGAAAGACGTTTGACCGGGTCGTCTCGGTGGAGATGTTCGAACACATGCGGAACTACTCGCTGCTCCTGGAACGGATCGCGACCTGGCTCCGACCGGAGGGAGCGCTGTTCGTCCACATCTTTTGTCACCGCGAGTTGGCGTACCCGTTTGAAACCGACGGCGCGGCCAATTGGATGGGGCGGCATTTCTTCACTGGCGGGATGATGCCCAGCGCCGATCTGCTGACGCGGTTCGACCAGGCTCTCCGCGTTTCTTGCCAGACGCACTGGAACGGACGGCACTATCGCCTCACGGCCCAAGCCTGGCTCGCCAATCTCGACGCCCGCCGCGAGGAAGTGCTGGAGATTCTGTCGCGGGCCTACGGCACAGCGGAAGCCCCACGCTGGCTGCACCGCTGGCGGATGTTCTTTCTGGCGGTGGCGGAATTGTTCGGGTTTGCCCGCGGAGAAGAATGGTTCGTGGCGCATTACCTATTGAACCGCGTCCATTGATGGCAACGGTCTCGACCATGTCTCCTCTGTGGCAGTTGCTGCTCTCGAATTTGCTGCTGGTTCTCCTGGTTTTGACGATTCTCTGGATCGTCAGCGTGGTGCGGCGCGATGCGAGCATCATTGATCCGTTTTGGGGACTTGGTTTTGTGCTCGTCATCTGGAACTCGGTGTGGCGTTGCGCGGCGCCGGAGCCGCGCGTCTGGCTGTTGGCAGGACTGACGACTGCCTGGGGCTTGCGGCTGTCGCTGTTCCTGGGGTGGCGCAATTGGGGGCATGGCGAGGACCGGCGTTATGCGGCGATGCGCGCGGCACATGGACGTCGCTTTTGGTGGTGGAGCCTGTTCTCTGTCTTTTTCCTGCAAGGGGTGATCTTGTGGTTTGTGGCGTTGCCGCTGCAGATCGCGACGGCGGAGAATGCCGCCAACCCGCTTGGCTGGCTGGACCTTGCGGGGTTCGGGATCTGGCTGGGTGGCTTTGCGTTCGAGACCGTGGGGGACTGGCAATTGGCCCGGTTCAAAGCGGACCCACGGAACGCCGGAAAGGTTCTGGACCGCGGATTGTGGCGGCTCACGCGGCACCCGAATTACTTCGGAGATTTCTGCGTCTGGTGGGGGCTGTACCTGATCGCCCTGTCAGGGGGAGCGGCCTGGACCGTCGGAAGTCCACTCGTGATGTCGATTCTCCTGATGAAAGTCTCCGGGGTGACGCTGCTGGAACAAACGATCGTGGACCGACGCCCGGAGTACGCCGCCTACCAGGCCCGCACCAGTGCTTTCTTCCCCGCCCTGCCCCGTAGCGGACGCCGCCAACATCCGTGACTCGTCAAAACCCCCTTGGTCAACAATCAAGGTTCCAGGCACTGCTGTTTGTATGCTGGCGCCATGGCCTCGATGAACGGATGATCCGAGGATCGAGTCGCAGGTGATGATCCGTGCCCGTTCGTGAATTTCGTGGTTGATTCCTGGCCCTGCAAACATGAACCACACTGGCAGGAACGGTATTCAAACGACCTCGCTCGTTCCCTCCCGCCACCCAGTTCTCCTTGGCGATTCGTATTCCGCCGGGTCTGGGTGTAGAATTGGGTGGTTGTGCCCAACCTGGGCATCGGCAATTCTTCGGAGCGCTGATCAACCCAAAAACTCCCGGTCTCACGATGAACAGGTCGCGGTGTCAATCAAGCAGTGGATGCCCTTCCGGGAAATGGTTCGGGTGGGTGCGCGAGTGGTGTCTGTTGGCGGCGCTCCTCGGATGGCCCGCCAGTGGCGTTGTCGGCGAAGAAACTCTTCGCGAGGAAACTCCCTCGGACCGGCCCGCGGCGCCCGCCTGGGACGCTCCGGTTCAAGCCCTGTTGACTGAGTACTGCCAGGGCTGCCACACCGGCAAACAGGTCAAGGGGGGATTTCATCTCGACCTGCTCCGATCCGATCTAGAGGCTCGGGGAAGCAGCCAGGCTTGGGGACGCGCGCTGCGGCAGTTGCAAAAGGGGACGATGCCTCCGCGCGATGAGCCGCAACTGGCGTCTGAGGAACGCCAGCAGTTGGTGGAGCAGATCGATCGGCGCTTGAAGCAGGCGGAGGCTTCCCGCCGCGCCGCTGAGGGGCGGGTCGTGCTGCGGCGACTGAACCGCGTCGAATACGAACGGACCGTCTGCGACCTGCTGGGAATCGAAGCCGAATTGAAGGAGTTGCTCCCGCTGGATACGGCGGCCCACGGGTTCGACAACATTGGTGAGGCGCTGCATGTCTCTTCGTTCCTGATGGAACGCTACCTGGAGGCTGCCGACGTGGCGCTGGACATGGCGATCGCCAATCGTCCCCAGCCTCCGCGGCGTAACACGCGCTACCACCTCCACGAAACGCATGTCGTGAAGAATGCCTCCGAGCGAGTTTTTCGACGCGACGGAGAGACGGTCGTGCTGTTCAGCTCGTCCCCCTGGCAATCGGTGGGACTTTCCCCCTTTTATCCCCCGGACCGCGGCCATTACCGGTTTCGCATCTCGGCCTCCGCCCGACAAAGCGCCGGCAAGCCGGTCACCTATCGGGTCGATGCCGGTTTGATGCTCATGACGGGAAAAATGCATCTGGTCGGCTACTATGACGCCCCCGCAGAGGAATCGGCAGTCATTGAATTTGTCGATCGCCTGGAACCACGAAATACGATCCGCATCACCCCCTATGGACTGGCCTCCGCGCAGGTCGTCGACAAGGTGGGGGCGGACGAATTTGACGGGCCGGGACTGGCGGTGGACTGGGTCGATGTCGATGGTCCGATCCATGAGGAATGGCCTCCCGCCAGCCATCGTCGGATTTTCGGCGACCTCCCGCAGGCCCCCGCTCCGCAGTTCAACCAGCCCGATCGGTTGGAGGTGGTCTCAGAGCACCCGCTGCAGGACGCCGAGGCGATCCTGCGACGGTTTATCCGTCGCGCCTTCCGGCGGCCTGTGACCGACGAGGAGGTGCGGCCGTTCGTGCAGCTCGTCGAGTCTCGGTTGCAGGATCAGCAATCGTTCGAACAGGCGCTGCGGGTCGGATTGACCGCGGTGCTCGTGTCTCCGCAATTCCTGTTCCTGCGGGAGCGCCCCGGCCGGCTGGATGACGTGGCGCTGGCCAATCGGCTGTCGTATTTTTTGTGGAACACGATGCCCGATGATCAATTGCTCGCGGTGGCCGAACAGGGGGCGCCGCTTTCCTCAGCGTCGGACCAAACGTCTGGCGAAGCGGTCCCTTTGCATGAGCCAGCAATCCTACGGCGGCAGGTGGAGCGTCTGCTGGACGATCCCAAGGCGCAAGCGTTTGTCGAGAATTTCGTCGGGCAATGGCTGGGGCTGCGCGACCTCGACGCCACGGAACCCAGCCATCTGCTGCATCCGGAATTTGACGATCTGCTCAAAGTCTCGATGCTCCGCGAGGTAGAACTGTTTTTTGCCGAAGTGTTGCGAAGCGACCTGCCGGTCACGCAGTTCGTCGCCTCGGACTTCAGCCTGCTCAACGGCCGCCTGGCGCGGCACTACGGGATTCCGGGGGTGCAAGGCTTTGCTTTCCGAAAGCATCCACTCCCCCCCGAAGCGCATCGCGGAGGGGTGCTGACGATGGCCGCCGTGTTGAAGGTGACCGCCAACGGCACCAACACCTCTCCCGTGACGCGCGGAGCGTGGGTGCTGGACCGGATTCTGGGCATTCCTCCCCCTCCACCGCCGGAGAACGTCGCCGCGCTCGAACCCGACATCCGCGGCGCCACGACGATCCGCGAACAATTGGCCAAACACCGGCAAATGACGGCTTGCCAGGGATGCCATGCGCTGATCGATCCGCCGGGGTTTGCGCTGGAGAGTTTCGACGTAATCGGCGGCTGGCGCGACCGGTATCGGCAGGTGGGGTGGTTCCGCGGTGCCGAGGAAGTCACGATCGATGGGCGGAGAATGCCATACTACGTCGGGCTGCATGTCGATCCGTCGGACGTGCTGGCGGATGGGCGCTCCTTTCGGGACATCGACGAACTCAAAAGTCTGCTGCTGAAAGACCCGGCGCAAATCGCCCGGGCGCTGACGGTGCGGCTCGTCACGTACGCCACCGGCGGTCCCCCGGAAACGGCCGATCAGCCGCTGATCGATGACATCGTGGCCCGCGCGCGGGAGGCCAACTACGGCTTCCGCGCCCTGATTCACGCGGTGGTGCAAAGCGACCTGTTTCTCATGAAGTGACTCGCAGTGTCCTGGAGATTTCCATGAACCCCAACGATCGACCGGCATCGGCCGCAGGCGGCGTTTCCGACGAGACTTCCCGACGACTGGGCCGGCGCAGGTTTTTGCGAGCCGCCGGGGTGTCCTTGGCCCTCCCCTGGCTGGAGTCGCTGGCCCCCCGAGCGCGCGGCCAGGAGGCGGGCCCCCCGATGCGGATGGTCTGCATCTGCACGCCGCTGGGGCTGCATCCGCCGTTTTTCTTTCCGGAGCAGGCGGGGAGCGACTACCAGCCCACGGTGTACCTGGAGGGACTGAAAGACCTGCGGGACGACATGACGATCATCTCCGGATTGTCGCATCCCGACGTCGGCTCCAGCCACGATTCGCTGTTCAGCTTTTTGACCGCCGCGCCGCACCCGGAAATTCGGGCCGGATTTCGCAATTCAATTTCGCTCGACCAGTTTGCGGCGGAGCGGATCGGCGGACTGACGCGCTTTCCGTTCTTGTCGCTGTCGTCCGAGGGGTTCGGATTGTCGTGGACCCGCAGCGGCGCTCTGGTTCCCCCCGACCTGTACCCGGCGGATACGTTTGCGAAGCTGTTTTTGGAGGGGCGTCCCGATGAAGTGGCGGCGCAGGGACGCCGCTTGCGGAATGGCCGGAGCATCCTCGATTCGCTCCGCGATCAGGCCCGCGCGCTGCAACCCGCCCTGGGGAGCCGCGATCAGGAAAAAGTCGACGAATACTTCACCAGCGTTCGCGAATTGGAGCAGCGGATGACGACGGCCCAGGCCTGGTCGTTGCGCCCCAAGCCCAAAGTCGACGCCCCGCCTCCGCAGAACAACATGAATTCCGCCGACTTGATCGGCAAGACGCGGCTGATGCTGGACCTGATCCACCTGGCACTGCAGACCGACTCCACGCGGCTGGTCACGCTATTGCTGTTGGGGTCGAGCCTGGCCCCCCCGATTCCCGGCGTTTCGCTGGGGCATCACGACCTGTCGCACCACGGCCAGGACGAAAGCAAGATCGCCCAGCTCAAGACGATCGAATTGGAGAAAATGAAACTGCTGGGGGATTGGCTCCGAATGCTGAAACGGACCGGTGAACAGGGGGGATCGCTTCTGGATCACACGCTGGTGTTTTTCAGCAGCAATCTGGGAAACGCCAGCACGCATTCCAGCCGCAATCTGCCGGTGTTGCTCGCGGGTGGGGGCTTGCGGCATGGTCGGCACCTGGCGTTTGATCCGCAAAAGCCCCCGCCGCTGTGCAACCTGTACGTCAGCATGCTGCAGCGACTGGGGATCGAGGAGCCACAGTTTGGCTCCAGCAGCGGCACTTTAGTTGGCCTGTAGTGGTTTGTCACAGCGTTGAATTCGGATCGTAGCCACGGTCGCCAGAGCGTGGGGAAATCATTGAAAACGGACTTGACTCCCACGGTCTGGCGACCGTGGCTACTTGAAATGGGATTGGTGCCACTGGCGATCAATCGACAATGGAAACTTTGAAGGAATTCAGGAGGCGACGAAATGCGGACCTGGTGGCTGATCGGTTGGGGGGCCTTGATGATGACGGCAAGCGAATGCGCGGCATGGGAAGAGCGTCCCGAATCGCTCCCTCCGGATGGCAAGTCGGCGACGTTCTCGATCGTCGCCGTGGACCCCGAGACGGGAATCTGCGGCGCGGCGGTGGCGAGCAAGTACCCGGCGGTGGGAAAAGTCGTCCCCTCGGTCCGGGCCGGAGTGGGGGCGTTTTGCACGCAGCATTGGCACAATCCCAAATGGCGCGAGCCGGCGCTCGATCGGCTGGGGGGGGGATTGGCCCCTGAAGAAGTTCTCG
>JBJXGA010000154.1:0-15391 GCA_046152955.1 Planctomycetales bacterium | reverse complement strand
AGAAAGAGAACATCGCGGCCGTCGGTCAAGGGAGGCTGCTGGCGATCAAGCCGCCAGCAGAGAGCCGGTGGCAACTGTGCGGCTTCGAATTCCTGCTGGCGGTCGTCAACGCCCCGCGCTTCGCTGGCGACTTCGACCAACAGGTCTGGGAGATCATTCTGAGGATGATCGACGATCAGATCCACAAACACATTGGGTTTCACTGATCGGCTGGCAGGGCGCCCCCCGGTCGCGGCGCTTGTGCTTCCCGCGACAGGTTCCGTGAAACCCGGCGCTCCCCCCGGCAGAGGTCGCACCATCGCCGAATGCCAGGCGGGGGCGATCGACACGCGGCGACTGTCGATCATTCCCGCGGATTGTACGCGAACGGTGTAGCCGTCAATCGTGGTGCTGGGGAGGGAGACCGCCGCTGGTCGCGCGGCAGCGGCCTCGGATGGTTCCGGCAAAGGATCGGCCAGCGCAATTTCCTTGGCTGGTGACGTTGGTTTGCCAACGGGAAATTCAGTTCCCGCAAATCCACCCTCTGAGTCCTCCTCGGCCACTTTCTCCAGCGCAGAGCCTCCCGTCACGGACTGGGGACGATCCAGGTCTTGAGTCGCGGCCACCGACAGTTCGCGATCGATCGGCCCCTTATCGGCCCCCCGATGCATCGCCAGTCCGGTCGCCGATGCAACTCCTCCCAAAACGAGACACATGACGGCCATCGATTTCCATGAGGCGAATCCCAACATGCTCAGCGTCCCCTGTGCGAGTTGAATGACATGAGTGGAAACTCCCAGCGGCACGCCCCCCTGGCCGACAGCGAAGCTCGGAACAGCCTGCAAAACTCCCTGCACCAACTCGGGAGCGGCGGCCGCTTGCGCCTCGTGGCCCAGGCCAATCGCCAGGAGCGACGCGGACGCGGTGACGCCGCGACGAACCAACCTCTCTCGGAGCAAGTCTCGGGCGCGGGCCAGGCGCCCTTTGAGTGTCGTCAGGCTCCAGCCCAAGAGGACTGCCGCCTCATCGCGCGTCCGTCCCTCCAGGTAACACAGCACGAGCGGCGCCCGGAGTTCGGGGGACATTCGTTGCAGCTCTTCGTCGAGCACCTGCCGCAACTCGCTCCAGGTCACGTCATCCTGTGCCGGTTCAAGCGATTCCTTGCATGCCGTCGTGCGACTGGGCGCCCCTGTCGTGGCTCCCGCCAAGGCGCGCTCTCGGTGGCGGCGGCGGATGGTGCTCCGCTGCAAGTTGGAGGCGGTCTTCATCGCGACGCCATACAACCAGCTCGCCAGCGCTTCACGGTGCAGGATGCGGGAGGCTTGTCGAGACAATACGAGAAACGCCGCCTGGCAGGCGTCTTCGGCATCTTGCGTGTGCCTAAGAATCCGGCGGCAAACCCCCAGGACCATGTCGGCGTGACGCTCGACAAGCAGACGAAACGCGGTTACGTCACGCTCGTTGATGAATCGTGCCAGGAGTTCGTCGTCGGGCACCGCGGTCGAGAGGCCGGAAGATTCCATGTCGGGCGGTTCGCTGTCGGAAGTGGGACACCTGGCATTCATCACAGAATAGTGTCCACGGACCTGTGGGGCGACACGAGAATTCAGGAAATCGTCCGGAAAATGCTTGACAAACTTGGTGACTCGGGATAAACATGCAAAAGATGTATTCCTTATGTGTCTTTATCCATGTGTCATGCGACTGGCCCTCCAAACCGATTTTGCCCTGCGAACGCTGATGTTCCTCGCCTCCCGCAAAGGGGAAGCCAGGGCGACGATCGCCGACGTCGCCGCGTTCTTTCGGATTTCCGAGCCGCACGTTGCCAAAGTGGTCAATCAGCTTTCCCGTCTGGGTTACCTCCGGAGTCTGCGGGGCGCCAAAGGGGGGATCGAATTGGGGCGGCCGGCGGCGGACATTTGCGTCGGCGACGTGATCCTGGCGTTTGAAGGGAACATGCATCTTCTGGAGTGCGTCGGCACCGACAACGTCTGCGTGATCCAGGACCACTGCAAGCTTCGCGTCGCGCTGGCTCACGCCGAGCGGCTGCAGCTCGACTACTTGAAAGGGATCCGCCTCACCGACGTGCTTCCCGTGTGATGGATTTTTGGACAATCAACACCACTTGAACTACACAGGAAAGGTATCGCACCATGTCGATTCGCACCCGCAGCGTTTGTCTGGGAGTCGCCACGCTGCTTGTCTTGGCCGCCGTCGCTCACAATCATCTGTCCGCCACGAACAAGGGGGAACCGTCCGATCCGGCGTTGGAACGGACCCGCAAGCAGGTGCGAATGTTGGATGACATCTACAAGTCGGCCGTGGTCCTGATCACCGAACATTACGTCCACAAAGACACCGACCTCCCCGCGGGGACGGCGGCCAAGGCGCTGTTTGCCGCAGTCAAGAAAAAAGGGTGGCACGAAGTGCGGCTGGTTGATGCGACTGGGGATCCGATCGCCCAGAGCAATGCTCCTGCCGACGATTTCGAACGGACGGCGGTCAAGCAGTTGCTGGACGGGAAGCCGGGACACGAACAAGTGATTGAGAAAGAGGGGAAGCGCTATCTGCGTTCGGCGACCCCCATTCCAGTCGTCATGAAGAAGTGCGTTCTGTGCCATCCGCACTACGAGGAGGTCAAGGAAGGGCAGCCGATTGGCACGCTAGCCTATATGCTGCCGATTGAGTGAGGCGACACCCTCGGCACTCCCTCCAGCCGGCATTTTGCCTTAATCTTTCAAAGTACCCCGGATGCGCCGGCCGACGCGATTTGAAAATCTTCTCGCCGAAACAAGATCCTGCTCGATTGGGGTGCAGCGTCGGCAGGGCCCGATTCACACCTGCAGCGCCGACTCCGGCAGTTCATCCTCCGCGGGAGGAGTGTACTGCGGGAGGGCGTGCAGCTCATAGGTAGCGGCGATAATGCAGCAATACAGCGGCAGCGTTACAATCAAGCCGACACAACAGCCGTAGTAGCCAATCATGCCGACGATGTACGCCAGGAACTGCACCACCAGCAACTCCCAGGTCCGCGAGCGTGTCAGCCGCCAACTTTCCGTGAACGCCTCCATAAAACTGCATCCCCGGTCGACGATCAGCGGAAAGACAAACATCGTCTTCATTCCAAACCACATCGACCAGAAGAACATCGCCGCCATCCCCAGGAACATGAGGCCATAGAACACCAACAGGCCAATGAGAAACGAAGCGTCTGCCGACGAGAATCCCCCTGGCCCCGCTGTCCCGTATCCGCCGGATCCGCCGGGCCTGATCGCCACCCCGTCTGAGCCGTCCGGGTTGAATTCGCCCTGACCGATCAGGATGTCCACTTTATCGGCGGCATTCACGGAACCACCATCTTCCACCCTGACGGGAATCTCCTGTGAAGTGGCAAATTCCACCGTATCAGCAGTTTCCTGCGGCGCAGCGGCCTCCTTCGGGTCAGTGATCTCTTCCGACTCGTCCCGTTCCGCAGGATCTTTCGTTCCCTCCTGTTCAACCGACTCCATCGTGTCGGAGCTCTCCTCCTCTTCGATGATCACGACGTCCGATTGTTCGGCGGCCTCCGCCTCAAGCGTTTCTGTTCGCGGTGACTGTCCGTACCCGGCAGGAGCGTCCCGTCGAGGTTTGGGACTCTTCGAAAAATCTTCCATGATCGGTTGGCCCCCAGGGGGGCCGTTCCGACCCCGCATTCGTGGAGGTCCAATCATGCCACTCTGAATCGCTGCGCCAAAACCCAGAGACAGCAGCACCATAAACAACGCCCCTGGGGCGATTTCCACGAATCGAAGTCCCAGCCAGGCGACCAAGGAGCGCCCTGCCAGACGCCATCCATTACCAAGGCTCCTTGCGTCAATTCTCTGGCCTCGCACTCCTCGGAGGGCGCACGTCGTCAGTCCGCAAGCCAGGGGGCCCGCGACCAGGAACACTGGCAATACGCAAGCCAACAGCGCCACCACGGCAATCAACGCCGCGATCAGCATCTGCACGAGCCACGACTGCCATTGATCGGTGAAGGCCTGAATGCCCCGATTCAGCCAATCGCCGAACCGGAATCGCGAACTCGCGTGGGACTCAATTTCCTGCGTCATGGTTCATCTCGGGAGGTGGGCGACGACCGCCGCGCCGAATTCATTCACTGATAGCATACCCGAGGCTCGCCACCTGGGATATCATGTGGGGCGGTATTCCCGTCTCCTCTCATCCGCCGTGCCCTATGCCAGACTCTGCCGCTCCGGTCAAATTTCTGATCTTCGATTGCGAGGCGATCGCCGACGGCGACCTGGTGGCCAAGATCAAATTCCCACAGGAAACGCTCGAACCGCGGCAAGCGATCCGCCGCTTTCGCGACGACGTGCTGGCTGAACGGGGGGATGGCAAAGACATCCTCCCGGTCACGTTCATGCTCCCGATTTCGGTCGCTATCGCCAAAGTGGACGCCAACTATCGGCTGCTCGACCTGACGACGCTCGACGCGCCGCATTTTCGGCCGCATGTCATCACCCGCCACTTCTGGCAGGGCTGGACGCACTACCAGCGGCCGACGCTGGTGAGCTTCAACGGCCGCGGCTACGACCTGCCACTCCTGGAATTGGCCGCGTTCCGCTTTGGACTGAGCGTCCCGATGTGGTTCAATGTCGAAGAGAAATCGTATGAGCAAGCCCGCAACCGCTACAACCTGTGGGCGCATTTGGATCTGTGCGACGTGCTCTCGAATTTCGGCGCCACGCGACTGACGGGAGGCTTGAATCTGATTGCCAACCTGATCGGCAAACCGGGGAAGACCGGCATCGATGGCTCGAAAGTGCAAGACATGTACGACGCCGGCCAGGTCCAGGAAATCAACGACTATTGCCGCTGCGACGTGCTCGATACGTATTTTGTTTTCTTGCGGACGCGCGTGCTGCAAGGAAAATTGAAACTCGACGACGAGCAACGACTGGTGTCGGAAACCCGGACCTGGCTGGAATCGCGAGCCGCGGCAACTCCCGTCTATGCCCATTACCTGGAGCATTGGGGAGAATGGAACGCGCCGGCGGAGTAGCACCAAACGGGCGCATTCGAAGGAGAGAAGCATGTTGTCAGTTGGTGAAATTGCACGGCGAGTCTGTTGCGGCAAGGGACTGAGGGCCTGCGCCGTCATCGTCCTGTGGCTCGTGGGACTGTTGCCGGTCGCCGCCGCGGAACCGGAACGGCTGGCCGACGGTCCCGGCCGGTGGACGCCGGAACGAGCGGCAGCCTGGTACGCCAAACAGCCGTGGCTCGTGGGTTGCAATTACCTTCCCAGCGACGCCATCAACCAGCTCGAGATGTTCCAGGAAGAATCGTTCCATCCCGAAACGATCGACCGGGAGTTGGGGTATGCCGAGCGGATGGGATTCACCAGCGTGCGGGTCTTCCTGCACGATCTGCTCTGGAAGCAGGACGCGGAGGGCTTTTTGCAGCGGTGCGACCAGTTCCTGTCGCTCGCTCAGAAGCATCGGATCCGGGTGATGTTCGTCCTGTTCGATAGCTGCTGGCATCCCGTGCCGCGACTTGGCAAGCAGCCAGAGCCGCTCCCGCATACCCACAATTCCGGCTGGGTTCAGAGTCCCGGCGTGGCGGTCCTCCAGGATCCCGAAGCCCATCCGCACCTCCGCGAGTTCGTCACAGGGGTCGTGCGGCGTTTTAGCCGGGACGAGCGAGTGGTGGTGTGGGACGTGTGGAACGAGCCCGACAACTTCGACGGCGGCGCTCCGCGCCGGCCGGGACTGGAGCCCAAAAACAAACCACAGCTCGTCAACACACTCTTGCCGCAGGTTTTTGCCTGGGCCAGAGAAGCCGAGCCTACTCAACCACTCACCTCCGGCGTGTGGCGGGACTCAGAGAACATCACGCAGTTGGACGATTGCAAGCAGATCCAACTGGCGCACAGTGACGTGATCAGTTTTCATACGTATGGGGACGTGCCGTCGCTGGAGCGCTGTCTGACCAACTTGTCGCAGTATGGCAGGCCGCTGCTGTGTACGGAGTTCATGGCCCGCCCTAACGGCAGCCACTTCGAACCCCACCTGGAAATCATGAAGAAGCACCGGACGGCCGCCTATTGCTGGGGCTTTATCAACGGCAAGTCGCAAACGATTTATCCCTGGGATTCGTGGACCAAGACGTACAACGCCCCACCCCCCGTCTGGTTCCACGATCTTCTGGAACCTGACGGCACACCGTTTCGGCAGGCGGAGGTGGACTACATCCGGGCGATCACCGGCGCCCGGCCATAGGCGACGCGCGCGGACAACGCCGAATCTGCACAGTGGGAGGGCGAACGTCCCCGCGAGCCGCCGCTGTGAGTGGCACGTGACTGTAGCCCCCCCGTTGGGATGGGATAGACATTCAGCGAGAGTTTTCCGGCTGCCCATCGGCGAGTCACACGTTGGTTGAATGCACATTGGCAGCTCGGCGGGAGAACAGCGCTCACTCTGTGCGAGGCGTGTTCCCGCCGAGACAAGCTGGACGGAGAACGAACGACCTGTATTGCCGCCCAGGCAGCGATCAGACGTCGCCGTGCTCAGACAAGCCGGGCGGAGGCTTTCCCTGGGTCGATCAATTGTCACGTTTGTCCGGCTCTGATTCCGTGGTGCCAAGATACAGGTGCGGCCGGATCGTGCGCATTTTGACTGGGCCGATGCCTGGGACGCGGAGCACGTCGTCCACGCTGGCGAACGGGCCGTTCCGCTCGCGGTCGGCGACGATTCGATGGGCCATCGCTTCGCCGATTCCCTCGAACTGAGCCCATTCCACCCAGGTGGCCCGATTGATGTCGATGCGATACAGATACTCCAGGCGGGTCATCCGCTCGATTTCCACCTCCCGCTTCCCCCAACCGCTCAGCCGACCCCATTGGACGAACATCGACACCAGCAGCGCCGCCACCAACGACGCCACGAGCAACTGATCGGTGCGACGAAGCCAGAATCGAGGACGTTCATCGGCGGAGAGCGTGGGGTGCGGAAGCACTCCTGCGGCTCGGAGCGCCGCCTGACGCAGTTCATTCAGGGCCGATTGCTGTTGCTCTTGTTGCTGCTGTGCGTCGGTTCCGGCGGGGCGATCCACCACGACATCGATCGCCCCCGCGCGCACCGCCGGATCGGGCCGCGGAGCGGGCTTCGGATCGGGAACAGGCCAGAGTTTGTCCCAGGGGAACATGGCTTCGAAACCGGAGAGCAACAAGGCGGCAGAAGCGATGCCTCAAGTATGCCGCGCAAGATCGTCCCAGGCAACCATCAGGCCGAATCCGCACCCGCAGACGTCGGCACCCACGCCGGCAACCGTTCGCCGAGCAATCGCACGAATGCCTGAAACTCCTCATCGCTTGAACCGATGTAGGGGGGCAGCAGCCGCAGCGGCATTTCGGGGTCGTACATTTTCTCGAACAGTTTGTCGTAAGAACCGTCGATCCGATCGTCCGGGATCGTTTCAAACAGTGTCTGGATGACGATGTCAACTTCCCGCTGGATCGAGACCATCGTGGCCACGTCGCGGCGGCGACCCGCTTCCCACAGCGCCTTCAGCCTGGGCCAGTTCATAATGAACGACGCCAGGATGCCGCACTCGCCGAACAGCGATCCGTACACGTAGCCCGCTTCCGACAGAAAATGCTGCAACTGCGGCGAGTCTTCCAGCAGACTCCGCAGGTGCGTCTGCGAATCGCCGCAGTTCTTCGTCGCCACCAGATTGGGATGCGCCTCGGCGAGCCGTCCATATTCCTTTCCCGTCACGAGCCGCTTGGTCCGGGGGAGATTGTAATGGATGAACTGGCAATCCGGAAAACGGCCGCAAACGCTGTCGAAATAGCCAAACAGCTCCCGTTCGGACAAAGCGCCCCAACTCGGCAGAGAGATTTGAAAATTCTTCACTCCCCGGTCGCGGCAGCGTTCGATTCGCTCGCAGATCGTCCCCAGCGACAGGTTGATGACGCCGACCATCGGCTCGGCCTGACCTTGCCGCATTTCGTCGGTGAAAGCGGCGACGATCTGATCGAATTGCCGTTCCGTGACGGCATAACCTTCCCCCGCGGTCCCGAACACATACAGGTGCTTCGTCCCATGCGTCACGGTCGAGCGGACGCCGCGCCGAAAAATGGCCTCCGCGAACTGACCGTTCGCATCCCACGGAATGCAACAGGTCGCCATGATGCCACAGGGATATCGTTTCATCGTCGAACTCGCGCTTGCTTGGATTCAATTAGGGATTGGTGGAGGATGCGGCGCTGTTGCTCGGCACAGGTCGCCGCGGCAGCAACGTCGCCACGATCATCGTCGCTACGAACAGAATTGCCAGGGCCAGCAAAAAACTGGCGCGCAGACCGTAGTGGTCCGAAATGCTCCCGTAGACCAGCGGCATGAAGCTGACGGCGATCATGATGAAGTTCGTGTACGCGGTATTCTCGCGGATGCGTTCGGGCGCGGAGCACCCGACAACATAGTTCAAATAATAAACGTAAAACAGTTCACCGGCCCCCAACAGGCCAAAGCTGAACAGATACCACTTGCCTGGAACGACCAGCGCCCAGCCGACCCCAACCAGGCAGATCAGCGTCGTGGCCAGCGCTGGCGTCTTGGCGTTGAATCTGGCCAGCATCCAACCCAGTGCAAATCCGGCCAGACTCTTGCAGCCGAATCGGAGCGCCAGTTGCACTCCGGTATAGGACTCTGGCGATTCTCCGGTCGCGTCACGCACGAATAGTCCCAGATTGTTGAGGATCATATTGCCACCAGCGCTGGTCAACAGGAAACCGCAAATGGCCACCAGAATCAACCGGTAGACAAAATACTGTCGCAATCCCTGCCAGACGCCAGCGACACCCAGGACAGGCTCGGCAGAACTCTCCCTGGGGAGATGCGCCAGGAACACGCAGGCCGCCGAAAGGGCCATCGCCGGGCCGGTCGCGCCGAAGAGCACCACGTAGCACCACGGTTTGGAAAGGGGAGTCATCTGAACCAGGTCCAGGAAGTTGCCGTTCAGGATCAGTTGCGACGCGCACGATCCCAGAACTGCGAACACCGGCCCCACGCCGAAGGTGACGGCGAGCGTCCAGCCGCGCCTGGCCGGAGTCATTCCGCGCCCGATCAACTCCCACAGGCACATGGTGGCGACGCCGTTCGTGACGCCGATCACCGCCGCATGGATGACGATGCCGGCCGCCAACCACTGCGGCGCCAGGACAAACAGCGTTGCCGCCGCAACACCAGCAGCACACTTCAGAGCATACGTGATGACCAACATGCGGCGCAAGTGCCGCGTCGACGGCCAAAACCAGGCGATCAGGACCGGCAGCGGCGTCAACCACATGTAGACCGATTCGGGGAGGTTGGCGATCGTGTCGGTGTAACCGAGCGATGACAGCACCGCCGCATGCAGCACTCCCACGTAAAACACCGGCGCGACGAAGTAGTTGATGGAATTGTTCAGTATGAACACGAGGCTATTGCGCCGCTGCGCGTGTTCGGACAATTGTTCGGGCGGAATGCCCGCAGCGTCCGTTCCCAAAGGCTGGTGAGTTTCGTCGATGATCTTATCCATGAAGAGGCTTCAGTTGCATTTCGTATCGCGTTCCCCGGCGCGCGCTCATGGCGGCCCCTTGCTTGTCACGGTTCCCTCCAGCTTGTGACCGGTAAAGTGTCCGTAGATCCCCTCGCCCCAGCGGACAGGTTTGAACCGTGAAACGGCCTCAAGACGATCGGCGAGCGGTCCGGTCACATCGGTCTCGGCAAGTTTCTTGCCGTCCTGAGAGATCGACATCGAGCTGTTCCGCAGGGTCAATTCAAACGTCGTGGGACCGGAGGTCCAGGCTGTGTTTGTTCCCAGGTGGCCGGGCATCGTCAGGCGATAGACCGTACCGTAGCTCTTCCACAGGTCGGGCGCCAGAAAGGGGAATTTTTCCGGATCCCACTCGCGCGGGTTTTTGGAGGAGGTTGCGACAAACAGATCCTTCCCGCTGGTGACCAGACTCGTGATGCGCTGCCCCCATTGGTTGCTCACCGTGTCGCCGCGATTCTCGATGTCGTAGGGGTGGATGATTTGGTCGGAGACTTGCGGATGATCGAACATGCGGCGAACGAAAGACCATTTTCTGGAGTCGGGCTGATAACGCCACAATTCGCCCCAAGGCCAGACGCCGACGAATAGTTCTCCTCCGTAAATGACGGTCGTTTGCGCTTCGCGAGCGCTCGACGAGACTCCCGGGAGGACCGGCGGCCATCCGGCCCGATCGGAAATCGCCTGGCCATCGAACTCGAAGAGTCGGCCCGTCGGGTATTGCCCCATCAACAGTCGATCGTGAAAGGCCATGGTCGAGTAGAGCTGGTAGCTGACCTTGATATTGGGCTCCAGCAGCATCCGCCAGCGTCCCTCCTCCAGGATGTAAAAGCCGCCGACGTTGGAACCAGTCACGATTTGCCGGCCAAAATGTCCCCAGGCGAACGTCGTTTCGCCAACCACCGGCAGTGTCAGCACAATCCCCCTGGCCAGATTGACCTCTTTCTGCTCCGGCGTCCAGGGGCAGGCGTACAGCTTGCTGAACCCCTCCGCGTCGTTCTGATACGCGCGGTAACCACCACTCCCGCGGTTGACGTGATAGAAACAGAGGTAGCCGTTGGCATAGAAGAACAGTTGGTAGCTCCCCTGAGTTGGAGGAGACAAGATGGTCGCCCCGTCGTACCTGACCTCGCTATCGCCGAATTCCAGCAGCCCCTTTCCGACGCGCATGGTCTCCTGCGTTCCGCCAACATCGGACAGGCCGCGCCAATCCTTGACCCCGGCATCCCAGACTTTCAGCTCTCCAAACGTGGAATGGATCAGTTCATCGCGTCCGTACAGATATGTGCCGCACAGGTGGTTGGGACGGGGGAGCGCCTGCAACTGGAATTCCCGCTGGCCTTCGACAGGCCGCACAAAGAACTGCAAGGCATGACGGTCGGCCCGATAGCGGGTGTTGTACCCATTCTGAAATCCGGCCCCGATCACCAGCGATCCATCCTCGCTGGCGACTTCAAACAGCGAGCCGAAATTCTGCCCATTGTCCGGACCGCGATCGACGATGATTTGAAATCGCGTCGTGCGATCCGCCGGCGCCGGGGCAATCGCCACTCGCGCATACTTGGCGATCAGCGATTCACCGCCACTGCGGATGTACTCGCACGCTCCATCGCCGTCGAGATCGAGAAGCCGCTCTTCGATGGAAATGGGGGGCAAGACCAGTCCGGTGTATTCCAGGGCGATCCGGTCTTTCGCCGGACGATAGACATAACTCTGGAAGTTGTCGCCGAGCTGCGTTCCCACGACCACGACTCGCTCCCCAGTTCGCAGCAAGTCCAACGACTGGAGCTGAGCATGCGCGTGTTTGAAGTGCGGGTGGGTGTGACCGATCGTCTCCAATGGGGTCACTGGCGAAAGAATGGGGGTGTGATCCGCGGCTTCACCCAAGTTGCGCACAAAGTAGATTCCACTGCCGGGACGCGGATCGTTCGCCCCGTACGTCGCCCCGGCCAATACCAGGTCGAGACGGCCGTCTCCATCGAGATCCAAGGGCGCCGCAACAACCCGGTGATGGACGCGGATCACTTCCCCCGCAGAGTCTTTCAGCGGCCCGAAGGAACGGAACTCGAATCGATCCCCTTTTCCCAGCGGCTGTTCCGACCGCAGCAGATACAGCCAGCCTTTGTCGGTGCCGACAATCAGGTGCTGCCGGCCGCTGCCGTCGTAGTCCCACAATGCCGCGCGATGAAAGCCCCACTTGGTCAGGTGCTGAATGTCGGTGTCGCCATCCACATGAAAGACGCCGTGCTGGTCGTACAGGGGAAAGCGTGCCGAGGACAATTGCGGTTTCCCGGCCGAGGTCAACAGTTCGCGAAACGACCACTGGGAATCGTTCTCCAGCAGGAATCGGCGGCCCCGCACGTCGGTCAGGATTTCGGTGAAGTTGTAACCGCGCGTCGGCACGTTGTTGCCGCTGATCCACCGTTCGAAGCGGAACTTCGGTCGGGCTCCGAGAATGCGTTGATTTCGGCAGATGGCCAGGTCGCATCCGCGCGACAACAACAGGTCAGGCCAGCGGCCTTCCCCCAGAACGGCCAGCACCGCATGATAGTTGTAGGCATCATAACCTTCGTCGGGCAGACCATCGATTGCGACTTCACCCAGGTCTTTAAAGATTGGTTCTCCGTCGGCACCGGTCCCCGCGCGCCGCAAGTAGCGAATGCGGTTACCGTCCATACTCCCCAGGACGATCAAATCGTCCGAGTTCGTCTCCGCATTGCGGTACATCACAGGCCGCGAAGCGCCGCCAGGATAACGGATGCCGTTTTCCGTCCCTTCACCAATGAGCAAGGTTTGTCCCTGGTCATCCGCCAACAGATGCTTCGGTCGGGCGAACGTCTTTCCGTTTCGTTTCGCATAGGTTGTCCCCGCAAACACCGGCAAGCCGTCTTTGACGCCGACGTGCGGCAAAAACCACAATTCCCCACCCCAATCGCCGATGATCAAGTCCGCCGACTTCGAACCGGCCGGGCGATACCTTGTCGGATACGTGTAATTGAAATTATCCGGCCACAGCGACGCGGGTTTGTCCGACAACCGATACTTCGGATTGACGAACGGGATATTGAATGGAACGCCATCCGCCGTCTGCAGTGGTGTTTGTGCGACTTCCAACCGGAGATCGGGAAATTCGCCGACGCGCTTCAGGCACGAGATATTCCCCTGGCGATCCGTACCGATCGCCTCCTCAAGTCCATCGCCATCCCAATCGACCGGCTCGATCATCAGCACCACATGGCCCAGCTGATCGCACAGGCGAATCGGCTCTCCAATGGTCTGCAAGTCTTTGGAAGGATATAGATAAACGCCATCCCACAACCGGGCGATCAACAGGTCTTGCGCATCGGGGGCCGACCAGGAGACGACGTCGGCACTGACAATGGTGCCGAACGACAATCGGCCGTCGTCCGTCCGCAGTTCGGTGAGCGGACCGAACTCAAGCCTGGGCTGCGCGAAACTCGCTCCGCAGCAATCCATGATTGCCGCGATGACCATCAAGCAGCTCAGCCAGCGCATAGTTGGCAGTTCCTTACTCAAGACAGACAGTTCATTGTCACTTTTGGGGGAACTGAAAAGCGTACAGTTTGCAGCCTCGCATGACCAGCCGCATCCGAACGGGCTTTCCGGAAAGTTCCGACAGGCTGGATTGCCCCTTCCAGGTCACGACCTTCCGGATGTTGTTGTGATAAATCCGGTCAGAGTCTGTCAGCGAATATCCCGGCAGCGGCTCACCGTCCGCGGATTGCAACTCAACGTTCAAATAGCCTCCCGCACTGCAATCGACGTTCAGTTCCAGGCGATCACCGGAAAACACCAGCGGTTTGGAAACCACTTCCGCCCCCGCGTGCCCTGCGGTAGCCGAAACAAAACCGTCCAGGCGGAGCGTGGCTCGCGTGATCGTTCCCAGGTATTTGGAAAATGGGTCTTTCCCATCGAGCGACTCGATGTGCGTGCAGTCATACGCCGAGTAGTACAGCCAAATCTCCGAACCGACGACGGCATAGCCGACCCCCGGATACAGCGAACGGCTATCGAACTGGCCATCCGGACCCAGGCCGAGAAACGGCACATGGTCCCCCCGCCGTCGCCATTGAATCGAATCATTGCTGGTGAACAAGTGAATGTCGAGCGTATCGGGCGCCACCGCCGAAATCGGGTTCTTCCCATAGGTGAAGGTCAGCGGTGGATTGCCATCCGCTGGATTTCCCCGTTCGTCTCCGGGATGAAAGAAAATCGGCACAAGGGCGAAATAGGCGCTCGCCGCTTCCTCGTACTTCGTGACACCGGCCTGGTAGTAGTCCGCTTTCACCGGATCGTCGGGGCGCATGACGTTGACGGGAACTGGGAACGCAAATGGATCCTTCGACTCGGAGCGCCCGATCTGGCGCCACGGCCCCATCCGCGTGTACAGCACATACGACTCTCGATCCCGATCCCAAAAGGCCTGGCTTTGCGTGTCGAGCGCGAAGTCCCCTTCGCGAACCACGTTTTTTGCCGGCGGGCTCCAAGTCAGGCCGTCTGGCGAGCTCAGCAGCGTGAGATACCGTTTGGGATCAGTCTCCTTCGTCGGGTATATCGCGGCCAGCATCTTGTATTTTTCGCCAGCCCTGGCGTGCGGATCGACGAACACCTGCCCGATCACACTGCTGTAGGCGACAACCAGGTTGTTCTTCTTGGACCCAGCGTACTCGATCAATCCCAACTCGGGTTTCGTCCAGCGAATTCCGTCGTCGGACTCCGCATAGGCGACGGCATATTCCTCTCCATGCCTGATGCCGTGACTGACGCCGTACCACAACCGGAACTTGCCGTCTTCGTGCAACAAGCTCGACATGCCGCCGATTTGCCACGACTCCCACGGCTGGTCACCGACCAGATTCCGTTCGCCGGTCCGACGCGGCTGATGCATCTCAAACCGGATGCCCTCCGCCTTGTCCAACAGCGAATCGTCCCAAGTCAGCCGCTTCGCGGCCCCAATGTTCACCGGCGGCGCGGCATCGTCGCCGCCCACCAACCGCGTGGCGTGTACCAGTATGACGATCCAGGAAAGTTGAATAGTCGCCGTTGCGATCCGCATGGTTGTGGTTCCTTATGGGCACTTCAGTGATTCGAGTACTCGATTTTGAACGTCTCGGCGATCACGGCGTTTCGCGCGACGTTGGCGTCGACGCTGGAATCGGCGCTGGAATCGGCGCTGCCCATCACAGCCAGCCACAGGACTGCCATCGTGCAGATTCTCCCAAAAAGCCCAGAGCGTGAGTCGGATTTCATGACGGAATCTCCAGAAGAGCTACGAAGGATGTCGAGTTGACGCCTGTCGCCAAAGGTCCGGCGGAATGCGGAATATTCACAATCCGATCGAAAGCAAGGGGGTTATTTTGCCTGAATCGCCAGACTGCCGAGCGTGGCACACGCTTTGTCACCGTTTTCGACGCCCGAACTACTGTGCAGCGTGACATGCACATCGAAGTCCTGGAGCGATCCCAATTCGCCAGCCGGAACCTCCAGCCTCAGGGGGCCATTGTGGACTCCCTGCGTTTGCACATACCACTTCGGTTTCTCTTCGCGCGGTCCGACGCTCAGTGTCAGCGATCCCCCCAGATTTGGGCCATTTGCCGAGCAGTCGGCAATGACGACGAGCTGCTTCAGTGGTTGCGGCGAAGAGATGCGTTGCACCAGATGCGTCGACGTGGCGAAACCACCCTTCATTCCCACCCAAAAGCCACGGTCACGATAGCCGCCGTGAGTCGGGTGGCCCACATCGAGTCGCCCAAGGTGCAGCCAGCGTTTCGTGGTAAAGTCGTCCTCATAGGTCAGGTTGCCGTACAAGTCCGAC
>JBJXGA010000141.1:0-10686 GCA_046152955.1 Planctomycetales bacterium | reverse complement strand
TGCCGTTTTCCCCAAGCTCCTCTATGACCGCCTGGAATGGATCGATGTCAGTCACACCCAAGTCACAGGGAGCGGATTCGACGCCATCGCCCGCCTTCCCGCATTGAAGTGCCTGGTGCTGATCGACACGCAGGTCACCGACGACACGGTGGCTCGTTTGGCGTCGTTTCCCCGACTGGAATCTCTCAACCTGACGCAGACTGCCGTCGGCGATGCCGGAATCCGAAACCTGGCCGCGCTCCCCGGCTTGCGAATTCTCAATCTGGCGAAAACCAAAGCGACCGATGAATCGGTCGCAGCGCTGCTCGAAATGTCGGCGCTCGAAGCGCTCGATTTCGAGGGGACAGCGCTCACCGATGTGGCAGTCTCGAAACTCGCGGGAATCGACAAGCTGAACTCATTGGGGTTAGATCGCACGATGATCAGCGGGCGGACGTTGGGGGCGCTGGCCGCTTGCAAACGGCTGCAATGGCTGAGCCTGAAGGAAGTGCCGCTCGCCGACGAGGGTTTCGCCGCCATCGCGCAACTGAAGTCGCTCCGGATGCTGGCGTTGGGTGGCGACGCGCTGGATGCGAATGGTTTACGCCATTTGGAACCGCTGTCGAAACTGGAATCTCTCGAGGTCGTCGGGGTCCATCTCAGTCCGGCGCAGCTCGCTCCGTTGGCCGGTTGGAATCGCCTGCAGCGGCTGGCGCTGAGCGGCAGCCAACTCACCGGCGGCGGATTCGAGCAACTGGCCGCGTCTCGCAGCTTGCGCATTCTCGATCTGAGCGACTGTCAGCTCGATGACGAGAGCTGGCGTTCGTTGTCGGCGCTGAAGTCGGTCCAAGTGCTGGTAGCGGCCAAGTCGAATCTGAAGGACGACCAGCTCGCGCTGCTGGAGGGGGGCGGCTTCCGGATGATCGTCCTCTCCGGAACCGATGTGACAACGGCCGGTCTGGCGCATTTGGCCCGCCTGGAGCGCCTGGCAGGACTCGATCTGGGAGAGCTGCCGATTGGCGATGACGCGATTCAGACCTTGTCAAAGCTGACCAGCCTGCAGATGTTGAATCTCAAAGGCACCGGGATCAGCGAAACCGGTCTGGAACAACTCCGTGCCGCGCTCTCGGAGTGCGAAATCTACAAATGACGCGTGCGATGCGAGACGTTCCGACGGTCATTTTGCCTGGACCTGAGGGCAATCGATCAGGACCGGGGGGGAACAACAGGGACGCCGATCATTTTTCCCAATAGATCGACGAATCCACGAGATTCCCTTTCTTGCGACCCGCTGATGTTGAGCAGGTACTCGTCCCAAAACAGCCAGTCGGGCCACGGCCCCGTGTTGCTAAATGTTCCGTCTCCGAAAAAGTAGAACAGACGCCGTTCTTCACCATCGAAAAGCCTCAACCCGACAGAGAACAGGTCGACGCTGTCATGCGCAACGCTCCACCCCGCGCCATAACCCCAGTCCTCGTAGCCGTAGGTGATCGCCTCGATCGATTCGAATCGCAGTCGAGAGCGACGCGCAAAGGCCCAGCCATACCGCCGGTCGATAGTCACCACTTTCCGACCCGGATCAACAACGACCTTGCGGTACAGCGCCCCGAGCGATCCAACCCGAACGCGCCAGGCCGTCTCGGCCACCAGTTTCCCCTCGCTCTTGGTGACGCGGGGACAGACCGAGAAGAGTCGAGAGACAAAAGCCATAGCATCCACCTGCAATGATCGCCCCGCCGGCGCTTCGTCGAAGACGCCGTACGCTTCGTTCCTACGCAATTCGATCAACCAAGATTCCGCCCGCAAGGGTGTTTCACCCGTGAATCGCCATTTCGTGTTCTTCGTGCATTTCGTGGTTGAAACGCTATGACCCGTTCGGGCCAAAGCGAACCGCGTCGGAGAGAGGAATGAACCACGGATAACACCGATGGCACGGATGACCAGCGGATCGAGTCACAGGTGATAATCCGTGCCCATCCGCGTTAACCGTGGTCAAATCCCCTTTGGTTGTCGCCCTTGCCTGCAAACGCAGGAATGAACCACGAAGATCACGAACCGCACGAAAAAACCGGCGGAACTTTTCGAGTCAGGACCACAAGCCCAGTGACGGGAGCCGGAAGTTGGCCTTTGCCGCCTGGCGCGCGGAGGAAGTGGAAACTCCGCTGGTTCATGATCCCGGTGTTGCGACAGTACGCGACTGAGCTGGCTGCGGGGGCGCTGCTCGTCGTTGATGAAGCGCGATCGCGAGTTCGCCTGCTGCCCCTGACGAAGAAATGAGTCGAAACCGCCAAATTCTTGACGGGCAACAGACCGGGAAATCGAACTGCTAATAGCGGTTCTGCGCCGCGGGATCGTCGATCCGGCTGGTGCGCACGGATGCCGCGCGCGGATCTCTGGCAAGAACGAGTTCGAATCCTGAAGGGAACCCCCATGAGAATTGCATCGCGATTGCCCCGTCGGTTGTTTGTTGGATTGGCCCTGGTCCTGGCCCTGGCGCGTGCGGCACACGCTGAAATCCTGATTCAAACTCAGGAACTTGAAGACGCGACTATCGCGTTTCAACCGTTCGGGTCCAACGCGTCTTACCTGGCGGACCTGGCGTTCACCGCGACCTTCGACACGACCGAGGGATCGCAGGCGGAAGGGGGGGCGCTGTTCCCGTTGCACACGCTGACGGTTGCTATTACCCCTTACTTTAACGGACTCAACGCCACGATCGCCCCGGAACCCACGATCTTCAACGCCGACCCAGCGGGGCTGTACAGTTTTCTGCGAAAGATCGGCACCAATGGAGACACCTTATACGGAGTGGGGCTGGTCCACGGCCAAATCCTGTTGTCCAAGGGCGGCATTGCCCAGGGGCCGTCGGGATTCATTTCGTACTTCGAAGTCAGCACCCCGCCGGGATTCGATCCGTACCATCCGGTTCCAACCGAGTTCTCGAAACTGGCGTTCAGCGAAGCGGAAACGCCGTTCCAGCTCTTTCCTCTGGAGTTGACCAATTCCCTGGGGATTCAACAGGCGAGTCCCCTCACCATTCTGGAAGTCGATCCAAATGCCAGCCGCACGCGTGGCCATCTGGTGGCCGCCGTACCGGAGCCGTCCCTGCTCCTGATGGCATCCGCAGGTGGACTGGTCGCAATCCGCCTCCGCCGACGACGGCCCCTCCGCTGACGTTGAACTCCAGCCCCCCCCGCCCCTCACTCCTCATCATCATCATCCGCCAAGAGCATTTCGTTGATCTTCGGGGGGCGTTTGATCAGCGTGACTTCGTTGCCGCGGCCGGTGTAGTGGACTTCGTCCATGATCGTCCGCATCAGGATGATCCCGCGGCCTGAGGTTTGGGCGTGGCTGGCGGGGTCGGCAGGGTCCGGGAGGCGGGAATAGTCGAAGCCTGGTCCTTCGTCCCGGATCGTGAACGCCGCTTCGGTGCGATTGACTCGGGCCTGTACGATGATGCGGCGGTTGCGGTACGGTTCGGCGTTCATGCGTTCTGCGGCGATCTGCTCGATCGCTTTTTTCTGCGGCCAGCCGGTCCCCGTCGCCACCTCCAGACTGCCGTGATAGAAGGCGTTCTTGAGCGCCTCTTCGACGGCGATCCCCACGCGCAAGCGCTCGGTCTCATCCCCCAGCGGGAGACACCGCAACAATTGCTGCACGTAACTGACGAGCAGCCGCACGAGGGTCAGGTCGGTCCCGATCTCAAACCGCTCGTCGCATTCCGCCAGGTAGTGCATCAGCCGGGAGTGCGTGCGGTCCTCGCGGGCGGCCCCCAACACCCGGTCGACCGTGTCGAGCAGGTCATCCGCCAGTTTCTTCTTGGGAACGTAGCTGGCGGCCCCCCGGCGGAGCGCCTCGGCGGCGATCTCTTCGCTTCCTTGCGAGGTCATCAGGATTACCGGCGTGAGCGGGTATTCTCCCTTGAGCGACCCCACCAACTCCAAGCCATCCATCACCGGCATTTGCAGGTCGGTCAGCACCAGGTCGGGGACGGCGCGTTCGCAATGCGCCAGCGCTTCGCGGCCGTCGAACGCAAACGCCACGTTGAACCCGCCGTGCCGCTGCAGCAGCCCCCCCACAATCCGCCGGTCCACTTCCGAATCGTCAACCACCAGGATATTTGGCATGTTCTCACCCTCGGTCATTCAGGCGTGATGTTCCACCGTTTCTTGTCGCGCTCGTCCGGTTCCGCCTGGGGCAGGCGATCGAGCGCATGCTTCCCGGCCAGTCCCGCCTTTTCCAGAAGACTCATCCCGAACGGATTTTCGTCTGGTGGAGGCTCGTCGGCCTGGGGAGTGTAATTCAATTCGTACCGCAGCCGGGCGATCGAAAGAATCTCTCCCGGCAAGATGTACTTGGTCAGGCAGATCATCCCGCCGACGCGGATGCCGTTCCGGCTCCCCAGATCGCGAACGTGCCAGTACCCCTCCTGAAACGCGAGTTCGCAATGTTTCGACGAGATGGTCGGATGCGCGATCGTCACGTCGCAGGTCGGGAGCCGCCCCACGAGCAGCTTGGCTTTTCGGAGCGGAATGGGAGGCCCACCGCCACACGGAAGGAGTTCACCCAACAGGGCCGAACGTTCCTCCGGCGGACGTCGCGCCGGCAGAGCCGCTGAGGACGCGGAGCGAGTGGAAGCTGTCGCCGCCGGCGCCGGCGCTTTGGCCGGTCCTGGCTGTCCGGTCGGGGGAGCGTAGGCGACGACGAACCGGTGCTGGGCGATCGACAGGATGCATCCCGGCGGGAGCGCCTCCGACTTGCAGGAGACCCCATCGATGCGAATGCCGTTGCGGCTCCCCAGGTCGCTGACATGCCAGACGCCGTCGCGCAGTTCCAACTGGCAATGCCGGGAGGAGACGGTCCCCGACGGGATCATCACGTCGCAGTCGGGGGTTCGGCCGACCAGCAGGCGCGGTTTGGCCAGCGCGATGGCGGTTCCGCCTCCACAAGGGACCAATTGACCAAACATGCTGCGCCTCGTCCCGACTTGTCGCTGTGATCCGCAGGGAGCCGCCCGTTCGTTGCTACGCCTGCGTCCTGTTCGCTTCTTGCCGCTACGATCCCCCCGACAGGCCGGGACCGGTGGGCGTGGCCTGCATTTCCTCCAGCACCTTTCCAATTTCGTCGCGGAATGCCTCCAGCAGCGCCGCCGCTCCCGCCACGTCGCCGGTCCGCCCCAGCTCTTCGATCCGCTCGGCCAATTCGAGCGCGGCGACAGGCTCGAATGCCCGGAGGCTCCCTTTGAGCGTGTGCGCGGCGCGGCGAATGCGCGGCGCGTCCCCGGCGGCCAGCCCCTCGGCCAATTGCTGCAACAGACTGGGACACTCTTGCACGACCGCCTCGACGACCACCTGCAACAATTCCATGTCCCCCTGAACCGTCTCTCGCGCGGCGTTCCAATTCACGCGGGACGGCGCGGCCTTCGTCGGCTGGGGCGCGGCGGTCTCCGTCTCGACGCCGAACAACGCTCCCAGCGCATCGAGCAGTGCCTGGACTCGGATCGGCTTGGTGACGTAGGCGTCCATTCCGGCGGCCAGACATTGCTCTCGGTCGCCGGCCATGGCATGGGCCGTCATGGCGACGATCGGCAGGTGGCCGCCGGTCGTTTTTTCGCGCTCGCGAATGATCCCCGTCGCCTGCAGACCATCCATTTCGGGCATCTGCACGTCCATCAGGATCAGGTCGAACGGTTCGGAGGCGGAGAATGAGACCGCTTCGACCCCATTGTTAACAACGGTGACGCGGTGCCCCCATTTTCCCAGCAAGCCGACCGCCAGCTTTTGATTCGGGAGGCTGTCCTCTGCCAGCAGGATGTTCAGCGGACGGATCGATTTCGTTTCCGGTCGGTCGGGTTGTGCGGGAGGGGGGTCAACGCTGCTGATCCCCAGAGCAGCGACGATCGCGTCGAACAGTTCCGATTGCTTGATCGGCTTGAGCAGGTAACCGGCGGCGCCGAGCTCATGACACCGCCCGCTATCCTCCGGGCGGTCTCCCGACGTGAGCATGATTGCGACGAGTCCCGACCAGGCTGGACGGGAACGGACCGCTTCGAGCAATCGGAACCCATCCGCGTCGGGCATGTTGACGTCGGAAAGGAGCAAGGTGAATGGCGCGCGGTCGCGGTCGGCCGCCTCAAGCAACCCCAGAGCCTGGGCAACCGAGCTGGCCAGGGTGGGGACCATCCCCCAATTGTGAAGGATTTCCTCGAGCAGGCGGCGGTTCGTATCGTTGTCGTCGACCACCATCACGCGGGCGCCGAAAATGCGGGCGACATCTCCCGGTGGTCGCCGGGCGATCCCCGCGTCCGCCTCTTCCAGGCGCGCCGTGAAGCGGAACGTGCTCCCCCGTCCAAGTTCGCTCTCCACTCGGAGCTCGCCCCCCATCATCTCCACCAGCCGTGAGGAAATCGCCAGGCCCAGCCCGGTCCCGCCGAAGCGACGAGTGACGGACGTGTCGGCCTGTTCAAACGCCTGGAAAATCGTGGAGAGTTTTTCCGGCGGGATGCCGATGCCGGTGTCGCGGACGGAACAAGAGAGCCACAATTCTCGCGACGAAGTGGCGGAGCCAGGTGCGTTGGACGGATCGGCTGCGGGAAGGGGTTGTCGCTCGACCCGCGCCTCCAGCACCACTTCCCCAGCGCTGGTGAACTTCAGCGCGTTCCCGACCAGGTTGACGACAATCTGCCGCAGCCGCGTGGAATCTCCCACCACCAACTCCGGCACGTTGGGATCGATTCGGCACACCAGCTCCAGCCCCTTCCTGGCGGCGCGGAGGGCGAGGGACTTGAGCGTGTCTCCCAGACATTCGCGGAGGTCGAACGGAGAGGGGTCGAGTTCCAACTTGCCCGCTTCGATTTTGGAGAAATCGAGGATATCGTTGATCAGCGCCAACAGCGTTTCGCCCGACTGCTGCACCATCGTCAGATAGTCGCGCTGGACGGGGGACAGGTCGGTGTCGAGGACCAGTTGGGTCATGCCGATGACGGCGTTGAGCGGAGTGCGGATTTCGTGGCTCATGTTGGCCAGGAAATCGCTCTTGGCGCGATTGGCCGCTTCTGCCGCCAGCTTGGCCAGATGCAGCGCGTCCTCCGCTCGCTTCTGCGGCGTGATGTCGAGCGAGATTCCGAACGTGCCGATTGTCCGTCCCTCCCGATCGCGCAGCGGGAGTTTCGTGGTGGTGACCCAGGTCGTCGAACCATCGGGCCAGGTCTCCACCTCCTCGGCGTTGAGGATTTCCAACTCCCCCTGGATCAGTTTCTGCTCGTCGAGATACGCCTGGCGGGCGTGCTCTTCCGAGAAGAAGTCGAAGTCAGACTTGCCGACGACCTCAGCGGCCCCATTCTGGCCGAATTTGTCAGCCAGAGCGTGGCTGAACCGCACGAAGCGGCTATTCCGGTCCTTGAAATAGATGCTGTGCGGGAGGTGCGCCAGAAGCGCTTCGAGCAGATATTGGTCTTGCTCGTGGGACACGACCGGTGAATCGCCAGGTGAAAGAGGCATGATCCAGCAACGGATCGTACCAAGCCCCTGCCGGAAACGCCACGTTCGGGAGACGCGGTTTTTGGTTGCGATCAGTTTTGTTGCGCGCCAGTGGTGATTCCCGCCGGCAAACCCGCCAGTTTGCGGGGAATTGGGTTGTATGCTAGACTTTCACGACCGACCCCCGCGCCTCGAAGCGGCGCGTCCCGACGCGCTGGTCTCCGGCGGCTGGGTGGGGTCTGGGACGGCATCTTGGCTGGTTGGTTGGTTCTGGAGAACGCATGTTATCCCTGTTTGCCGAAGGCCCCCAATCCGGAAAAGGGTGGGGGCGACGCGAAGTGTTGCGTGCCGGTGGGACCGGGCTGTTTGGCCTGTCGCTGCCGCGGCTCCTGGCTGCGGAATCGGCCCCGGACACGGTCCAGCCGCGAGCCAAGTCGGTCATCTTTCTGCTGTTGTTTGGCGGACCCAGCCAGTTCGAAACGTTCGACATGAAGCCGGAGGCCCCCGCCAAGATTCGCGGCCCGTTCGTTCCGATCGCCAGCCGCACTCCCGAACTCCTGATCTGCGAACATCTGCCGCAGGTGGCCCAGATTTCCGACCGCTTTTGCGTCGTCCGTTCGATGACGCATGACTACAACGACCACAGCGGCGGCGTCCACTACCTGCAAACGGGGCATCGCTGGCACATCCCCATCGGGGGAGGCAACGCGCCAACGCTCAACGATTGGCCGTCGATGGGATCGGTCGTGGAGTATGACGCCCAGCGCCGCCTCGGGTTGGCGCGGGAACTTCCCAGCTACATGGTGATTCCCAACACGCTGGGACACTTGCAGGATTTCGCCAAGTCGCTACGCCCGGGGGAACATGCCGGCTGGCTGGGGCAGCAATTCAATCCCTTGACGACTCAGGTCGACAAGCGAACCCCCACTGACAACCCCTACTGGCGCGACTGCACCGACGAAGAGCTCACGTTTCAGATCGAAGGGATGGTCGCCGAAGGACTCGTGCGGAATCGTCTCGACCAGCGGCGGACGCTGCTCGAACAGTTCGACGACGCGCGGCGACTGGCCGATGACTCCCGCCGCATCTCCGGCTATCAGTCGTTTGAACAGCGCGCCATGGGACTGATCACGTCCGACAAAACGCGCGCGGCACTCGACATCCGCCGCGAGTCGGCCGCGGTGCGCGATCGCTATGGACGGCACCTGTTTGGCCAGTCCTCACTGATGGCCCGCCGCCTGGTCGAAGCGGGGGTTCGCTTTGTGACAGTGCATTACGACTTCATTGACGGCTTTGGCTGGGATTCGCACCAGAACAGCCACGACGTGAAAAAGAACCTGCTCCCGACGTTTGACCAGGCCTATTCGGCCCTGATCACCGACCTGGACGAGCGGGGCCTGCTCGACGACACGCTGGTGGTCGCGTTGGGTGAAATGGGACGCACTCCCCTCGGCAATCCCGACTGGGGCCGCGATCACTGGAGCTGGCTCTTCCCCGCGCTGCTTGCCGGTGCCGGCATTCCCGGCGGACGGGTCTTCGGAAAATCTGACAAGGACGCGGCGTATCCGATCGACAAACCCGTCTCCCCCGAAGACCTCGCCGCGACCCTCTTCCACGCCTTGGGCATCGATCACGAGCTGCGAGTCCGCAATCCGGAGAACCGGCCGACGCCGGTCGTGGATGGGGGTTCGCCCGTGCTGGGATTGTGGGGCTAAAGGCGATCGACCGTTCGGCATCAGCGAGCGCGCCTGCCGCGTGCCTCTGCCGAGCAAACTCTTCCGCGGTCCACGACGTGTCGTGTAATGGACCAGCGTACCGGGAGGGCGAACGTCCTCGTGAGCCGCCAATGTGCATTCGACAAAGTCTATTCCCGCCGTTGGGACGCCTGAGTGGAAGTTCCCCGGACGCTCTATCGACAGGTCACTCTACTTCGGTTGATCGGCGATCCTGCAATCTTGGACGCGAACCAATATGCCGGCACCGTGTCTCTCTCGGTGTCAGACTCGCAGTTTCGTGCTATGACCCATCAGTATCGAACACGCTCCCTTTGGGAAGACCGCCAATGGCAACGGCGCATTGACCTGTCCGATGCGCTGTTGCTTCAAA
This sequence comes from Planctomycetales bacterium, assembly GCA_046152955.1. Classification (GTDB taxonomy): domain Bacteria; phylum Planctomycetota; class Planctomycetia; order Planctomycetales; family Planctomycetaceae; genus SIAF01. The sequence goes on along the minus strand of JBJXGA010000141.1, from coordinate 1,123 downwards.
CTGTCGACTGGTGGTGCCGTTGCGATGCTGAATTCCCGATTTCCGGCGTTGTCGCTGCGGTGCTGCGCCTGTTCTCGCCTCGTTGTATCCCGGATAAGATGGTTGAGCCTGGATTGCGAGAATCCCTGCTCGCCATCGTTGACACACCAGCCAACGAGTATCGCACGACATGGCCGAAACGGCCTGAGTGCCAGCAAATCCAGCTTGTCGAACGCCTGACGGAAATTGTTTCAAACGCCGTCAATGCCTGGGCAACGGGCAGCATCCATGAACCAATGATCGAATCCGTGAACCAGGAACTCGTCGACCAGATCGTCGATCAGCAATACGTCATCTTTCACCACACGGAAACGACGCGTCGCGACTTCGGCGGATTCTACAGCCATGGGTAGGTGAACGCGCGCCGGGGTCGTTAAGCACTTCGCGCGAAGCGGTTGGACTTCAAACAGTCTCTAGCGTACTCAGCGAGTGTCGGGCTTTGGCCTGCGCCAGATTGATCAACGAACCAACGCGCAGGAAACGCTCCAGTTCCTCTCGCTCTCGTTCCGTAAACTCGCCTGCGCGATTGCGGGCCGCCAGTCTGTTCATTTTTCGAATCGACTTCGCGGAAAATCTCCATTCCAGGATGGACCGTGCCACGTCGGGGGGAAGTTCTGCGCCCGCTGGGGCAATCACATCCGACAGGATTTCAAATTCAGTCATCGTGGGCGCCTGGTTCATGCCTGGAGCATACCGTCGGATTCGATCATGGCCAATAGCCGGTACGAGTTGATCGCACGATGGCCGCGGTGGTGGTTTTCTTTGGTCAGCGCCCCCTGGAAGTAGATCGTCCCCACCTGGTCTCCTCTGCAGGGGACCATGGCGCCTGCGTGGCAATTCGAAATCGACGGTCCAGCCGCGCAAGAAACGCTACCGATGGAATCGGACGATGCATCCGGAATGGTGGGCATCCACCAATGGCCTCTGAAAAAACCGTGTCAGTTCCCCGTCAACTCCTGAGTTCATTGAGTTTTGTGAGCAACTCCTGCACGGTAGGATCGTCCCACCACCCGGCGGCCAGTTCCCGAAACGTAGCTCGGCGGGAGCTTCGCCCTCCCGTGGCCGACGCAGCCTGCGTCGGCGT
>JBJXGA010000139.1:0-13769 GCA_046152955.1 Planctomycetales bacterium | reverse complement strand
TTCGATGTCGTCCTGGGGATCACGCCCGAAGCCTGACCGGCTGCACTGGCGGCGTCTGGACCTTGATGCGATTCAAGGACTGGTCCGCATGGCGGCACAGTTGTTCGACGAGGATGCGGGGATGGTGCCGGCGGACCCAGGCGGCGGCGAAGTTCGCGGCGGAATTCCGATAGTGTCGGAAATGCGTCGCCAATTCTTCGACCGCCTGTGCCAATCCCTCCGGGCCGGCGGGATAGACGACCCCAATGCTGCTTCGCGGGACGCTGTCCACCGGTCCTGCGATTGCCAGCGACGGTTGTCGGTCGCCATCGGCCGGCCAGACTCCCAGCGATTGCAATTCCAGGCGGTGTCGCAGCACCGCGTCGCGCAGTTGCCTGGCCATCCAGGAGCCGTCCGGCACAGCGACTGGAATTCCCGCCCCCAGTGCTTCCGAGAGAATCCCCGAACTGCGCGCCTCGTACTCGCCCGGATCGTAGGGGAGCAACAGCGCATCGGAATTCAGAACCAGTTGGCGGTAGTCGGCCGTGCTCAGGGGTTCCGTCAATAGCTGCACCGCGGGCGAATCCAGGGCAGCCAGTTCATCGCGGGCCTCGAACGCCGCGCGTTCGCTGCGGGCCGGCCGGCAATTGGATTGAATCACGAAGCGGACGCGGTTGGTGGCAACTTGCTCTCGCCAAACCCGTTGAATCATCTCCGGCAGTTGCGGATAGCCTTTTTCGATTCGCGCATCGCCGACATAGGAAAAAACGAGTGCCGCCTGGGACGGAGCGGGAGCGAGTAGACGGTCGGGAGACGCACGGTGGAACACCGGATCGACGGGAATCGGCAATGTGAAAAACGGGCCGGCCCGCAGCGCTTCGTACTGTTCGGTCAATTCCTCGGTGTCGGTGTAGAGAAACAGCGGCGTCGCATCGGCAGCGACGCGCAGGACACGGAGCGCCTGCTGCATCTCACGAGCGGCGGGCCAGGCGCCGGGGTGGTGTGGAACCCCCGCCGGAAACACGTTGAAATGGAACTCCATGTGCCAGGAGGCTTGCTGCGCCAGCCGACTTTCCCGCAACAGCCGAGTGATCCCCCAGACCTCCGTGAGGGTAGCGTTGGGAAGAAACACCAGATCATCCGGGCGAACTTCCAATTCCGCCAGCAGGCGCTGGGTGTCGGCGGCGAACCGTCGGGCACGCCAGGCATCGCGGCCTTGCCGGGTCAGTGTTTGACAGGGGCGCGTCCATTTCCCCCCCCGCTGCAGTGCGGAAGTGGCATAACTCAACAACCGCAGCCCCCGACTTCCTGCCTGATGCGTCCACAGACCGTCCCGGTAGAGAGGCCGGACCGGCCAACCGCCGCAAGCGGCGACTCGACATTGCTGATGCCCCGCCAGCACCCCCTCCCACCCCAACCCGGCGGCAGCCGTCAGGACGTTGTGGGCGAACTCATGATGATGCCCCACGGTACTCACCAGCGGCGGGTCGATCAGAATGAAACGAGGCATGGTGGCGCGGAGGGAAGAGATGAAAGCGGGTTGAGGGGTGAGTCCTGAGTCTTGGGGTTTGAAATTTCAGATTTCAGATTTGAGATTGAAACCAATGAAAAGTGCAAAATGAGAATTGAAAAATGCAAAATAGAAACGACACTATCGACTATCCACTATCTCCTCCTTCCGTGCCGCGAGCGACGTCCTCACAAATTCCAGCACTGTGGCGCGCGTTTCGGGCACTGGGCAGAGGCGCTGGAGTTTGTCGATGGTGACTTCGGAATGGAACTTTGGGCTTCCCGGTTGGACTGGAATCGGTGCGGGGAGCAGGTCCAGGGCGTCCTGCAGGCAGATCGATCCGTGGCCGCACACGTTGAAGACGTCTTGGCGAATGCCCCGGTCCACCAGGTCGAGCATGAGCCGGGCCGCGTCGTCAGTTTGCAGAAACTGCAGGCAACTTTGCGGATCCAGCCATAGCGGGCCGCCGTGGAGCATGTCGTAAATGGCGTTCTTTTTCAGTCCGGGGCCGACGGCTCCTCCCAGGCGGCAAATCAGCCACCGCGCTGCCCCCTGTTGAACGCACTGTTCGGCCAGCCGCTTGTGAAATCCATACACGCTTTGAGAATCCGGCGGCAGCTCCGACGATTCGCCGTTCGCTCCAGAGGGAGAACCATCGGGGTAGACATCGACGCTCGACAAGTAAAGATAAGAATCAAATTCGAAATCGAGCAGACTGGCGCGGACGCTGCGGACCGAGGCGTCAAAATCGGCCAGCGGATCGCGACGGGCCAGCGGTTTGCTCGAATTGCCGTTGGCGTTGATGAACAGGTCACACTTCGATCCGCGGAGCGCGGCGTAATTGTCGCGCGACACGATCCGCAACTCCCGCCCCTGGGCCGCAAGCTGCCGGACGAGTGCCGAGCCGTAGAATCCACCGCCGCCGAGAACGTAGATCATATCCCTCTACAGTCGAATGCCATCCTGCTGATGGGCGTAGTTGTGTTGCAGCCAGGCGATCGTTCGTTCCAGTCCGGACCGGAGCGTGGTAGCGCATTCCAAACCCAGAGAGTGCATCCGCTTCACTTCAAAAACCTTGATCATCTGGCCATCGGGTTTGGAGGTGTCCCAGACGATGTCCCCCTGGTATCCCGTGAGGTCGCGAATCGTCTGCGCCAGCTCGCGGATTTCGGTCGCGCTCCCGGAAGAAAGATTGACCGGCTCGCTGGAATCGTAATTCTCAATAAACCAGGGGAACAGCCGCGCCACGTCCCCCGCGTAGACGAAATCGCGCTGTGGGCGTCCCGACCCCCACATCTCGACCACGGGAAGCTGTTGCAGCCGCGCCTCGTGGTAGCGCCGCACCATCGCCGGCACGACGTGCGATTCAGTCTTCCGAAAATTGTCGAATTCGCCGTACATGTTGCCGGGAATCAACACCACTGAGTTGAGTCCATATTGCTGTCGATAGGCCCAACTCGCCACCAGTCCCATTTTCTTGGCGCAGGAATACCCGGCGCTCTCGGGCTGCGGAAACCCCTCCCACATCTGCTCTTCGGCGATCGGCGATCGGGCCGAGGCCGGATAGCTGCACCCTCCCATGGGGTAGATCAGTTTGCGGATTCCGCGCCGCGCCGCCTGCTCAAACGTCATTGCCGTGAGCATCGTGTTGCGATAGTAGAAATCGGCGGGATACGCCCGATTGGCGCCGATCCCTCCCGAATAGGCGGCCAGGTGAATCAGCACCTCGGGACGCTGCTCGTCAAACATCCGTTCCACTTGCCGCGGGTCGATGAGGTCGTAATCCCGGCGGGAAAGTCCGACAATCGCCGCGTCGTCGTAATGTTCGCAGAGCACCGGCATCAAATGGCGTCCGAGAAACCCGGTGGCGCCGGTGACGACGATTCGGGATGGTGTCACTCTGGTCATCAAGGAAAACTCCTGTGCGCTTTTCTAGGCGGCCCGTGGAAGCTGCAACTCGCGGAATGCGCTGAGTGATTGCCCGGAGCGTTCCTGGTCGAGCGCGGCGTAGTCTTCTCCCGCTTCGAAGAAAATGATCTGCGTTCCGGCAGCGTCAAAACGGAACGGAACGTGGACCAGATTCCGCAAGCGCTCTCTGACCGCGGCTTGCCGCTCGAGAGGGACGAACAGCAACATGAACCCTCCCCCCCCGGCGCCGGTCAATGTGCCGCCAATGGCGCCGGCAGCCTGCGCCTCGGCGTAGAGTTCGTCCACCTGGGGATTGGAGACATGCGCTCCGAGGCTCCGCTTGGCCAGCCAGGCTTCGTGCAAGAGTTCGCCGAAAGAAGTCAGATCGCTGCCGGCGGCGAGAATCGACGTTCCCTCATCGACCAGGTCGCGCATCAGGCGCATCTGACGTCGCTTGGCAGCCAGGTCGGTGACGTAGGTCCGGGCGACGTCCGAGGAGGTGCGGGCAATCCCGGTGTAGAACAGCATCAAATGGGCGTTGAGTTCGGCGCTGCGAGCCCGTGAAATCGTCAGTGGTTGCACCGAGATGCCACCATCCTCATGAAACAGCACCTGCCGCAAGCCGCCGTGCGCCGCCATCACCTGGTCCTGACAACCGACGGTTTCCTGAAGCAACTGCTGTTCGACGTGAATCCCCTCGCGGGCGAGTTGCGGTTTGTCGGGCATTTCCCCTTTGAGCGCGTGCAGGGCATGCAGCAGGCCGACCGTGAAACTGGAACTCGAACCCATCCCGCTCCGCGCCGGGAGGTCATTGTCGCAGTGGATCTCCAGCCCCCGCTCGACCTTCAGAAATCGCAAGACCTCGCGGACCGCCGGGTGGGCGATGTCGTCGATCGTTTTGCAATTCTCGATCTTCGAGTAGACAATCCGCAGGCGGTGTTCGAAGAACGGGGGGAGATAGCGGCAGGTCAAATAGCAATACTTGTCGATCGACGTCGCCAGCACCGCTCCGCCATGCTCACGGAACCAGGCGGGATAGTCGGTTCCCCCGCCAAAAAACGAAATGCGAAATGGCGTGCGACTGATGATCATCCTGATCCCCCCTGGCTGGTCTGCCGTCTCCATCGAACCGCCGCGTGAGCGCCGCTCCCGAGGTGCGTCAGGAGCATGGCCAACGACAGCCACTTTTCCCCCCGCTCCCATGCGGCGTGCGGCGGTTCGCCAGTCCTCGTGCGGGAGCAGCCCGCCCCCGTCTTCAGGGAGCGCGCGACACCGCCAACCGCCGACTGGCGACGAACCGTATCTCAGCCGGAACTGTGTGTCAATACGTGGTTTGGAACGCGCCCGCCGAGGCCGGTTGGGGCCAATTCGGGGGCGTGCCGAGCCCCAGCGGGGATTGACAGGAGCCCCTTCAAAACGCTATTGGCGGGCGACCCAAGGAGTACCCAACGGCTGGGCCGCTTTCTGTTCGCCATAACTCCCCCCTTTGGCCCCCCGCGGGTTCGCGCCGAAAAACCGGGAATCAGTCGCCGGTTCGTCAGCCGGCTGGTAACGGACGTCCACCGAAAGCCGGACCCGTCCCTTGGGTGAGTGATTGTCGAGCGAACCGTGCATCGTGAATCCGCCGAAAATCACCACGTCCCCCGGCTGGAAATGCGCCGTCAGCAGCCGTGCGGCGCGGGTTTGGACGAATCCCAGCGTGTCGGTGGTGGACGCCTGGTAGGCGAACTCCTGGGCGGCGGCAAAAGCAGCCGGATCGGCGCTGAGCGGCGCATTTCGAATGGGGCCGAGCAGATCGTCAAAGCGATGTGACCCCTCCACTACGGCCAGCGGGCCGTCGATGACGGGAATTTCCCCCAGCGCGATCCAGCAGGTGACGATCTGCGACGCGCCCCCGGCAAAAAACGGAAAATCGTAGTGCAGGTGGGTGGCATTGTCGACCGGCGCCGGCCGGAGAAACAGGTAGTCGTGCGGGCGTGCCGCAGTTCCCAGAACCAAACCCGCCAGTTCGCGCAGCCGCGGACCGTGCGTCACACGCCGCAACGCCGGTCCCTCGCTGACTGATTTCCAGAACGCCCCCAGATCTCCCGCGCGTTGGAGCCGATGACTGACCCCGGTGGCGATTCCCAGTTCCGGTGGGGATTGAATCTCGCCCATCTCCGCCATCCGGGAGAATGCCTCCCGCCGGGCGGCCAGGACCAACTCGCGATCAAACACACCGCGGAGCAGGACATACCCTTCCTCCGCAAAGACCCGGCGGAGCGCTGTCGGATCAGCCAAGTGCGGCGTGGCGTTCACCAGCGAGCCCAGGCTCTCCTCCGGAACAGGGTGTCCCTGCGTCATGGCGTCTGGCATGCCAACCTCCCGAGTTCGTTTGGTGTCGAGTCCTGGATTGGATCGCGGGAAAGGTGCGTCCCCTGGGCTGCGGCTGCCCTTGGTTGGTCAATCGCAACGTTGATTTGGGGTTTGATCGAGTCCAGTTAGAAACTGCTACAATAGTCCATTGAGTGCCGTCAAGGGTGGCTGTGAGAAGCACTGACCAGCAAGGCTGGCTGAAGCCGGCGAAAAGGAAGACCGGCTGAAGCCGGCTGGCGGCAAGACTGGGGCTGCGGTCCACCAGCCAAAGCTGGTGGCAAAAACGGCGTCGGCTGAAGCCGACTAAAAGCGCACCCGCCGCGCTGGCAACCCAGCGTCTCTATCCCGCACCGGGATACCGCCAGTACAAGAAAGCCACGCAGCTCCAGTAGTACGCGGCAAACGCGGCGGCAGTCAGCAGGAACTCGGCTCCACGGCGCCAGCGGGCGCGGTGCGGGAGGAAGCGTTGTGCCAGCACGAACGGGATCGCGGCGCCGAAGCCGAAGAGGAAGGCCCATTCAAATACCAGGCAGAGCCGCCGGCACAAAAGATAATAGACCAGACAGACTCCCAGAAATCCCAGGGCCACCAAGCGGCTCTTCCAGCGCGCCCATCCCGTGGCTTCCTGCGTTCCCCCAGGAGTCCCCGCCGCTCGCCAGGAGACTTGTTGGACTGTCGCCTGAAAGGCGACAAACAGACAGACTGGCCAGGTGAAAACGAACTCCCCCCGCCACAGGCTCAAGGGGGTGATCGCCACCCCCCCTAAAACAAACGCAATGCACCAGAAGGCGCGCCAGGCACGCGGTTCGGTCCGGGATGCCCCGTGCCTGCGCGCCTTGACTCCCAGAATCGCAACCACGGCGGCAGAGCCCGCCAGCAGCAAGAGGCCCGTCACGAACCAGTTCCAGAGCCATTGTGGACTGGGAACGTCGAACGCGTAGTCCGGCTCGACCCCCAGCAGCGCTTCCCAGGGGAATTGAGCCGCCGTGCGGGGAATGTCGGCGACCGTCCGTGCGTGTACTCGCCGGGATTCGTCCAGATCCTCCGGCCGACCCAGGTACAGGCAGGCGATCTGCGAATGGCTGCGCACATAGCCCCGGCCGCGATGGAGGGCGGGAGGCGTCCAGCAGGTTTCGCCGCCAAACACCGTCGTCCGCGCCAGTTCGTCATAGCGCTCGGGACTGGCCCTGGCCAGGATCAGCTCACCCGTATCACTGAACAACAGCAGCTTGTCGTCGGCTAACAGGAGGGTGGACTGTCCGGTCCGGTCGGTGCTCCACAGTTCGCGGCCGGTGGTGAACTCCAGGCAGCGGAAATGACCTCGCGACGGGCGGTGCGTTTTGGCCTGCTGGTCCTTGAGATCGAAGCCATACAAATTGCCCGCATGATATACGCTGGAACACACGTCGTTGGACATGACCGAGGAGCGCCACAGCGGTTCCGCCGGTGCGTCTGGGGCGCCCGACAACCGCAACATTTGCGACCCGGCGCGAAACGGCGCCGAGATCCACAAATGCGGTTCGACAAAGATCGGCCAGGCGGAATGCTCGTCGTAACCCTGCGACAACTCCACACGCCACAACAATCGGCCCGTCTCCAAATCAAACGAGGCGAGCACGTTCTGCAGGTAGCCAATCACTTGCCGCTGCCCATCCACCACGATGGGGAGCGCGGGAGTGTAACTCGCTTCGTCATTTCCCGACTGCCAGAGAATGCGTCCCGTGTCGGCGTCGAGCGCCACCATCGCGGCATTCTCGCCGCCGACAGGGAGCAACACCTTGTTCTCGACGACAACGGGCGAACAGGCATACCCAAATCCGGCGCCCCTTCCGTGGAGAGTTTGCAGCAGTTCGACAGTCCACCGCAGTTTGCCGGAATCGGATAGGCAGCCGATCAGTCCGCGGGGGCTGGCGAAGAACACCCGGCCGTTGGCCAGGGTGGGCGTTGCGCGCGGTCCAGGGTAGACCCCCGCCGCCTCGTAGGGCCAATCGTACCGGTGTTCCCAGAGCGTCTCTCCCGTGTCAGCGTCCAGGCAGACGACAAACTGACCCGAGAGGGACTGGTACTGAGTCCAAACCCGGCGACCGGCGGCAACGATCCCGGAATACCCCTGCCCCAGCCTCCGGGACCAAAGCACAGGAGGGCCACTCTCCGGCCAGGCCTCGGCCAACGGCGTGTCATCGGCATGGCCATCGAAGGCCGGACCGCGGAGGAACGGCCAGTCCGGCGCCTCACCTTCGCGCGGCAAATCGTCGCTTAGTAAACGGTGCTCGTTGGGCGATGAAGATTCTCGCGGACCGCCAGACGGCCCCAGGCGCCAGACGGCGATCGCCGTCACCACCGCCAGAAGGCAACAGCCCGCCAACAACCATCGACGCGGGCGAAAGGATGCAAGGAAACGCATACCCGATTGTACCCGACGGAAGTGCAGGGGGGAGGAGCAGGACGCACACGAGTCCCTGGATCCCTGGACCTGTCCCTGGATCTCTCCTTGGACCTCGGGTCGCGCAGCATACCCTGGGGTTGGCAATCATTTCATCGCCCAAAGGCGTGTCATCTGATGAGCCACCTCCGGCCTCTCGTCAGGGCCTGTTACCGGACCGGTAATTTCGGCCCTAAACGGCGGTCGCTTCTCGCCGCGGTGCGGCCAGGACGCAAATCGCCTATCGGGCGTCGGAGATCAATTTGCGCAACGTCTGCAAATGCCTGGGGACGGCGGTTTGCGGATCCTCTTTCGATTCGTACTCCAGCACGACATACCCGCGATAGTGGGCGTCTCTCAGGATCTTCACCACCCGGGCCAAATCGGTCTCTTCCGGCTTTCCCTCGCGGGAGATGTCGGTTTTCACCTGCACATTGATCGCGTAGGGGGCGATCCGCGCCAAGTCCGCATACGGATCGGCAGTCCGGAAGTTCCCCGCATCCAGATTGACTCCAAACCAGACCGATTCGTTGACCCCGGCGATGATTTTCAACATCTGATCCGGTGTCGACGTGATCCCACCGTGATTCTCCAATGCCAGGCAGACCCCTTTCTTGGCGGCATATTCCAGCGAAGTGTTGATCCCTGCCGAGCACCGCTCGATGGCGGCCGCTTCCAGATCTCCCTGCGGCACCCCGCCGGCGAAGATGCGAATCACCGGCGCGCCCATCAGCGCGGCATGATCGATCCACAGCCGCGTGTGGGCCAGCGTCTCGTCCCGTTTGGGGCCGGGGGGAAGGCAGAAATCGTTGGCGATCGCTGTCCCGGAGATGTCCAGTCCCAAGCGAAACGTCAGTTGCTTGAGGTGGATCAAATAGTCGGTGGTGAAATCCTTGGGAAAGTAATAACTGGTGAGTTCCGTTCCATCCAGGTCCAGATCGGCGCACAGCCGCACGAAATCGTCCAGATGCATCGGATTCTCCTTCTTCGTCAGGAGATCCCGATACGAGTAGGCGGCGAGGCTGAGTTTCAGGTGGGACTTGCCGTTGCGGCGCACCGGCTCAGAGGCAGTGGCGGTAGGCCAGCGCCCCAGTCCGACGGTGAGTCCTCCCGCGAGGGCCACCTGGAAAAACTGGCGACGGTTGGGGGTCGCGGAAATGGGCATCGTGCTGTCGTGGCGCATGAAGGGTTTCCAGATCAAAACATGAACAATGCAGGGATGGACCGGTCAGTCGCGGCCGCAACGATCGGCGACCGTCCGCGGAATCCCGCTATTCTGCCGAACCTGCGCCGGGAGTGAAAGTGTCCTTGTCTCAGAAAAGCCGGTTGCATTCAACCGCCTCCTCAATACACTAACGGATCACGAGCCATTCCCAGCCTGCCTGACAGCGCGCCGCGGTCTCCGACCTCGACCGTTCGTAATCCGCGGCGAGCCGCTGTTTGCTTCCATTTGTCAGAGAAAGTCCCCGCATGCCTCGCTATGACCCGCGTCGAATCGAACCCAAGTGGCAGCGCCACTGGGAAGAACGGCGCACGTTCGAGACCCCCGCGCTTCCCGGTCCGGAAAAACTGTACGTGCTGGACATGTTTCCATACCCTTCGGGAGAGGGGCTGCACGTCGGACATCCGGAAGGGTACACCGCAACCGACATCACCTGCCGCTATGCCCGCATGCGCGGCAAGACCGTTCTGCACCCCATGGGCTGGGACGCCTTCGGCCTGCCCGCCGAGCAGCACGCCATTCGCACCGGGACGCACCCGCGGGAGACAACGTACAAGAACATCGCCACGTTTCGGCGGCAGTTGAAAAGCCTCGGCTTCAGCTACGACTGGAGCCGTGAAGTCGCGACGACCGATCCGGAGTATTTCCGCTGGACGCAGTGGATTTTTTTGCAGCTTTTTGACACGTGGTATGACGAACAGGCGGAGTGGACCGACGCGCAGCGGAAGCCGCGCTCGGGGCAGGGGCGTCCGATCGCCGAATTGCCGATTCCCGACGAGGTCCGCGCTCAGGGAGACGAGGCGGTCCGCCGCTACCAGGACCGGCGCCGGCTGGCGTATCAGCAGGAAGCGCCGGTCAACTGGTGTCCGGCGCTGGGGACAGTTCTGGCCAACGAAGAGGTCATCGACGGCAAGAGCGAACGGGGCGGACATCCGGTCGTCCGCATCCCGCTCCGCCAGTGGATGCTGCGGATCACCGCCTATGCCGAACGGTTGCTCGATGACCTGGATCAGGTCCAATGGCCCGAGTCGATCAAAGCGCTGCAGCGCAACTGGATCGGTAAGAGCGACGGAGCGGAAGTCGATTTCTGGATCGGGACCGACGACGACGACATCGATCCCGAGACCGCCGCGGCGCTGTTTGAGGATTGGAAGCAATCGCGCGCTGAGGAGGAGTTTCCCGAAACTCCCGGCCCGGAAGTGATCCGCATCTACACCACCCGTCCCGACACGCTGTTTGGCGCCACGTATCTGGTGTTGGCGCCGGAGCACCCGTATGTCGACCGCCTCACGACGGTGGAGCAGGTCGATGCGATCGATGATTACCGCCGTCAGGCGGCTCTCAAAAGCGACCTCGATCGGACCGATCTGGCAAAAACCAAGTCCGGGGTGTTCACCGGCAGTTACGCCATCAACCCGGTCAACGCCGAAGCGATCCCCGTCTGGATCGCCGACTATGTCCTCGCCAGCTATGGGACCGGGGCCATCATGGCGGTTCCCGCCCACGACCTGCGCGACTGGGAATTCGCGGTCAAATTCGATTTGCCGATCCTGTCCGTCGTCGAGCCTCCCGCCGACTACGTCCCGTCCAAAGAGGAAGCTCTGTTGTCCCGGAGGGTGCGGGGGGAGTCGGAGTGTCCATTTGCGGGAGAGGGACGGGGGATCAACTCGGGGGCCTACAACGGTCTATACACGGCGCAGTTCAAGAGGCAACTCACCAGCGATCTGGCCGAGGATGGCCTGGGCCGGCGGGCAGTCAACTACCGTTTACGCGACTGGCTGTTCAGCCGCCAACACTTCTGGGGGGAGCCCTTTCCGATCTGGCACGAACTGGATGCGTCGGGAAAACCGACCGGCCTGATGCGGACGGTCCCTCCGACCGATTTGCCGGTGACACTCCCGGAGATGCGGCATTTCAAACCCCACGGCCGTCCCGAGCCCCCCCTTGCCGAGGCGCCCCAGGAGTGGCGTTTTCAGACCGCGGCCGACGGCACGCCTCTGGCACGAGAAACGAACACCATGCCGCAGTGGGCTGGTTCGTGCTGGTACTATCTGCGGTTCATTGACCCGCGGAACGCGACCGCCTTCGTCGATCCCGAGTTGGAGCGGGCCTGGATGCCGGTTGACCTGTACATTGGCGGGGCCGAACACGCGGTCTTGCACCTGCTCTATTCGCGGTTCTGGCACAAAGTGCTCTTTGACCGCGGACATGTTTCAGCAGAAGAACCCTTCCGTAGGCTCATCAATCAGGGAATGATCCTGGGAGAGGCCGAGCTGACCGGTTATGAACTGCAATCCGGTGAGTCGGCGTCGGGTTCCCAATGGGTTTCCGCGCGCGAGGTGGTTGACGGTCCGGACCCCGACGCGTCGCAGCGTCACCGGCCGACCGGCCGTCCCGTAACGTCCGTCAAGCTGACCACGGAGCAGGTCGCGAAAAAAGGGAACGACTTTGTGCTGGCGGAGCATCCGGAGATTATCGTTGACAGCCGGTCGTACAAGATGTCCAAATCGCGCGGCAACGTGATCAACCCTGACCTGGTAGTCGAAGAGTACGGCGCCGACGCGCTGCGACTTTACGAGATGTTCATGGGGCCGCTCGAAGCGACCAAACCCTGGAGCATGAGCGGCGTCGAGGGGGTGAGCCGTTTTCTGGCCCGCGTCTGGCGGATGATCACCGACGAGGGGGCCGATGAAGTGGGACTTCATCCCGCCGTCCAGGAGTCCCCTCCCACGCCAGAGCAGACGCGTTTGTTGCACAAAACGATTCAGGCAGTGACGCACGACCTGGACCACATGTCGTTCAACACGGCCATCAGCCGCATGATGGAATTCTGCAATGCGGTGAGTGGTCAGAGCCCGCGTCCCCGCGCGATCCTGGAGCCGTTCGTGCTGCTGCTGGCTCCGTTTGCGCCCCACTTGGCGGAGGAATTATGGGAATTGCTGGGGCATGCAGAGTCGCTGGCCTACGAACCTTGGCCGGTCTTCGATCCCAAGATCCTGGTCGATTCCGAGGTTGAAATTCCGGTGCAAATCAACGGCAAAGTCCGAGGCAAAGTCCGGATTCCCGCCGGGGCCGATCAGGCGACCGCCCAGCAGGCGGCCGGCGCCGACCCCAAGGTTGCCGAACACCTCGCGGGACGGCAGATCGCGAAGGTCATTTATGTGCCGGATCGGTTGCTGAACCTGGTGGTGAAAGGGGCGTAGAGGATTTGCACCCGGTTCCGTCCGGCGTAGACTGGCGAAATGTCCGACATTGTCCTGACGACGCTGAATGCCAAGTACGCCCACGCGGCGTTTGGCCTGCGCTATCTGATGGCCAACCTCGGAGCGCTGGCGTCGCGCGCCGAAATCCTGGAGTTTGACGTCAGTCAACGCCCCGTCGATGTCCTGGAGCGGATCCTCCAGCGGATCCCGCGAATCGTCGGACTGGGGGTGTACATCTGGAACATTGACCAGGCGACGCGCCTGGTCGCCGATCTCAAACGGGTCTCCCCCGGCACAACAGTCATCCTCGGCGGGCCGGAGGTGAGCTATGAGCCGGAGGATCAGGAGATCGTGCGGCTGGCGGACTGCGTCATCACCGGCGAAGCGGACCTGACGTTTCCGGAGGTCTGCGCGTCCGTGCTGGAAGGGCATCCCCCCAGGGACAAAATCATCTCCGCGCAGTTGCCGCAATTCGCGCAACTGCGCCTTCCCTACGATCTGTATACCGACCGCGATGTGGCGCAGCGCGTGATCTATGTGGAGGCGTCCCGCGGCTGTCCGTATGAATGCGAATTCTGTCTGTCGGCGCTCGATATTCCGGTGCGGCAGGCAGCGCTCGACGAGTTTCTTTTCGCGATGCAACGGCTGCTGGACCGCGGAGTCCGGCAGTTCAAGTTTGTCGATCGGACGTTCAACCTGAATCTCAAAGTCAGCCGGGCCATCCTGGAGTTTTTCCTGGAGCGCTACAGTCCCGGACTGTTCCTGCATTTTGAGATGATCCCCGACCGCCTGCCCGAACCGCTTCGGGATTTGATTCAGCAATTCCCTCCGGCGGCCCTGCAATTCGAGGTCGGAATTCAGACCTTCAACGAAGAGGTGGCGGCCCTCATCAGCCGCCGGCAAAACAATCAACTCGTCGAACAAAACCTCCACTGGCTGCGGGCGGAAACCGGCGTCCACGTGCATGCCGACCTGATCGTCGGATTGCCCGGCGAGACGCTGGAGAGTTTTGCCCGCGGGTTCGATCGACTGGTCGCGCTGCGGCCGCAGGAAATCCAGGTGGTAATTTTGAAGCGACTGCGGGGAACCCCCATCATTCGTCACGACGAACCCTGCCAGATGGCCTACAGTCCCTATGCTCCCTACGAAATCCTCCGGACCAGTCGCATC
>JBJXGA010000137.1:0-4342 GCA_046152955.1 Planctomycetales bacterium | reverse complement strand
ACGCCGACGCTCAGTATTACTATCCGACTCTCAACGACACGCTGCAAATCGTCGCGTCGACGACGATGGGGTTGACGCTCCAGTGCGCCCGCTGCCACAGCCATAAGTACGATCCGATTCCGCAGGTGGAGTTCTATCGCTTGCAGGCGATTTTCATGTCCGCGCTCCGGCCGCAGGCCTGGATTCCGCAGATGGAGCGCCGCGTGTTCATCGCCAGCGCGCTTCAAAAGCGGGAAGCGGATGAACACAATGCCCGGCTCGACACTGAGGCGAAGCGGCTGACGACCGAACTGGACGAGACCCGCGAGCGCTTTCGCATCCGTTTGCTCGATGAGCGGCTGTTGACCCTCCCCGAACCGATTCGCGACGATCTGCGACAAGCGGTCGCGAAGAAAGGCGATGAGCGTTCCCCGGTGGAACGCTACCTCGTCGAGAAACTCGGCTCCGTCGTGGCACCCGATCCCACCGCGCTCGCCAAACTTCTCCCGGAACGGTACCCCGAATTCCGTTCCGACGTCGAGCGGCACAATCAGTCGCTCGCCGCTCTGGAACGGCAGCGGCGCCATTTGCCGGAATTGCGGGCGCTCTACGACCTGCCAGGGACGGTCAGTACCCCGCTGTTGCGTCGTGGGGATCCGCTGACTCCCGGCGCCCCGGTCGAGCCGGGAGTGTTGACGGCGCTGGCTGTCCCGGAACCGTTTGCCTGGCAACCTCCGGCGACTTCGGCGAAAACCAGCGGTCGCCGTTTGGCTTTCGCCCGCTGGCTGACGCAGCCGGGACATCCCCTGACGGCGCGCGTCATGGTCAATCGTCTGTGGCTGCACCATTTTGGAGAGGGGCTGGTCGGCACGCCGGAAGATTTCGGAACGCTGGGAGCCCCCCCCACGCACCCCGAACTGCTCGACTGGCTGGCGCGGGAGTTCGTCGAAGGGGGCTGGCGTCTCAAGCGTCTGCACCGCTTGTTGATGACCTCCCGCGTCTATCGACAACAGTCGCTGGCCGGCTCCGTGGAGCAGGCTGCGGCGCGAGAGGTCGATCCCGAAAACCGCTGGTTGTGGCGGCAGCGCTTGAGGCGGCTGGAGGCCGAACCGCTGCGCGATGCCGTGCTGGCCGTCACTGGACTATTGGATCAGGCGATGTACGGAACTCCGATTCCGCTGGCCCGTCGTCCCGGTGGAGAAGTGACAGTCGCGGACGGAGCCTCCGACCGGCGGCGCGCGGTGTATTTGCAAGTGTCCCGCTCAAATCCCCTGACGCTGCTGCACGCCTTCGATCAACCGGTCATGGAAACCAATTGCACCCGCCGCGGTAGATCGACCGTGGCGACGCAGGCGCTAACGTTGCTCAACAGCGATTGGATGCAGCAGGCCGCCGAGGCGCTGGCCGACCGCCTGACTCATGAAGCGGGGGGGGCGCCGATCGCCGCCGCCGTCCGCCTGGCCTACTCCCGGCAGCCGCTGCCGTCGGAATTGACGGACTTTGAAGAGTTTGTTCAGCGGCAAAGATCCAATTATGCCACCAGCGGCGCCGACGATGCCAGCGCGATGCGCCGGGCGCTGGCGGATTTGTGTCACATGCTGCTCTCAGCCAACGAATTTGTCTATGTGGATTGAAGCATGATGCCATTGCACACGGGATTCACTGCCGGCGCCTCCTCGCGTCGCGAGACACTCTGTCGCCTGGGGGCCGGTTTTGGCGGGCTGGTGCTGGCCGGCTTGCTGGAGTCGCCCCGCCAGGCGACGCAGGCCGCCCCGTCGGCCGGATATTCCGTCCTTCCGAAGCCCCCCCGGCATCGATCGCGGGCGACCGCTGTCATCCAGCTCTTTATGCATGGGGGCCCCAGCCACGTCGATCTCCTGGATCCCAAACCGACGCTCTCGCGGCTGGATGGAACGCCTCCTCCCGCGGAAGTGGCCGATGACGAAAAACGGACGACCTATCTGCTGGGGAGTCCCTTCCAGTTCTCCCGACATGGAGATTCAGGACTGGAATTCTCCGAAGTTCTGCCGCACATTGCCCCGCATGCCGATGACATCGCCGTCATCCGATCGATGTACACCGAACACCGCAATCACGAACAGGCGATCTGGATGGCCAACACCGGCCTGATCGTCTCCGGGCGGCCAAATGTCGGCGCCTGGGTGGCGTATGGACTGGGGACGGAGAACCAGAATCTGCCGGTCTACGTAGCGCTTCCCGATCCCCAGGGACTCCCTGTGGACGGCGCGCGAAACTGGTCGAGCGGTTGGCTCCCTCCCGTGTTTCAAGGGACGGCGATCCGCTCCGAAGGGATGCCGGTGCTGCACTTGCAGCCGCGCACGGCGCAACCGACGGCCGCCGCCAGCGAGCGCCTGGAGTTGTTGCGTCGAGTCAACGAACGCCACCGTCAGGCACATCCGCAAGAGCTGGAACTTGAGGCCCGCATCGCCAGCTTCGAACTGGCCGCCCGGATGCAGCTCTCGGCGACCGACGCCCTCGACCTCAATCAGGAGACCGCCGCGACGCAGAAATTGTATGGACTCGACCAGGACGTCACCCGTCCCTATGGAAAGCGCTGCCTGATGGCACGGCGGCTCATCGAACGGGGAGTCCGCTACGTGCAAATCTTCATGAAAGGGCAGCCGTGGGACACCCACAGCAACAATGTGGCCGAAACCCGCAAGTGCTGCGAACAGACCGATCTGCCAGTGGGCGGTCTGCTGACCGACCTGGCACAGCGGGGACTGTTGGAATCGACGCTGGTCCTGTGGGGAGGAGAATTTGGAAGGACTCCCGGGGCGGAACAGCGGGATGGCAACAAGACCCGCGGAATTGAAGGTCGCGATCACCATCCTTACGGCTTCAGCGTATGGTTGGCAGGGGGTGGCATCAAAGGAGGCCAGGCCTACGGCGCCACGGACGATTTCGGCTATCGCGCGGTCGCCAACCGCACCTCCCTGGCCGACTTGCACGCCACCATGCTCCACCTGTTGGGGCTGGAACACGAATCGCTGACATTTCCGCACAACAGCCGCGACGAGCGGCTGACCGACGTCTACAAAGCCCGCGTCATCGACGAACTGCTGGCGTGATCTGTTTCAGGGTGGCCTGGGCAATCGTGTGCAGCACCATCTATACTTCATCCCGCGAAGCCATCCTGAGGCACAATGCGCCGACTATTTCCTCGACCGGTGAGCCGCGCGCCTCCTCTTCTGCGCGGGCCAGTGCTGTCATTTGCTCCTTCGGAAGTCCAAGGCGTTGATACAGTATCGCCGCATAAGCAAACGCGATCGCATGACTCTGCGGAAATACAGTCTTGTCCAATGGCTTGCGCGCCGAAACAAGAAACTCGGCAACATCATTCAGTGACTCAAACCGCGCTAGAAATGGAAACGCAATTCGAACAAGTTTGTCAATGATCGACTGACGGATCGAGTCATCAAACTGCTCGCTGCACTCCTCCCGGCTCAGGCTCCACCACGAGTCGAAATGATCGGGGTCAAGCATTCCAATTCGTCCATGTATACAGCAAGTCGGCGCGCTGCGCGTTTCGAATTCGAGCCTACCACTATAGGTTGAGAAAAGTCCCGGAACGTACACGCCAATACTGAATGTGAAATCGATCTGACCACTGCTATTCCACTTGCTCCTTTGGAGTTCGATCAACCACTGCATCGATTGCTTGTCACAGACAAACACGTCCCGATCCCGTTCAAACCCTTTTGCAGCCAACAGCGGTGCAATGTGCTTGTCGATAAGAAGCGACAGACGCCGTTTCGGGGCAATACTCACGCAATCCTCCTGGAATGGCTGGTGATCGCCGTCTTTCCGGCGTTGAGCGTCCCCCGCTTCTGGTTGGCCAGGCGGTAGCTGGCATTGTACTGGTACAACTCCTCGAAACCCCCACTGTTGGCCACCGCCACCGGGTCTTCGCGGTACAGGCGATTCGAGGCGCGGTCGTAGGCGTGCTTGATCCGCGCGGCATCGACGTTTGACCCATAGTCGCGCCATACGAGATCCTTGACCCGGCCGAACCGGTCGAGACCCCGGTAGATGTCCCCGGTGTCGGGATCGTCCCCCCCGGCGGTCCCGACCAGCGTGTACCGCAAGTCCGGCTCACCGGCGTCGGTCTCGACGATCGTCCCCAGTCCCAGGTACGAGTAATCCGGCATCCGGGTCACCCCGTCGTTCCCAAGCTGCACCGCCACGCGGCTGAGCGCGTCGGCCATGCCCCCGGAGGCGCCGTAATCGTAGTTCAACTTCCAGCCGCTGGGATAGGTCATGCTGGTCGGACGGTTGGTATTGGAGCCGCTACCGGCATCGGCGTAGCCATAGGTCACCTTGGGACTCGTCCCCGTGTTCA
>JBJXGA010000129.1:0-4685 GCA_046152955.1 Planctomycetales bacterium | reverse complement strand
GATGCGATCATCAATCCCCCCTATCGGGATGGCTGGTCGCTGAATGGGTGACTGGCGGCTGCCATTGTCGGAATGAATTGTGGATGCACCCCCACGATCGGCGGATTGCCGGTCGCGGGGGCGTACGCTGCGCCGTTGTCTTAGCCCATCGCCACCAGGATTTTCCGGGGACCGCTATACGGCATGCGGCCGTGCGCCACCAGGTAGTTGTCCAGAATCAGCACGTCTCCCTGTTTCCAGGGGAAGATCGCCGCTTCGTCCCACATCACCTTGCGGACGCGGTCGAGGTCGGTGTCGTCGATCGGCGTTCCGTCGCCGTAGTAGGCGTGTGTCGGAAGGTTGTCGATGCCGCAGCGATCCAATAACTGCTTCCGGTGCCGTTCGTCGACATTGGTCACATGCCATAAGTTGGCCTGATTGAACCAGTGCATTTCCCCGGTGACGGGGTGTCGCATCACGCCGGGACGAATCGACCAGGTCCGCAGCGCCCCGTCGGGGGTCCATTGGTAGTCGATGTCGTTGTCGCACAGGTACTCTTCGATATGCTGCCGGTCGCTGGTTTCGAAGTGCTCACTCCACGACTTGCCCAATCCCCGCGCTTGGCCATGCATGTTCTTCACGTAGCGGACTCCCGCTCGTTCAAAACGGGCCCGCAGCGCGGGATCGACTTTTTCGTAGATGCGGCGGCAATCGACGATGGGGGTCTCTCCCCCGTCGACCGGTTCAATGTGACAGTGAAAGACAATTCGGGGCGGGGGGGCCTTGGTGTACGACAGCTCGTTGTGCAGCGTGATCCGATACTGTGGCGGAAACTCGGTCGATGTGTAGACGTTGTCGGCGACCTTCGTGCGGGGAGACTGCCCCTCGACATACGGCTTGAGGGCCGGGAGGGCCGCCTGCGAGACGCATTGAAAGTCCTCCACCGTCGGGAGCGAAAAGCCGCGAAACAGCACGCCGCCGTAGCGGTGGAGCATATCGTCAATCCACCCTTTCCGCTCGCGAATCAACTGCACCAGTTCGTGGGACGACGGGGGGGCGCCCCGCGCTGGTTCGATCACCAGGGGCAAGTCCCCCAGGCCGTTAAGGGTTGAAGTCTTGATTTCCATCGGTTGCCTCCAGACAGAATCCATTCGCGCTCGGCATTCGCCGCTCGGCAGTAGCCGCGGCGGTTGTCGCGGCACATGCCGGTCCGCCGTTAGGGCGGGCATCGTAATCGCATCCGCAAAATCAGTAAATGCCGGATTTCCCCTCTGCGAAACGGCGAAAGGGGATCCTGGTCCCGTTTCGCGGAGCCGGGGGCCAGCCACGCACCCGACCTGCACCGGATGCATGGGTTGTGCCTCCTGGGCCGGTCATTCGAGTTCTCCCATTTGCCGCTGAGATTCGTGCAATTCAGCGCCACCGGCCCCCCAATAATCCTTACCGTGGGTCTGTTCGGTTTCCGATATCCCCAGTGCGTGTTTGGTTCATCCGCTTCCACAGGTACTCCCCTCACAATCGGGGTCCGATCATGACGATTATGCGAAACATTCCACGTCCCTGGCTCGTACGGATCGTCCCGAGTTTGGCGGCGCTGATCCTTCTGGTTTCCAGTGAAGCGCCGGCCCTGGCCCAGCACTCGATTGGGCATGCCCGCTGCTGCGGACGCCAGGATGTGATCCTGATTCGAGGGGGGGCCGGCTACTGGCCGGGGGCCAAGGACATGGCCAATCATTTTCAGAGCATCGGGTACGTCCCCACGATTATTCAACACTGGGAGTATTCCAGCGTCGCCGACGAAATCGGACAGGCGGTGGCCCAGGGGCGGATGTCGGGGGGCGTTGTGATCGTCGGCTACAGCTCGGGCGCCGATTTCGCCTGCCTGCTGGCGAAGCGCCTGCAGGAAAAGGGAATTCGCGTGCAGACGATGGTGCTCATTGAGTCCACGTTCGGAATTTCCGTTCCCGAGAACGTCGACTACTGCATCAACTACTACAAAAAACGTCCCATGGATTTCGTTCCCGCCTTTCGCGGCGTTCCGGTGACGGCCAAGAGTTCCGCCACGCAGATGTACAACATCAATGTGGCCAACGATCCACAGCTCAAGTTCCTGTCGGACCGGAACCACTTCACGATGTGCAACAGTCCGATGCTGCACCAGATGGCTGGCAATGTGGTCGCTTCACGCCAGCCCGCGCAGTTGACCAGTCCTGCCAGCAACGTGGCCAACGCGGCCCCCGAAACCCCCGTCCGCCGCTGATCGAAGATCCCTTAGGAGTCACACCTCGTGTACTGGCCGACGAAGCCCGGCGCCGTTCCGCTCGACGAACTGGGCTGGATCAACACCACCTACCTGGCGATGGCGAATGTCGATTGCGATCCGACGATCGTCTGGGGGACCACCGTCGAGACAGAGCCGTTGGAGGCGTTCCTCGTTGAAGAACGTCGCAAGACAGGTTTGCTCATCTCGCCGGCGCACCTCCTGGTCCGGGTCGTGGCCGAAGCGCTCCAACGGCATCCCGCGCTCCGTCGCCGCGCAGTCGGCCGCCGGATGTACCACTACGACGGCGTGAACATCACCATGCCCATGCTGCAAACGCGGACTGGGGAGGTGGATGTCGTCTTCCTTCGCCGGGTGCAGGACATGACACTGGCCGACGTGGCCCGGTCGATGTGGAACGAGGCCCGAGACGTGGCGCTCCGCGCCGCCGACGCGGATCGTCAGTCTCGGGAAGGGAACTGGCTGTCGAAATGGAAGCGCGCACTGGCGCGACGCGCGCGCCTCACGTGGATTCATCGAATGGCGTGGCTGGGGTTCTGGATCACGAATCGTTTTCGCCTCCCCACCACCTGCCTGGATGAGATCAACGGCAGCAACGCCTTCGTCAACTTCCTGGGATTCCCGGGCGCGCCGCCCATGATTTCCTACAAGCCCAGCACGCTTCCCACCAACTCGTTTGGTGTCAGCGTGACTATGGGACCGGCCGAACCGCGACCGGTCGTGGTGCAGGGCGAGGTGGCGGTCCGCAAGCAGGCGTCGGTGTTCGTGCGCGTCGATCATCGACTGGTGAACGGTCACCAAACGGCGCAATTCGTCAACACGGTCCGCGGCCTGCTGCTGGATCCCCAGGTCTTCGCCCACGCCGTCGACGCCCCCCCCGCGAGCGCCCACCCCCATCGCCGCGCCGCCTGACCGGGAATGCGGAAATTCGTTTCCGCTGTTCATTCGTGGCAAATAGATGAACCACGAACGACACAAAAGGAAATCGATTGGCGGCGACTCATTCGGAGGACCGCGCCCCGAACTCCTCCGCGTCTCCGCGTGAGCAATCCACCCGAATCCTTTCGCGGCAAGTCGATTGCTGCGACGAGAGATCTCCCGACAACAAAGCGTCCCACCGAATGGGGTCGCTGGATGCGACCGCCCCTTGTATTTTCGTGTTCCTTGAGTGTTTCGTGGTTCCCTGAAGCGATGGCACAAACAGGCCTCGCGCGGAGCCGCGGAGGTCGCGGAGAGGGAAGTGGCATTGGGCCGGAGGGCGTCGAGACAATCCCCATCGGCAGCGATCGATTGCGGATCGTTCGGCCGGCAGCGGCCGGATCTTCTCTGCATCCTCTGCGTGCGTTTGTTCAATCGTTTTTTTTGGTTGCGGCCCTTGGTCGCGCCGGGTCTTTCGTGGTTCAGTCCTTTCAAATCCCCCGCCTATCTGCAGTTGCGCTCGTCCAGTCTTTCGTTTTCCTGCGGCTCAAGCCCGCGCTGAGCCTCCTGCGGCTCAACCCACCCGATGTTGGACCTGGAGTCAGGGTCGGCACTCCGGGCACAGGCAGTGCCGTAATGCCATGACAGGCTGGGCGCGCACGGACTCTTCTGACAGAGCGCTGAAAGTCGCACTGGCGCCGAGTGCGGCATTGGTCATCTCTCAATCACGAGGTTCGGCAAAGCGCGTTGCAACTCCGTAACGCCCTCGTCCGTGACTTGCGTGCCACTTAGATTGAGGTACAGCAGGCTTGAAAGTCCCCGCAGGTGGCTCAGGCCAGCGTCCGAAACCTGCGTGCCGCTCAGGAGGAGGTATCGCAAACTTGCAAGTCCTTGGAGGTGCGTTAGACCGGCGTCCGTAACTTGCGTACCGCCGAGGTAGAGAAATTGAAGATTTGCGAGTCCCTGAAGGTGGCTTAGCCCGCCGTCCGTAACCAGCGAGTTGCTGAGGCCTAGCGTGTGCAGACAGGTAAGTCCGCCCAGGTGGGTCAAGGCGGCGTCCGTGGTTGGTTTGTTCGCAAAGTCGACCGCAGCCAATCGATCAAGCCAGCTCATGTGCTTGTCGCCGATCATGCGTCGCAGCCAGAACGGACCTCCTTTGATTGTCACAATCCTTCCACCCCAGCGTTCAAATTCCCGGATCGCCGACTGCTCCCGGTAAATGGGCCAGCCAATTCGGAATCCGGCGACCAGGGCCACCAGCACGACCATCGCCACGACCCACCACATCAGGCGGGGAAGCGGAATAGACTGTCGTCCCCCCTCGGCGGCACTCGATGGCGTGTTGGCTTCCATCCCAGAGACTATACCGCGTCTCGAGTGTCACGCGAATACCTGCGGGGGGGGCCAGCGCGAAGTGCCCTGCGCTCGATGTGGCGGCTTCGCGTGGACAGAATTCGTTCCGTCCCCGTTTCCTGCAATCTTCTATAAAAACAGAAACACGACCTTG
>JBJXGA010000128.1:0-10567 GCA_046152955.1 Planctomycetales bacterium | reverse complement strand
GAGGATCGATCCCGGCTTGATTCAGGTCGCGTTCAGTGACGCCATGAACGAAGCGACGGTCGTTGATCCGTCCAACTACACACTCGTTGCCAGCGGCGGCGATGCGATTTTCGGCAACGGCAACGATGTCGACCTGACGTCGCATGTTAGCGGAATCACCTGGGATGCCACGGCACAAGTCGCATCGTTGTCTTTGTCGGTGCCGCTCGCCGTCGACGTCTATTTGCTCACGCTGAATTCGCCCGCCATCCGCAACACCAGCGGCACGGCACTTTTCGCGACACCAATCCCCCTCGTTCGCGGCCTGGGGACGATTCCCACGCAGGTCAGCGTCGACTTGGTCGCGGCCAGCGATTCCGGCGTTTCCAGCACCGACAACCTGACGAACGACAACACGCCGACGTTCGCCGTCACCGTCAACAAGCCGGGGACGATCGGGCTCGACCTCGACAACAACGGCACCGTTGATCTGTCGCAGGCTGTGAACGCGCCCGGGATCTATTCGTTCACGGCGCCTGGGCTGGCTGATGGCATTCGAACGGTGCGGGCTGCGCTGACCCCACTGATCGGCGATTCGGCTGAGGCGACGCTTGTCTTGCGCCTCGACACGCAGGCGCCGAAGCTATTGGCGGGAAGTACAGACGAATACGCTCCGCTCGATCACCGCGTATTGCATTTCAGCGAGGAAATCGACCAATCGATCGGATTGGGCTCCAATCTCCGCCTGACCGGCCCCGGAGGTGCGAATGTTCCGCTGACAACCGCGAGCGGAAGCGGTGACTCATTCACGATCACTTTCGCCGATCTTACCGTACCAGGCGACTATGTTGTCACGGCAGATCAGGTCGTCAGAGATCTGGCGGGCAACCTAATCACCGCTGCGCCCAGCGACCCGTTTACCGTTCACAAAATTTCCTGGGACGCCGGCACGGACTTCTCGCTTGCAAGCAATCCATTCGGCGACTGGCAATATGGCTGGTCGACGAGTGTTGGCTCTACATTCAACTTGTATTCCGATCATCAGTCTACTAGCGGATTGGACAGCTGGCACGCAAATTTCGCCGGCCAACCGATGGTGGTTCATAATTCATCCGCCAGCACGGTGACCATAACCACTGTCAGTTTTCCTACCACCGGACTTGTGATGCATCCCGGTCCGGGGGGCCAGGTCAGCGTTGTCCGATGGACCGCGCCTGCAAGTGGATTGATTTCTCTCTCCGCGATCTTCAGCGGCTGCGACTTCGTTGGACCGACAAGCACCGACGTGCATGTTCTGCGCAACGGCGTTTCGCTATTTGAATCATCCATCGCCGGTTTCGGCCCCGCCAGCGAAAGCTCTTTTTCGAGCACGATCGCAGTTTCGATCGGAGACACGATCGACTTCTGCGTTGGATTTGGTAATGGAAACTACTTTTATGACTCGACCGGCGTCGACGCAAAGATCGTCACGCTTGGCACGATCCCCACGCTAGTTAACGTCGATCTTGTCGCTGCCAGCGACAGCGGCATCTCCAGCACCGACAACCTGACGAACGACAACACGCCGACGTTTGACGTCACCGTCAACAAGCCGGGGACGATCAACCTCGACTTCGACAACGACGGTACCACCGATTTGTCGCAGGTGGTCAATGCGTCCGGATCCTATTCATTCACAGCTCCCGGGCTGGCCGATGGCATTCGAACGCTGCGGGCCACTCTGGACCCCCTGATCGGCGATGCGGCTGAGGCGACGCTCTTCTTGCGGATCGACACGCAGGCGCCGGCGTTGCTCGTCGGCAACGCCACCGAGCAGGCGCCCGCTGATCGCCGGCAAGCGCGGTTCAGTGAGTCGATCGATACGACGATCGGCTTCGGAGCGAATGTGAAGTTGACCGGGCCGGGCGGCACGAACATTCCCCTCACCGGGATCACCGGCGACGGCACAAACTTCACGATCGCGTTCGGCTCGATCATCTCCGCCGGCCAATACGTCCTCTCAGCCGATCAAGTCATCCGCGACCTGGCGGGCAACCTGATCGGTTCTGCTCCACATGACGAGTTTACGTTGCTGGCCGATTTGACACCTCCGACGGTCGTCAGCGTTTCGCCGGTCGGAATTCGGAATACCGACGTTTCGACGTTGCGAGTCACGCTCAGTGAAACGATGGACGCTATGTCGTTTACCGCCGGCGATGTTGTGGTCGATGGGCCGAACGGCGTTGTTGCCGCAGGCGCCATCTCCGTCAGCCCCGTCGATGCGCCACGCCGCGTGTTCGATATCACGATTCCTACGCAGTCGGCCGAGGGGGAATACGTCGTCACGCTGGGTCCAAACATCACCGACCTGGCCGGCAACCCGCTCGAAAAGGCGACGTCGTTCAGTTTCACCATCGACAAGACCGGCCCGCGGGTTCTCTCGGCGACTCCCATCGGTCTGCTGCAGACGTCGACCGACCATGTTGACGTCACGTTTAACGAGACGCTGGGGCGGTTGCGCGCGGCGGATGTTGTGCTCACTGGCCCCGACGGTGCGATTGCCGTCGGCCCGCCGACCTTCGTCTCTGGCACGACGTACCGTATTCCGTTCGCCAGGCAATCGGTCAGCGGCGATTACGCGCTGACAATCGGCCCCGGCGTGCTGGATCTGGCCGGAAACGCCCTCGACCAGGATGCTGACGGCACGCAGGGCGAAACGGGCGACGACTCGTTCACGACCACTTTTTCGCTGGCGCTGGCCGACCTGATCCCGGAACAACTCAGCGCCCCGGCGACCGCCGTCGCGGGCCAGAAGGTCACTGTCACCTGGAAGACTTTGAACCTCGGAACATCGGCGGGAGCGATTCCCGTCACAGAGCGGGTCTGGCTGTCGGATGACCAGGCCATCGGGAACGACCGGTTTATCGGCGAGTTCACGTTCCCCGATGTGGGCGATCGCAGCGTCGAGATCACGCTTCCCACGTACGGACAGGGCTCCGGGGGATTGGTCTATCTGGTGGTTGAGACCGATGTCGCCGGGACCGTTTCGGAATCGAGCGAATCGAACAACGCGGCGATTGCCGCCGCGCCGATCGACATTCCGCTCGAACTGCACGTCACGCTGCCGGCGAGCCAGGTGCGCGAAGACGCCAGTTCGCCGCTGCGGGGGGTTGTCATGCGAAATGGCAGCACGACCAGCGCGCTCACGGTCACGCTGGCGTCGAGCGATACCAGCGAACTGACCGTGCCGGCGAGCGTCGTGATTCCCGCCGGGCAGTCCGGGGTGGCGTTTCTGGCGATGCCGGTCGCCGACTCGACCCCCGATGGGCATCAATTGGTCACGGTCAGTGCGACCGCCGGCGGGTTTGCGGCAGGCATCACCGGGCTGACGGTGCTCGACGTCGATAAGGGGCATCTCACGCTCGACATTCCGGTCGACGAACTCACCGAAGGAAGCTCGGCGACCGTCACCGTGACCCGCGAAGTTGTGACCGATCAGCCGCTCTTGGTGTCGCTCAGCGGATCGAGCGCCACGCAACTCAGTCTCCCCTCGTCGGTAGTGATTCCGGCCAACGCCGCCAGCGTGACGTTTACGATCACGGCACTGGACGACGTCGTTCCTGAGCCGGCCGGCAACGTCAGCATCGTCGCCTCGGCGACCGGATCCATCGACGGCGGCGACAGCGCGCTGATCATCGACAACGACACCCCCGAACTGTCGTTCTCGCTCAACCGCACGCAGGTCGCCGAAGGGACCGCCAACCCGGCGGTCTCCGCGACGAGCCGCCGGACCGTCGCGACGAGTGCCCCGCTGACCGTGCGGATTGACGTCTCCAACCCGAGCGTCGTACAGGCGCCGGCGACGGTCGTCATTCCGGCGGGGCAGCTCGCCGTAACGTTCGCGCTCAATGTGGTGAACAACGCGCTCGTTGACGGCGACCGCCTGGTGACGCTCGACGCCTACGGGACGTATCCCGCCGACGGCTCGCGAATCACCGACAGCAAGGCGACACGCACGGTGACGATCACCGACGACGACGGTCCCACGCTATCGCTCGCGCTCGACCGGCAGTTCGTGGGCGAAGGGATCGTCGGCGCGGCCCACGGCACCGTCACGCGCAACACGGCCACGACCGAGCCCCTCATTGTCGCGCTCGCCAGCAGCCTCGACACCGAGGCACTGGTGCCCTTGCAGGTGACGATTCCCGCCGGCGCGACGTCGGTCGAGTTCGCCATCGACACGGTTGCCGACGGTGTGACCGACGGCACGCGGCAGGTGACACTCTCGGCAAGTGCCGCGGGGTTCTCGGGGGGGAGCGCGCTCTTGTCGGTCAGCGATCAGAACGTGCCCGACCTGGTGGTGAGCGAGGTCACCGTACCGGCCGACGCGGTGACCGACACGTTCGTCGACGTCGGTTTCAGGATTACGAACGTCGGGCTGGCGCCGGCGGCGGGGACGATCACGCAGACGCTGTACCTGTCGAGCGACGGCGTGTTCGGCGACGACACGCTGCTCAATTCGTATACGTTCACCGGGACGCTGCAGGCGAGTCAGCCCCTCAACACGTTCGCGCAGACGGTGCCGGTGCGGCTGCCGAAGCAGGCGGGGACGTACTGGATTTTCGTCACGACTGATTCGCTCGACGCGGTGCTGGAAGGGGTCGAGACCAACAATACTCGCGTCTCGGCCATGCCGATCGTGGTGCAGCCGGCGTACCATGCGACGGTCGAAGCCGACCTGGTGCTGGGGCTGGCCAACACCCCCGTCGAACTGCGCGGCCAGGCCCGCGACACACTGGGGAACGCACCGACGCCGTTCGTGCTGGTGAACATCGACCTCACCGTCCGCGGCTTCCGGCGAACGATCAGCGCGATCACCGACAGCAACGGCTATTTTCGAACGACGTTCAAGCCCCTGCCGGGCGAAGCGGGCCGGTACGGCATCGCCGCATATCACCCGGGGGACACGCCCGGCGACCCCCAGGATTACTTCACACTGGTCGGCATGGCCGCCGACCCGGCCAAACCGGCGGTGAAACTCATCGAAGGAGCCGACGCCACTGCGGGGCAGGTGACGATCCGCAACCTGAGCGAAGTCGCGATGACCGGGTTGAACGTCGAGATCGTCTCCGGCCCCGGCAACGTCGTCGCGACTGCCACGTTGGGCGACGGCTCCGCCGATCAGACGCTACTGGGTTCCGGAACGCTCACACTGGCCTACACATTGCAGGCGACCGACGATAGCCTACCGGGGGGCTCCGTGCTACTGCACCTGACGAGCGCTGAAGGGGCGCCGCTGGACGTTCCGGTGGCGGTCGAAGTCGTCGCCCTGCGCCCGAAGCTGACGGCATCGGTCGAGCGCATTCAGGCAGGCATGCTCCACGGCAAGGAGCGCCCCGAACAGCGGCTTGTGCAATTCACGGTGACCAACGACGGAGGCCGAGAATCCGGGCCGCTGGAATTGCGGTTGCCGGACGTCCCTTGGATGCTCAGCGCGACGGGAATTGCAATCGCCTCGATGCAACCGGGCCAATCAACGACGATCGTGCTGCAACTCTTGCCGGCGACCGACCTGCCGCTGGGGGATTACACCGGTGCGCTCGTGATTGCGGGTGCGACGGACGAAAACGCAACTGTCAGCCTGAGCGTGCCGTTCACGATCCGAAACCTGAGTGACGCCGCGGGCGATTTGGAGATCGAAGTTGTCGACGAATACACGTACTATGCCGAGGGGTCACCAAAGGTGGTCGAGGCGAGTGTGACAGTAACCGACGCCACCACCGGCCGTGTCATATTTGCGGGAACAAGCGACGAAAACGGGCGCGTGGCGGCAGCCGATCTTCGCGAGGGGTACTACGAGATTCGAGTGGACGCCGAAAAACACGGCTCGTTCACTCAAACGCATTTGATCGAAGCGGGAACTCCCAACTCCGTGCTGGCCTTCCTGCCGCGGCAGGCTGTTCGCTACATCTGGACTGTGACGTCGGCGGAAGTCGCTGATCGCACGAAGATCACGATCACCAGCGACTTCGAAACCAATGTGCCAATGCCGGTGGTCGTAGTGGATCCGCCGCTGATCGATTTGTTCGATCTGACCAAGGCGGGTCAGACGATGACCGTTATGATGACGATTCGCAATGAAGGTCTGATCGGTGCGGACAGCGTCACGCTGCATTTCGACAGCAACAGTGTGATCGAGATTATTCCGCTGATCGAGGAGGTCGATCGGCTTGAGGCGAAGTCGAGTCTACAGATTCCGGTGTTGATTCGCCGCAACGCGATTGCGCCGACGCACTTTAACGGAGTAGGGGTTGCTGCGGCGGATGCAGTGCCCTGTCAGATCTCTGGATACGCGAGGTACAAAATCAACTGCGGGCCCGATGGAAAGTGGTATTCAATTCCCATCCAAGTCGTGCCGCCAGCCGATGCGTTATGTCCAATTGGACAAGGTGGCGGCGGTGGCAGCACTGGAGGTGCCACCGCCGGTGGCCGCGGGGCCATCGGCGCCCCGTTTGTGTTTGCACCGGTGTATGAATCCACCGCGACGTGTGAGTGTGAGGAATCGGGCGACTTCCTTGTCGTTGGCGTTGACGCTAAAAAACCCAAAGCAGTCAAAGTATACTATCGTACCATCCCAAGTGATGCCACTCTGTATAACGTTACGTTCATTATTAACGGTCAAGTTAAAGCGACGGTTCCAAGTGTGACTGGTGAGTTTACATTCGAATTCAACCAAGATGACTTGAAATACGGAACGAATAACATTTCCTTGCAAGCAGAGACGTGCAATAACAAGCAAATCTACCGTGAGTTCCAGGCATACCGAAATCGGCATGTAGCAACGGATAAGGATCTCGGGGTGGGTACGATTTATCCCTATCCAGAGGTGTACCAAAGGGTGTACCCGATTTTTGGGCTGAATGTTACGTACGATCGTGTGTCGTACACTGTCCCGACAATTAACCCCCACTCGATATTCCTTGTAGACGTCGACGCGTTTCTGAAGATCGGTCGGGAACCGCAGGTATTCTTGGGAATAACTGAATGGGGAGTCGATGCTAGCGTGGTTGACTCAGACGGATCGCATGCGCTTCCTGCGCTTGAGGAGCCAAAAGATCAATTGTCGGATCCGGCGTTCAACGAGGAAGAGCGCCTAGCTGAAGTCGACCAATGGTTTTCCAGTGAATCTGATGTGACCGTCGTTGCCAATACTAGTCAGATCAGCCTCGACGGAATCATCGGTCAGGTCCTTTTCGTGTCTCCCTATCCTCCAATCGTTGGGAGCGTCTTGTGGGATGTAGAAGTTTCCATTTCGGGCGATAGCGCGACTGGAGAGAGCGGTTCGCAATCAGACGGTGATTCCAACGTGCAGCCCCAGCCAAGCATAACCGATTCTGCGGATTCCGGCGTTTGCGCACGTGTGCAATTACAGACATCGCAAGAAGTCACTGTCATCGGAGACGCAATCAGTGTCGCCGCGACAATCTTTAACGACGATCCAGAAGTCGCTGAGACCGGTTTGGTCGCACAGATTGAGATTCGCAATTCTGCAGGTACGGTGGTAACGAATCGGTTCGAAGTTCGCATTGAATCACTCGCCGGAGTGGATAGTATCGAGGGAAGCGGTACAATTGCTCCAGATTCGCGCGGCGCGATTAAGTGGTTGGTAATTCCTGGACCGCTGGCTGCGACTGAGCGTCCCACCGAGTACTTTGTATCGGGGATCCTTGGTTACTCACAGGGCGAGCGGACAATTGCATTTCCGTTGCCGGTTTCACGAGTCACAGTGTTTCCAAATCCAATGCTGACAGTTAACTATTTCCATCAGCGCGATGTCCTGAGCGACGATCCGTTCACCGACGAAGTCGAACCGAGCCAGCCCTACAACCTCGCTGTGCAGATCCAGAACAGCGGCTTCGGCGTCGCCAAAGATGTTTCGATCACCTCCGCACAGCCGCAGATCGTCGACAACGAGAAAGGTTTGCTGATCGACTTTCAGATCATCGGCACCGAAGTCAATGGCCAGAACCTGAACCCCTCGCTCACCGCCAACTTCGGGCAGATCGACGCCGGCGAGATTGTGCAGGGGCGCTGGCTGCTCACCAGCACGCTGCAGGGGCAGTTCATCGACTACAAGGCGACGTTTGAGCATGTCGATTCGCTGGGCGACAAGCGGTTGTCGTTGATCGACAGTGTCGACATCCACGAAATGATTCACCTCGTGCAGGCGGGTGGCACGTATTACGACGGCAAGTTCGACTATCTGGTCAATGACATCGCCGACGAGCACGACACGCCCGATACGCTCTGGCTCAGCGATGGTCGGGTCGAGTCGGTCGAGACGGTGACCGACGCGGTGCTCGATGGGGCACCGGTCACTGGCGACCTGACGGTCGAACTGACTGCGACCGTCGGGGCGGGATGGAACTACATCGACCTCCCCGATCTGGCCAACGGCAAATACCGGCTGGCGCAAATCGTCCGCGACGACGGATTCGAGGTGCTGATCGGCGACAACGTCACCGGCGGCAATGCCTGGCAGACCGACCGCACGTTTATCGAAAAGGGCCGCCGGCCGATCCTCGAAAACCGTCTGCACCTGCTCGACTTCGGCGGCTCGGGGCATTACACAGTGCGCTACTCACCGGTCGATACCGTGGGGCCGACCGTCACCGAGTTGACCGGCGCGTCGGGGCTGGTGACCGATGCGGTCGATACGCTGACCGCCACGTTCACCGAGCCGCTGCTGGCCGGCAGCTTCGAGCTTAGCGACCTGGCGCTCTACCGCAACGACGATTCGACCAACCTGATCACTTCGACAGTGTCGATCGTAGCCCTGTCGGCAACCCAATATCAGATTGCGGGTCTTGCCGCGTTGACCGGCCCAGATGCCGCCTACCGCTTCGAAGTGCGGGCTGCGGGAGTCGCCGACGAGTTTGGAAACCTGGGGACAGGTTTTAGGGCAGTCGAATGGACGAAGGCCGATTCCGCCCCGACCGTCACGAGCATCATTGGCCCATCTGCTGCTCGCGTGCACACGGCCGTGAATGAGGTCAACGTCTCGTTCAGCCGCGAGTTGCAAGCCGATTCGTTCGGCACAGCCGACCTCGTGCTGACCCGCGACGGAACTACAATCGACTTCTCGGGTTCATCGCTCACATTCACCCAAACCGCCGTCGCCGATTACCGCATCGCCGGGCTGGCCCTGTTCACCGCGTCCGAAGGAAACTACACGCTGACGGTGCTGGCGTCCGGAGTTGTCAGCGCCACCGGTCTCGAAGGGGTTGGCTCACAGTCGATCGACTGGACGATGGATACGACTGGCCCGCAAGTCTCGTCGATCGTCGGCTTGCCCTCCGGACTGACGAATCAGGCGCTTGATTCAATGGACGTCACATTCAGCGAATTGCTCGGTGCCGACACGTTCACCGTGGGGGACGTGCGGCTGACGCGTGGATCGCAGGCCGTCTCGACCGCCGGATTGTCGGTTTCGTCGCTCGGCGACGGGCGCTACCGCGTCACCGGTCTGGGGGCGATTACGGTACTCGACGGCAGCTACGAACTGACGATCGGCGGGGGGGATGTCGCCGATGTTGCGGGGAACGCCGGCATCGGTCAGTTGACGCAAACTTGGCAGATCGATCGGACGGCGCCCCCTGCCGCAACTGGCTTGGCCTTTAGCCCCGATACCGGTCTCGTCGGTGACAAGGTCACGAACGTTCTGTCGGGTCGCATCACCGGCCAGATTTCCGAAATGCCGGTCGCGATCGCCGTCTATGACGACACGATCGGGTCGCTGTTGGGCACACAGCTCACCAGCACGGGAGTGTTCGACATTGACCTCGCGTTTGACGTGGTCGGCAACCACGAGCTGCGGGTCGTTTCGACCGACGCGGCGGGGAACAGTAGGGCGGCGTCCTACATTCTGTTTATCGATCAGACGCCGCCGTTTGTCGCGGAGTGGGGCAATGTCCCGACGGAGGCTGGTTCGACCGCGCCGGATTCCATCGACATCGCCTTCACTGAAGCGGTCGCCGAGGGGGCACTCGACCCGGCAGCGCTGATTCTGTCTCGCGACAACGGGCCGAATCTGCTGCCGGCGACTCCGTCGATTCTAAAACTCGATCCCCGCACGTTCCGGCTGTCGGGCCTGGCGGGATTGGTGGCGACCGACGGCGTTTACCGGCTGTCGGTCGATACTCAGGGGCTGCATGACCTGGCCGGCAACGCGGGCACAGGCGTCAGTTCGGTCGAATGGCAATTCGTCTCTCCGCCGCCGCCGGCCGAGTTGAGCGGCACGTTGTGGGATGACCGGAATGAGAACCGGGCGTTCGATACGGGTGAGCCGCTGCTGGTTGAATGGACGGTGTTTCTCGATGCCGACCGGGACGGAGCGCTCGACGCGGGGGAGATTTCGACGGTCACCGATACGAATGGTGTGTACCGGTTCCAAAACCTGCCGGCCGGCACGTATGTCGTGGCGCAGGTGTTGCCTGAAGGGTGGAAGCAGACGTTTCCGGGGACGTCGCCGGGCGTGGGGGAACAGCAAGGGGGGAGTTCGGCGACGAGTGCCTCGTCTTCCCCCCCTTCGCAAGGGAGGGCCGGGGGG
>JBJXGA010000127.1:0-46731 GCA_046152955.1 Planctomycetales bacterium | reverse complement strand
TTCCGAGAAAATTTCCAATTGCATCCTGTTGGCGCTTGACAGTGGTTCGAATTTGACGGGATCAGGTGTTGCCCGACATCGACCAACAATGTCAATTCATCATCGTGGAAACGTGACGAGTCGCTTGCAGCGCTGCCTAAATCGCAGTCACTGCGAGTTCAGAACGGCCGTAGAAATTCCAGCGGCCAGCATCACAAGCCGCCGGGCGTCCTCGGACAGATCGGGCCAGGCATCAACCAGGATTTCCAGATCGCCGTCGAGATGGGCACCGCGCGCGTCGGATTGCGCGTCGTTTTCGTCCTCAGTCCGCAAATTCCTGCGGTTTTTCGCAGGAGTTCGATTCCCATCCACTCCCGCTTGAATCCCTGGCTTCTCTTCGCCGC
Source organism: Planctomycetales bacterium (assembly GCA_046152955.1). Taxonomy (GTDB): domain Bacteria; phylum Planctomycetota; class Planctomycetia; order Planctomycetales; family Planctomycetaceae; genus SIAF01. The sequence continues at coordinate 46,348 of JBJXGA010000127.1, read as the reverse complement.
GAGTTTTCGGTTCTGGGGTTGATCGGCAAGTTGCACAGTCGTGTTGGCAGGAGGTGCGGCCGGCGCGACTAATCCCAGAGTCCAACGTACCAAAGCAGCGCTTCGCGCACCGGAGCGGGGCCATTCCCGGCGAGGAATTCCAGTGGCTCGTATATGACCCCCATGGGTATGCCCATTCCGGCAGCAAATTTCTTCGAAACAAATAGATAACTGGCCCAACGGACAGCGGATAGGCGATGAGAACCAGACACAGGGCGATCGCGGTCCAATTCACCCAGCCGCTTTCCACCCAGACCGCGCGATGGCGATTGCGCGCCGGGAGTCGCACCCCGAGCGGCAGTAAGTGAACGGCCGCCAGCCTGTCATCGCGCGGTTGCACATGAGTGGCCGCACGTCTGCGTTCGCAAGCGAGCGGCCGCCAATCAGTCATCGCGCTGCAGCGATCGCACGGCCAGTCGGCTTGAGCCGACTCCCCTTTTGCCATCAGCTTGAGCTGGTGGAGAGGAATTCAGTCCAAACCGGGCCAGCCGGCTTCCCAGAACCTGCTGTAGCGATCCGCGAAACACTTCTCAATGAACCAGGCGGCGCGGGTCAGGATGCAGGGTGTGCATCGGAATCGGAAAACAGGGCCGATCGCAACCAGATTTCGGTGAGCCCCGAATGGCCAGAGCATTTCCAGGACGATCCGCCACAACCGAACTGTGTGCGCTTACCGCCGCGCCCCTTCCGGGCCTCCGCTCCCGGCTCCGCTGGCGGGCTTGGCTGGCCCGACGGAACTGAGGGCGACACGAAAGCCCCAGTACCAGGCTCGATTCGACGGCTCGTTCCAGTTTCGATACGCCGACCGACAGCGCTCGGCCGGGCAGTACCAGCACCCTCCACGCCCCACCCGGTAATCCCCCACTTTCACTTCCGGATCACGTCCCCCCGGCAGTTTTTCGTTGTATGCATCCCGACACCACTCCAAAGCACTCCCGTGCATATCGTGCAAACCCCATGAATTGGGCAGTTTCTGCCCAACCCGACGCACAAACCACACTCTGCGGAGATTCCCTTCAAAACATGCATACTCCCCCAATTTCGATTCATCGTTCCCAAAACTGAACGTCGTGCTGGTCCGAGCGCGACAAGCCCGCTCCCACTCCGCTTCCGTCGGCAACGAATACTCCCAGGCATCAGAAATCCGTCTCGCTTCCCGCTCCTGCGACGTCAGCCTGCGGCAGAAGTCCATCGCGTCCTTCCAATCCAAGAACGTCGCGGGAAAATCGTCCCTCTCTTTAACCCGTTCCTCTGCTTTCCACGGTTCAGTCTGCATAACCTGTTTCCATTCCCCCTGGGTCACTTCGTATTTCCCCAGCCAATACCCGCGCGTCAGGCAGACTTTGACCGGTCGGATCTCATCACCCGTCAGCCGCTCGTCGTCCGTCGCCTTTTTCGGATCGTCCTCCCCCTCTACGAGTGGGTCGGGTTCGTCCCCGTCCTGCTCGTCGTCCGCCGCCATAATTTCGACTTCCTCGGCTTCCCCCATCTCAAAGATCCCCGGCGGGCACCAGACGAACTTCATCTTCAATCCATTGTCGTCGCGATCCTGTCCCGGTTTCTCGCCGCGCATCGTATCGGCGGGCTTCTCGGTCACCGGCGCTTCGTCGCCGCGAGCGCCCCCGATCAGCAGCAGCAACGCCAGGCTCATCATGATCCGGGTCGCCACGCATTGACGTATTTCCATGACCACTGCTCCGGCAGTTTGAAATTGAGCGGATCGGCATCCAGCGCGCGTATGCTACCACGAATCGCGCGGTGCGGAAGCGCCAACTATGGCCCCGCGTTCATAAACCACTGACCCTCCTCGACTCAGCCGAACGGGTGCCCCGATGACCGCGGTTCACCGAGACGGTCGCCCCCTCATCTCCGACGCTTCTTCAGCCGCGGGGGAATGACGATGACCGGCTATCTTGGGCTGGGCCGGCAGGCTTACGTTGAGCGGCAAGCTTACTCTGACCGGCCAGCTTACGCTGAGCCGTTCGCCTGCTGATTGGGGGGAAGGGCGAGGTTTTGGCGGAACGTGAGGGTGTCCAAGTCAAATGTACTCAGTTGCCGTTGAAGAACTGATCCAGCCGGACCAGTTCGCGGGGGAGGTAGCGGATCGCGGTGTAGTGCCCTGCGTCGAGCCAGACCAGTTCGGGTTCTTTGCCGATTGCCTCCCAGAGGGTGATGGCGCTTTTGGGAAAGATCACTTCGTCGTTCTTGGCGGCGATCATCAGCACCCGGCGTCCTTTGAGCAGATGCGCGTGGGTAGCCGGATCGACGGGGGCAAGCGTGGCGCAGAACGATTCCCTGGTTCCGCCGTTGGCCAGCCATTGTTCACGAAACTCGCGCGCTTCAGGCAGGTCGTTCTCCCACAGGATTTCCGCCAGCCCCCCTCCCCCCAGGACAATCCCCACGTTCCTCAAACGCGGTTCTCCCTCCGCCGCCAGCGCTGACATGATCCCTCCCAGGCTGATCCCGGTGATCCCCAGACGCTCTCGATCGACCTCCGGGCGGGTGGCAAGCCAAGCCGTCGCGCGGCGAATGTCCAGCACCCCCTGAGTCATCCCAGAGACGCTTTCTGCCGGGACGCGCGAGATCATTCGCCGCGGAGAATCCTTGCCGCGGCGTTCGCCGTAATAGGGGAGTTTGACGAACAGCGCCGCGATTCCCTGCTGTGCCAGGTGATTGGCGACCGTCTCCGCGAGGAGAAAGTCTCCCCCCAGAATGTGCAGGACGACGCAGGCGGGAAAGGGGCCGTCGCCGGAGGGCTGAAAATACTCGCCGTGGACCGTGTTGTTTTCCACGACGTCAGTCGTGACGGGTGACGGGAACGTGACCTTGTGCATGCGGACGCGCCCCGACCGGCGCAAGGGGCGGGCTTCAAATTCGAACCGGTGCGGCGCGAGGCGAAAATGCTCGGGGAGGGACTGGTCATCGGCAGCCGCCTCGAATTCGATCGTTCCGGAACCGGGGACCGTGGCAAAAGACCGAGTGGTGTTCGTTTCCGGTTCGACCGCCAGGAGGATGCTGCCGCAGCGGGAAGAGGACTGGCCGACGGCGATTCCCAACACCGCCAGACCGATCAGAAACCAGTGCCGTGTGTTTCGCATTTGAATTCCTCGTTGCGATCTGTCACCGCAGTAGCGGCACGCCATAGCGGCATGCTACGAAATCGTCCCTTCAGCCGCTATTGTCAGCTTTATGGACGACAATCATTCGACACTCGCCGATGCGCGAAGGCGGATTCAGGCCGCTTACGATCCGGAACTGTTGCAGGCCGCTGGTCACCGACTGGCGGATTTGCTGGGGGACCATCTGCGGCAGGTGCAGGGAGAGCAATCGGTAGTGCTCAACTGGTCCGATCCGCGAGCCCTGATTGCCTTGGCGCAGGAAACGGTTCCTTCGGCAACTGCACAACACAGCCTGGATCATCCAGACCAGAAAGCCTCCCCCGGCGATCTGGCGGCGCGATTCGCCGACCTGGTGCGGCTGGCGCTGTCGCATGGGAACAATCTGCACGATCCACGGTATGTCGGGCATCAGGTTCCGGCGCCAGTTCCGATTGCGGGACTGTTTGACGCCGTGGGATCGGTGACGAATCAGCCGATGGCGATTTACGAAATGGGGCCGTGGGGGACCGCCGTCGAACGGACGATGATCGGGCGGCTGATGGAATGCCTGGGGTGGAATGAAGCCCAATCGGCGGGGATCGTGACGCATGGGGCGTCGCTGGCAAATCTGACCGCCCTTCTGGTAGCGCGCAACGTGGCGCTGGGGGAGAGTTGGGAGCGAGGCATTTCCGATTTGGTAGCACCCGATCGGAAGGCCCCCAAGCTGGTGGTCCATGCCGACTCCCATTACTGCATTGCTCGCTCAGCCGGAATTCTCGGATTGGGAACAAACCACGTCGTCAAGGCGGAACTCGATTCCCGCCGCCGGATGGATCCGGAACAGCTCGACCGGACGCTGACCGACTTGCAGAACAAGGGGCATCCGATCGTGGCGGTGGTGGCGTGCGCCTGCGCCACTCCGATCGGCGCATTCGACCCGCTGGAGCAGATTGCCGACGTCTGCGAGCGGCATCAGGTCTGGCTGCATGTCGATGCGGCACATGGCGGGGGGGTGCTGCTCAGCGCGCGGCACCGGCAACTGGTCGCCGGGCTGGAGCGGGCCGACAGCCTCACCTGGGACGCCCACAAGATGCTGTTTGTACCCGCGCTGTGCGCGTTCCTCTTTTATAAGGAGAAGCGGCATGCGGACGAAGCGTTTCGCCAACAGGCGCCGTATCTGTTCGATCCCTCTGCTCCGGGGCTGGCTGAATATGACAGCGGGTTGCGGACGCTGGAATGTACGAAGCGCTCGGCGGCGCTGGGGTTGTGGGGGGTCTGGTCGCTGTTCGGTCCGCAACTGTTCGCCGACATGGTGGACGTGACGTTCGGTTTGGGTCGACGGTTGTTCGAGAAACTGCGTGACGCCGAGGATTTTGTCCCGCTGCATGAGCCGGAGTGTAACATTGTCATGTTTCGGCATGTCCCAGAGGCACTGCGGGACGCATCGGACGCACAGATCGGCGATTTCCAGTGGAGGATTCGCCGGGCGGTGATCGAATCGGGAGAATATTACCTGGTCCCCGCCGCCTGGAACGGGGTGGCGACGCTCCGCTGCACGCTGATCAACCCACTGACGACCGAGGCACACCTGGACGGGCTGCTGGAAGCGTTGCGTCGGGCGGGACGGGAGGTGCTGGCGGCGACGGGGGCCGCCACACCCGCTCCCCCTTTACGGTAGGGGGGGGCGGGCGGTATCCTGAACCGACCCAAAATCTGGACTTGTTTGTCAGCGGAGATGCCTGCGATGCCTGTTTTCCGAAGCGTGTTGTGGAGCCTGGTGGTCCTCACGATCCTGTCGCCGGGATGGCGCCCAACGATCGCCTTTGGCGCGGATGAACCGGCGAAAGAAGCGCCCGTCAGCTTTTACCGGCAAGTCCGCCCGATTCTGCAACGGAGTTGTACGGGGTGTCACCAGCCGGCGAAGGCGGGAGGCAAACTGGTGCTGACCTCGTTTGCCGCCGCTCGAACCGGTGGGGAACAGGGAGTTGGATTTGAACCGGGCAAGCCGGAGGAAAGTCTGCTCATCGAGGTGGTTTCCGGAGAAAAACCGTCGATGCCGAAGAACGCTCCCCCGCTCGCCAAGGAGCAGGTGGCGCTGCTGACGCGGTGGGTCAAAGAAGGGGCCCAGGACGACACCCCCGCGGAAGTTCTGGACACAATCACGGCGGAGAAGCCCCCCGTCTATCAAAGCGCTCCGGTCGTCTCGGCGATTGCCTGGTCCCCCGACGGACAGTTGCTGGCGGTGTCGGGATTTCATGAAATCCTGCTGCAGAAAGCGGACGGAAGCGGTCTGGCGGGACGACTGGTCGGCCGCTCGCAATACATCACGTCGCTGACGTTTTCCCCGGATGGCAAACTGCTGGCGGCGACGGGAGGCAACCCCGCGCTGTTTGGCGAAGTGCAATTCTGGAATGTGGCCGAACGGAAACTGGAACGATCGGCCACGCTCACCACCGACACGCTGTTTGGCGGGCGCTTCAGCGACGACGGCACGTTGTTCGCGTTTGGCGGGGCTGACAACAGTGCCCGCGTCTTGCGCGTCAGCGATGCGGAGCAGTTGCTCAAGTTCGACGCCCACGCCGACTGGGTGATGGCCGCCACGTTTTCGGTCGATGCCAAGCACATGATCACGATCAGCCGCGATCGGTCGATGAAGCTGTCGATCGTCGAGTCGGGGCAATTCGTGGACAACATCACGAGCATCACCCCCGGAGCCCTGAAGGGAGGACTGATGGCCCTCCGCCGGCATCCGAAGAAGGACGAACTGCTGATTGGCGGGGCTGATGGGGAGCCGAAGCTCTACAAGATGATTCGCACCCAGGTGCGGGTGATTGGGGACGATTTCAACCGCCTCCGCGGGTATCCGGTGATGACGGGACGGGTCTTCGCGGTGGACTTCAATGCCGACGGTTCCAAGTTTGTGGCTGGTTCCAGCACCGGAGGAACCGGCATGGCCCGCATTTACAGCACCGACGACGGAAAACTACTGCACGAACTGCCGGGACATACGCGGGGGGTGTTCGCCGTGGCGTTTTCTCCGGACGGCACTCAAGTCGTGACCGGAGGCTTTGACGGCAAATTGCGGATGTTCAACGCCGAGACCGGGGCGCTCGTTCGCGAGTTCGTCCCCGCCCCGGTGACCCCCACGGTCGCCGCCGCCGGAAAATAACGAATGCCTCCCACCCCTTTGCGACGGATCTGAAGGAGACCCGGCAGGCCGATTCCCAGGCGACCGGCAGGCCGATTCCTTAAAGCCGCTTGATTGTCCGGGGCGGTCTGGTACAAAATGGATTGGTTCGCTCCCCCACCCGGACAGCCGATAGACGCACGACAATCCCACCTGGCAATCTCACCCGCAACGACTCCCCCCGCCCGCCAACCCGGCTCAGGCGGTTTCCCACGAGGAAGACGAATGCACACGAATCAAATGCTCCGAATGGCCGCCGCTGCCTGTGCGCTGACGATTGTGCTGGCTTCCGGGCCGCTGTCGGCCGATCCCCCTCCGACGCCTCCGATCGCCGAGCTACAGGTCATCCCCCCGCGACTTCAGTTGCGCGGAATCCGGGACAGTCGGCGGGTGATTGTCATGGGGAAGACCGCGGCGGGAGACCTGGTCGATCTGACGAATCAGGCCCAGGTCGTCTCCCAGGGGGACGCCGTGACCGTCGAGAGCGACGGGTACGTGTCACCGGTCAAACAGGGGTCGGCCAAATTGACGATTTCCGCCGCCGACAAGCAGATCGAAATTCCGGTGGAGGTTCAGGAGGCCAGTCCCGCGCCGGTGAGTTTCGTGCGGGAAGTGATGCCGGCGATGAGCAAAGTCGGCTGCAACGCGGGAACCTGCCATGGCGCGCAGGAAGGAAAAAACGGCTTCAAACTGACGCTCCGCGGGTACGACCCCGAGACCGATTACTTCGCTCTGGTCGATGACCTGTCGGGACGGCGCTTCAATCGCTCGCTTCCCAATCAGAGTCTGATGTTGCTGAAACCGACGCAGGGGGTGCCGCACGTCGGCGGCTTTCTGTTCGACGAAGATTCCCGCTACTACCGGCTGATTCACCAGTGGATCGCCGAGGGGTGCCAGTTCGACAACCAGACCCGCGTCGCCCGGTTGGAGGTTTATCCGGTCAATCCGGTGATCGACCGCGAAGGGCGGAAATTGCAGCAGATCGTCGTCGCTCATTACGCCGACGGAACGACCCGCGACGTGACGCGCGACGCGGTGTTCAGCAGTAGCAATTTCAACACGGCGACCGTCACCAATACGACCGCCTCGAGTGGCGTGGTGGAATCAGTCCGTCGCGGTGAAACGTCGATTCTGGTGCGGTACGAAGGGGCGTATGCCGCCAACCAGGTGACCGTGCTGGGGGATCGGACCGGGTTTGTCTGGGTGGATTCTCCCGAGTTCAACTTCGTTGACGGACATGTCAATCAAAAACTGAAGAAGATGAAGACTCAGGCGGCGGAGCTGTGTAGCGACGCGGAGTTTCTGCGACGCGTGTCGCTCGACGTGACCGGCCTCCCCCCCACCCTGTTGCAGACTAAGGCGTTTCTGGCCGATCCGCGCCCCACGCTGGAAAAACGGCAAGCCAAAGTCGAAGAGCTGTTGGAAAGTCCCGAGTACGTCGACCATTGGACGGTCAAATGGAGTGATCTGCTCCTGGCCAATCGCAAATTCGTTTCCGAAAAGGGGGTGTGGGGCTATCGCAACTGGATCCGCAGCGCGATCGCCGTCAATCGCCCGTATCATGAATTCGTGGCGGAGTTGCTGACCGCCAACGGCAGCACGTTCCAGAATCCGGCGGCGAACTACTATCGCATCTCGCGCGAGCCGAGCGCCGTCATGGAGAACCTGACGCAGGTCTTCCTGGGAACCCGCTTTAGCTGCAACAAGTGCCACGACCATCCGTTTGAGCGATGGACGCAGGGGCAGTATTACCAGTTGTCGGCCTATTTTGCGGCGGTCGGCCGCAAACCGGGCGGGATTCCCGAGGAAGAGATCATTTTCCCGCTCCGCAGCGCACAGCCAGTCGTGAACCCGCGCAACAACCAGCCGGTGGCGGCTCGATTTCCATACGACCACCCTGGGCCGGTTGACAGTCAGGGGGATCTCCGCCAGCAACTGTCGCAGTGGCTCACTTCCAAGGAGAATCCGTATTTCGCGACCAGCGTCGTCAACCGCTACTGGAGCTATTTGATGGGGCGCGGGATCATCGATCCGGTGGATGACATCCGCAGCAGCAATCCCCCTTCGAATCCGGAACTGCTCAAAGCGCTGACCGACGACTTCATCGCCCGCAATATGGATCTGAAGCACCTCTTGCGGGTGATCACCGGATCGCACACGTATCAGCGCAGCTACCAGACCAATGCGTGGAACGAGGATGACGCCGAGAATTATTCGCACTTCATGCCCCGCCGGCTCACGGCCGAACAGCTCTTCGACGCAATCATGGTCGCGTCCGACAGTCCGGTGACGTTGCCGGGAGTGCCGGCCGGATTCCGGGCGACGCAATTGCCCGATCCGAACATCCAGATCGGCTTCCTCGACATGTTCGGCCGCCCCCCGCGGGAGATTCCCTGTGAGTGCGAACGGGTCGCCGAGGTGAGTCTGGCGCAGACGTTAAACCTGGTCAACGGCCCGACCGTTTCCGAAGCGATCATCCACCCGCAAGGGTTGATCGCGCGGCTGATCACGGCGAAGACCGACGAAAAAACGCTCGTCGAAGACCTGTACCTGTCGGTGCTCGGTCGGTATCCCACGCACGACGAACTGACCACGTCGCTGGGCTACTTCGTCGCGGTCGAAGGGAAGGCCGAGGCGGCGCAAGACCTAATGTGGGCGCTGATGAACAGCCCGGCGTTCCTGTTCAATCGGTAGCGCATGTCCCGGTCTGCGCAGATGTCTGAAGCGCCATTGAAGCGAATTGTTCCCGGAATTCTTCCGTTGGCGGGCTGAAAATTCGAACATATGGAAACCGTCAGCTCCCCACCGGCACAGGGCTGGTGGAAGCCAGGACTGGAAGCTACGCACACGCCTGGCACCCCGCGCGCGTCAGAGCGGCAGCGGCTGGCCCAGTCCGGCGCAGCGGGCCAATTCCAGCAGTTTGGCCGCCAGTGCCACGTCTTCGATGGCCAGTCCGACCGATTTGAAGAGGGTGATGCTTTCGGCCGTTTTGCGCCCCGTTTCCCGGTCGGTCACCACGTCCGACAGTTCGTGCATATTGGACCAGTCCACCGCCCCCTCTTCCAGTGCCTGCACGAAGTCTCCGGCTTCCAAGCGGCACTGTTCCAGGCTGTCGCAGACGATCGTGTCGGCGCGGCGGACTGTGGTCACATCGATTTCTGCTCGCTGCAGCCAGTTTGAGCCGACGACGTTCAGGTGCGTTCCTTCGTCCAGGACGCGTCCTTCAAACAGCGGCGTCCGAGCCGAGGTGGCGCAGATCACGATGTCCTTTTCGGCGGCGACGGCGTCGGGATTCCGGGACGGCACGACGCGGGTCAGGCACCACTCGGACATTTGATCGCAGAACTGGCGGCACCGTTCTTCGTCTCTCCCAAAGACCTCGACCAGTTCAATCTTGCGGACGGTGGTCACGCCTTTGAGTTGCGTCCGCGCCTGCCGTCCGGTGCCGAACAGCCCCACGACTTTGGCATCGGGACGGGCCATGCACTCAGTCGCCACGCCGCTGGCGGCGCCGGTCCGAAGTTGCCCCAGGTAGTCGGCATCGACCAGCGCCAGGAGGTCACCCGTCGCCTGGGAGTACAGGCCGATCTGAAACTGCGCCCCGGTTCGGGTGGTGGAGTAGGCTTTCCATCCCAGGACTCCCAGGTAATCGGCCGCCGCGGACATCGTATGTAGATGTGTGTCGCCAGCGCGGACCCGGGCGCGGGGGACGTTGGAGGCCCCCCCCAGGGACAACTGACGAAAGGCCTCTTCAATCACTTCCACGGCGATCTCCATATCCAGGAGGTCGCGCACGTCGGTATCGGACAGGTAGAGCGGGGGCATGAATGGGATGGAGTATCGGTGCCATGTTTGGGAGTAGAAACAGTTCGCCCCTATCGTAGCCGATTGTCCGAGGGTGTGCCATTTGCCGGAAGTGCGAGTCCGGTCATCGGGCGGAAGGTCCGCGGCCTGCGTGAATTGCGTCGATTTTCCGGGCGTCGGCGGCGTCTTGGCTTGGGGAAATCCCCTGGAAGTTCTCAATCCGGGGCCGTTTGGCGTTGAATATTCCTGCGCCCTTGTTAGATTGGTGGGATTGCAAGATCAGACAAATCGAAAAACAGGCGGAAAGGTGGCATGTCGATTACGAAAGAACGGAAAACCCAGATCATTGAGGAATACCGCCGGACGGACGCCGACACCGGTTCCCCGGAGGTCCAGGTAGCGATGTTGACGCATCGCATCAATGAGCTGACGGGTCACCTGAGCACGCACCAAAAGGACCATTCCAGTCGCCGCGGACTGCTGATGCTTGTCAGCCGGCGGAGGCGTTTGCTCGATTATCTGAGGCGGCACAACCAAGAGAGTTATCTGGCCATCATCGGGCGTCTGTCCCTTCGCAAGTAGCGAGCAGGCGGCCTGAGACACACCAATCCTTTGCAGGTACACACAGTGAAAGTAACGGTTGAACGTGAGGTAGGGGGAAGAAAGTTAAGTATCACAACGGGCGAATGGGCAAAACAGGCCAGCGGCGCCGTGCTCGTTCAGTATGGCGAAACAGTCGTGTTCGTCGCCGGTCAATCCGGTCCACCGCGTCCGGGAATTGATTTTTTCCCGTTGACTGTCGATTACCGAGAGCGAACCGCCGCAGCCGGAAAATTCCCCGGCGGGTTTCTCAAGCGTGAGGGGCGACCGACCCTCAAGGAGATCCTCACCAGCCGGCTCACCGATCGGCCGATCCGCCCGCTGTTTCCCGAGGGTTACGTCGATGAGGTGCAGGTGATGGGGAACGTCCTCGCCTGCGACAATGAGAACGACCCGGACGTCCTGTCGATCATCGGGGCCAGCGCTGCTTTATCGCTGTCGCCGGAGATTCCCTTCCGAGGCCCCCTGGCGGCAGTCCGGGTGGGATTGATCGACGGCCAGTTTGTCCTGCTTCCCCGGCAAAAGGAACTGGAAGTCAGCGCCTTGGATCTGGTGGTGGCCGGGACGCGCGACTCGATCCTGATGATCGAGGGCTTCGGCGACCAGCTCCCCGAAGAGCAAATGGTCGACGGTTTGCTGTTCGGGCACGCCGCCATCCGCGAGATCTGCGACATGCAGGACGAGCTCGTCCGCAAGGTGGGGGTTCCGGCGAAGTCGTTCGTTCCTCCTCCGGCCAACCCGTTGACTGCCAAACTACGGTCCGACGCTTACGCCGAATTCCGGCAGGCCAAGACCTCCGGCTCCAAGCAGCAGCGGGCGGAAGCAGTGTCGGCGCTGAAGAAGACGTGGAAAGAACGGCTCTTCCCCAATGGCGCCGAGACGACCGCCGACGGGGCGACCGCAGCCCAGTTTGGCAGCGCCTGGCACGATCTGGAGTATCGAATCGTTCGCGATCTGGCGCTGGAAGGAAAGCGTCCTGACGGGCGTGGGCATACCGATCTGCGTGCCGTTTCCTGCCAGGTGGAAGTGTTGCCGCGCGTGCATGGCTCAGCGGTCTTCACGCGGGGAGAAACCCAGTCGGTCGTAACGGTGGTTTTGGGAACGGTTCGTGACGAGCAGCGCGTGGATGGGCTGTTCGAGGAATACACCAAGCGGTTCATGCTCGACTATTACTTCCCGCCGTATTCGGTGGGAGAGTGCCGCCCGATCCGTGGCCCTGGTCGCCGCGAGATTGGTCACGGGGCGCTGGCCGAGCGATCGGTGGAGCGGGTGCTGCCGGCGGCGGACAAGTTCCCGTATACGATCCGGGTCATCTCGGACATCATGGAATCGAACGGCTCCAGTTCGATGGCCAGCGTCTGCGGCGCCACGCTGGGGTTGATGGACGCGGGAGTTCCGATCAAGCAGCCGGTGGCCGGAATCTCGATCGGACTGGTCAAAGAGGCCGACCGGTTCGTCCTCCTCACCGACATCATCGGCGACGAAGACCACTTCGGCGACATGGACTTTAAGGTTGCGGGAACGGGCAAAGGGGTTACCGGCATCCAGCTCGACCTCAAGATCGACGGCATCAACGAGCAGATCATCCGCGAGACGTTGGCGCAGGCCAAGACCGCGCGCCTGGACCTGTTGCGGTCGATGCTCACTGCCATCGGTCGGCCGCGCAAGGACATTTCCGCGTTCGCTCCGCGGCTGGTCCGCACCAAGATCGATCCGCAGAAGATTGGCTTGTTGATCGGTCCGGGTGGGAAGACCATTCGCCTGTTGCAGGAAGAAACCGGCACCACGCTCGATGTCAACGACGATGGGACAGTGACGATTTCCGGACCGAATCAGGCGGGAGTCGATGACGCCCTGGGGCGCGTCGAAGCCATGACCGAAGAAATCAAAGTCGGCAAAATCTACAACGGCGTAGTGAGCGCGATCAAGGACTTTGGTGCCTTCATCGAAATCGTCCCCGGCAAAGATGGGCTGTGTCACATCAGCGAATTGTCGGACGGCTATGTCAAGTCGGTCATCGACATCTGCAAAGAAGGGGACCGCATGCAGGTCAAAGTGATCGCGGTGGACGATCAGAATCGAGTCAAACTGTCCCGCAAGGCGGTCCTGGCGGAGGCGGCCAAGGGGGGTGACGCGCCTCCAGCCTAGACCTGAGCCGCACACGTTCGCGGGGCGAGCTGGTTTCGAAACCCGGTTTCCATTCCGAAACCGGGTTTTTGTGTATCCTGAAGGGGGTGTCCGGGAAGATCGCAGCGTCGTCGCCGTCTCCTTCCCGCGGGCGACTTTGGCCGAGACGATCATCGACCCCGGTCGTCTCAAACGGACTGTGAATTTCACGCGGATTGACTCATTGCTGCTGTGCCTGGGCCGACTCTGGGTGGGATATGTCGGGTGAAAACCTGCTGCCGGACGATGAGCGCAAGCGTCTTTTGGCGCAATACGCCCAGATTGCCGCGCTGGCCGGCGAGTTGGCGCATGAAATTCGCAATCCGCTTTCGACGATCAGCCTCAATCTGGATTTGCTGGCGGAAGACGTGCAGGGCAGCGATTCTCCCCGCGAACACCGCATGTTGCAGAAAATCCGGATCGTGCAGCGGGAATGCGGACATCTGGAAACGATTCTCGACGCCTTTCTTCGATACGCCCGCGTGGGAGAAATCGACCCGGAGGACTGCGATTTGAATCAGGTGGTTCGCGACTTCATCGAATTCTATCAACCCGAGGCGGCCTCGGCCGCGGTGGAGATCAGCCCGCATTTGTCCGCCGACCTACCACCGGTCCGCTTGGATCGATCGCTGTTCCGTCAGGCGCTGCTCAACCTGGCGCTCAACGCGCAGCAGGCGATGCCCAAGGGGGGGCTCCTGGAGTTGCAGACACGCGCCCGCGACCAGCGCGTCGAGCTGGACCTGATCGACACCGGATGCGGGATCGACGCGGCGTCGCTCCCGCGGATCTTCGACCTCTTTTTCTCGACCAAACCGGGCGGAAGCGGGCTGGGCCTGGCCACGGTCCGCCGGATCGTGGAGGCGCACGGCGGCCGCATCGCCGTCGAAAGCGCCCCTGGTCGAGGAACACGCTTTACACTCTCGTTGCCCCCGCTCCCCGCCCCCCAGAATGCCTCATGACCTCGGCCGCAGACAAATCGGTTGATCTCCCCGCCACGCCCATTCGCGTGCTCATCGTTGACGACGACGAACCGCACGCGCAGGCCGTTGCCGAAAGTCTGGAGCGGCAGGGACGGTACGACTGCACGGTGGCCAACTCCGGCGCGCGGGGCTCGGCGCTCATCGAGAGCGACATGTTTGACGTGATCATCACCGACCTTCGCATGGCCGACATCGATGGCCTGGCCATCCTCCGCAAGGCGAAGGAAGAACTTCCCGATGCTGAAGTGATCCTGCTGACCGGGCACGGTTCAATCAATTCGGCCGTGACCGCCATGCAGCACGGCGCGTACACCTATCTCACGAAGCCGCTGGACATTCACGAATTGCGGGCCGCGGTGGAAAAGGCCTCTGAGCGGCTGCGGCTGTTGCGACAGACGGCCGAGCTCAATCGGCGACTGGACGAGAAATTCGGATTCGAAGGGGTCGTCGGGTCCAGTCCGCAGATGCATCGCATCATCACGCAGTTGCAGCAGATCGCCCCCACCGACAGCACGGTTTTGATCCAGGGAGAAAACGGCACGGGGAAAGAGCTGGTGGCCCGCGCCATCCACCAGAACAGTCGCCGCAAAAGCAAACCGTTCGTGCCTCTGAACATCTCCGCCCTCTCCGAGAGCATTCTCGAGAGCGAACTGTTTGGTCACGAAAAGGGATCGTTCACGGGGGCCGAACGCCGCCGGATCGGCCAGTTCGAATACGCCAACGGGGGGACGCTGTTTCTCGACGAAGTGGGGGAAATGCCCATGAACACGCAGATCAAACTGCTCCGCGTGCTCGAGGATGGGCAACTCACCCGCGTGGGGGCCAACGAACCGTTGAAAGTCAACGTGCGGATGGTGGCGGCGACGAACGCCGACCTCAAAGACATGGTGGCCCGCGGCACGTTTCGCAAGGACTTGTTCTATCGTCTCAACGTGGTCAATATCATCCTGCCCCCCCTGCGCGAGAGGCGGGTCGACATCACGCTGTTGATCGATCATTTCTCCAGGGAAATGTCCGCGCGCCACAGCAAGCCGATCACCGGCGTTTCCAAGGCGGCGCAAAAGGCGCTCAATGCCTACGACTGGCCCGGCAACATTCGCCAGTTGCGGAACACCATCGAGCGGATGCTGGTGGTGGACCTTGACGGACTGCTCGACGTCGATGACCTTCCGGATGACATCCCCCCGCTGCACCCCGGCAGCGCTGGAGCGGGGAGCGCGGCGTTCGAGGGCCAGGGAAGCGATTCGCTCGTCGGTCGCCCGCTCGAAGAGGTGGAGAAGTACTACATCATGAAGGCCCTGGAACTGGCGGACGGCAAGCGCGACGAAGCGGCCGTCATGCTGGGGATCGGGGAACGGACGCTGTATCGCAAGATCAAAGAGTGGGGCCTCACCTGAGCGACTGGTATCGTCGCGAATTTTCCAAAGAGTATGACCGCCACCACCTCTCCCGACGCACCGCCAGCGAAGCCGCCTCAGCGATTCCGGCGCTGGAGTTGGTTTGTGGCGTTCCTGATGGCGGCCGCGGTCGGACTCAATGCCTGGTGTTATCGGCATGTCTGGACGATGACGCATTACTCCCGCGGCGGAGAGCAAACGCGGCGCCCCGAGCAATTGGCGGGCTGGGCCAAATTGCAGGTGCTGCTGACAGGGGTCAATGTGCCTCGCCCCGAGATCAAACAGCGGCCGGACGAATTGGGGCTGGAATCGACCGTTCACACGCTTTCGACCTCGGATGGGGCCGCGCTCGAAGTCTGGAACGTTGCGCACCCGGCCCCGCGCGGACGGGTCTGCCTGTTTCATGGTTACGGAAACTGCAAGTCCGATATGCTGCACGAGGCGCGCGCCTTTTTTGAGATGGGTTTGAGCGTGGTGCTCGTCGATTTTCGGGGAAGCGGCGGATCCAGCGGCGACACGACGACGCTGGGAGTGCTGGAAGCGCGCGACGTGGCCGCCGCCTGCCGCTTTGCCGACGAACTGGAACCCCCGCTCCCATTGCTGCTGTATGGCCGCTCGATGGGGAGCGTGGCGATCCTGCGGTCCGTCGCCCACGAAGGGGTGATGCCGCAGGGGCTGATCCTGGAATGTCCGTTCGACCGTTTGCTCGGCGCGATTCGCCGCCGGTTCACCACGATGCGGCTCCCTTCGTTTCCCTGTGCCGAGCTGATGCTCATTTGGGGGGGAGTGCAACACGGCATTGACGGTTTTGAACACGACGCGGTGGCGGATGCCTCGCGAGTGGGTTGTCCAACAATGATCCTGCGCGGCGAAAACGATCCGCGAGTGAGCGCCGCCGACGTGCAGGCGATCTTCGACGCACTGACTGTCGAGAGAGACCTGGAGACGATCTCAGGAGTGGGACACGAATCGTGCTGCCGGTCGAATCCCGAGGAGTGGAAGGCAGGCGTCGAACCGTATGTCGATCGGCTGCTGGATTCGCAGCCCTGACTGGCCCCGCGCACAGATCAGCCGCGCGATTGCAAAGACCAGCCTTGCGCTCCCGTCAGCGCCATTCGTCGGGCAATCCCGGTTTGGTCTCACGCAGGATCTCGATGATCGCGCGACGGTCGTCGGCAGAGAGGCGTTCGAATTTGCCGCTCGTTTCCCGGCCCGAAAGAATCGTCCACAGGCGTCCGAATACATAGTCCTGCATTTCCTGTGGGAGCCCGTCGAACGACTCGGAGTAGATCAGGTAGCTCAGGGGATAGCGGAACATTCGCCGGCTCAGGTCGAACTCCCGCAGGCTGCGCCCCCTGGCGTCACGCGGTCCGCGCGCAGCGAAATCGCGGGCAAACGCCGAGCTGCCGGACACTGGTTCCAACAGCGGGGCTTCATCGGCAAACAGCAAATAACGGACCAGTGGTTCGCCGACGCTGCGAATGCGGCTGGCGGTGCTGTCGAGCCGCGCCGGAGCATCCCGGCCCAGCGCCTTGAGTAAGACCGCTTCGTCGCGCAGTGCCAAACGCGTCTGATGGTTGGCGCGGGTCAGCAGATTGTGCATCTGCGTCTGATGTTCCAGGACCATCAGGGCCACCAGATCGCTGGTGGGGGCCAGGTAGGGAGTGATGTCGCACTCGCCTTGCAAACTGTCGAGATTCCCGCCGGCGGCCAGATCGATCTTTTCAGGGCGTTCCCGCTGCTCGCGATCCCGAACGATCAGATTGCCCATGTGGACCTGCGCGCCGTGGCGGCCAGTGACATACCAGCCCCCCCAGCGTTCACGCAAGGGGGACTGGTGCCCCGTGACGAACGTCCCCGCCGACAGGATTGGCTGCCCGCGCGGATCGGGATAGACCGATCGGACAAAATGCCCCGGCACCCCCTGACTGAGGGATGAGTCATGACATTGCAGGCATTCATGCGTCTGCCGTCGAAATCGGGGACGCTCTTGCGGTTGCTGCGCCAGGGTGTAAAAGATCGCCCCCTTTTGCGGATCGACCGCTGAGACTTCGACCACCTCTCCGTATTGCACCCATCCCAGATAAACGTCGTCACCAAAGTACACGGCGCGGGGGGTCTCGGGAGAAATCCGATCGCGCTGGAAACTGGTTTTGGAATAGACCAATCCTTGGGAAGAGACCGACACCTCCAACAATTCCAGGACGCTCCGCAGGTATCCATGCTGCCTGTCAAACTTCAGAACCGCGTCGCCGCGGTCGAGGCGCTCTTGCAAACGAGCGATGGGGTCGTGGACCTCGGGAGAACTGTACCGAATCGGCTCCTGGTCCGCCGGTGCATCGGAGGCCAGGCCGGCGCGCGCGATCAGCATGAGGCATCCGATGACGTGTGCCGCCAGGGTGAGCGCACATTGCACGTCCATTCCAGCGAAAGCAGCCAGGTGATTCGTCTGATCTCTCATTTGCATGGCGTCACCAATCGTGCAGAATCGAAAGGCGAACGGCCCAGCGTAAGCTGGCCGGTCAAGGCAAAGGCGAACCGCTCAGCGTAAGCTGCCCGGTGGATCCAGTCCCGCATGTCAAGAATCTCAACAGACTTGGCCCTGAATGAATTCGAATTGTCCGAGCCGATAACTGGACAACATTGTCCTCTATTGATTCGATTGTAGCGACCTGATAGTGGATGTCAATGTCCAATTATTGTATGATCGTGGAATGTTGTCCCAGACCGTTGAATATGCATTGCGCGCCGCCGTCTACCTGGCAGACCAGTCGTCGCAGCCCCGCACCACGGAGCAAATCGCGGAGATCACCTGTGTCCCACAGGCGTACCTTTCCAAGGTGATGCAGGGGCTGGCCCGCGCGGGTCTGGTGAAATCGCTGCGAGGAGTCCACGGCGGATTTGTCCTGGCGCGCCGTCCCGATCAAATGACAATTCTCGAAGTCGTGAATGCCGTCGATCCGATTCAACGGATCCGGACCTGCCCGCTGGGCTTGTCCACGCACGGGGTCAATCTCTGCCCGCTGCATCGCCGTTTGGATGCCGCCCTTTCCAGCGTCGAGCAGGCATTTGCCGGAACGACGCTGGCCGAAATCCTCGCCGAGCCGACCGGCAGCGTCCCCTTGTGCAATCGGCTCAAGGGGAAATAGTCTGGCTACTGCGCGGCTGCCGATCCTTGCAAGCGCTTCCCAACCAGCGCTGCATCGGGTTTGAGCGAGCCGATCACACTCCCCAACGCGGTCCGGATTTCCGCCGTCTGCTGGTTGTCGTTCCACGCCTGATGCAGGCTATCGATCGTTTCGCGATCGAGGAGCAGTCCGAACCGCTGGATGTGGAATGCCACGCGGAGCGCAGCGGCACGGCGGAGTTCGGCATTCCCTTGCGGATTGAGCACGATCTGGGCCATCTGCTGCTGGACGCGGCGTGAAGCAATCTCCCCCAGCGCATCCAACGCATGCGCTGCGAGCTGGGGATCGGACAGCGCTTCGGTCAGTTCCTGTTCGGCGGGGCTGATGTCGAAAACCCTGGTCCGCCGACCGCTGGCGATATGGGCCAGCCACCACACGGCGTCCTTCCGCAGGGTGCTCCGCTGCGCGGGAGTCATCGGCGGAACTGGGAGCCGCTTGAGGATCGGCTGCACCTGCAATTCGAAATCTTCCGGCGTGGTCGCCAGCGACACTGCCGAGACAAGCTGATAGCGCCCGGAATACGACTGCATCCGCATCCGCAGGTCAGCCGGACTGTGAATGACAATGGGGATGCCGGCGGTCCGCGAATCGGCCCGCAGATTGGCGAGGGTCTCCGACAGCGCCCAGCGAATCAGGTTGGGATGCAGTACGACCAGTTCCACGTCTCCCCGCGTGGCGGCGGCGCGAAATGCCTCGCGCCCTGACAGAAAGACGAGTGGCTCGTAACCCAGTTCACGCAGGAAGCCGCCGATCTGCGCGGCGCGTTGCGAGGAGACTTCCCCCACGACCGCGTGCGGGCGGGTGTCCGCGGCAGCCGCTCGCTGCAACACTTCCACGACCCGCGGGGCGCCCCGAAACCCGGCCGGGGGATCAATCTGCAGGATCGCCGTCGCGGCGGCAAATTGCACCCGCTGGTCCGGATAGTCCAGAGCCCGCAGTACGGGTGACTTGCCTCCGCTCCCTCCGGCCAATTGTTCTTTGGTTCCGATCTGTTCGAGGATTTTCAGAGCCGCCGCACAGGTGGCGGGACGCGACGCCGCCAGCGCTTCGGCCAGGACATCATTGACGATCCCTCCGCCGGCGGACAGCGCCAGGTCATGCGCCGATCCGGGGCCGGTCGCCAGCGGCTTGTCGATACCGCGACGGACTTCCGCCGTCAGCGCCAATCCGAGAAACAGCGTTTGAACCGGTCGCGTCTCCGGGGCCAGCGCCAGTGCCTGGCGCGCCAGCATCAGGGCGTGGATGTCGCGCGCCTCCGCGGCGGAATACTGGCCCGGCACGACCGTACGCCGCGCGTCGTCCCAGCTCCAGACCACTTCCATCTGATCCGGATCCGTCGTCGCTGTGAACGCCGGTTCCTGGCGATAGTAGGCCCGCGCCTGCTTCACCAGCCGCGCTGCCATTCCTGTTCCCGCCACGCGCTCGACCCCCGCTTCGGGAATCCGCAGAATCCGGGCCAGCGCCTGTCGCGCCGTGGCATGCACGGTCGCCGATTCAACGGGAGACACGCTGGGGGCCCAGAGGTACGCCGCCGCCCGATCGGATCCGATGCGTCCCAGTGCCGCAATGACGCGCGTCCGGACGAAATCGTCAGGACCATCCAGCGCTCCCAGAAGTGGCGGCACCGCCTCTTCTCCCACGCCGACGATCGCCGTCACCACCCGTTCGTGCTGCGCGCTCTGATCGGGATCGCTCAGAATCGCCAACAGCGAGGGAACAATCAGCACCCCCGCGGCGTTCAGTTCCGACTGCGCCGCGGCGCGCCGTTCCGGACCGGCGTCGAGTTCCTGCAAAAGCCGCAGGGCATAGGCCGCATCGGTCACCCGCTGCGCCGCCAGGGCGTTCGTTCGGTCCAACAGCTTCTCCGCATCTTCCTTGAGCACTTCGACGCGGGTCAGCCGCAGGAACGGGGCCGCTCCGAACTCATCCCGCAGTTCCAGCAGCGTTTGATCATCCAATTCCTGAGAGACGAGTTTGCCGAAGTACCGCTCGGCCAAGTCCTGTCGTCCCAGTTCGACCATGAGCAGCGTCGCTTCCAAGAGCTCGCGCGGTGTCCGGGGCGTTCCCACCAGGGGTGAGGAATTTCCCAGTTGTCGTTCCGGCTCGAAACTCTCGTCCGCAGGCTCGGGAGGGACGGGAGCATTTTGAGCAGTCAACCGGCCCGGCGAGCCAGCCAGACCCGCCATCCCGACAACCAATGTCAGGCCCCAACTCAGCCGGTGGAATTCCCGTTGCATTCCGTCAACTCCGCAAACTCGATCATGGCCGGTCTGGCCGAGATTATCCCCATCGTCACCATTCATCGGCCACGCCCCACCATGTTAAGGATACCCCCCCAGGGAAAACAACAAGAAACCGGCAAATCCAGCGAAATCCGTAGGAGGCAGGTAATCCATGCCGCGACCACCGGCTGTGCCGCCCGCAGTGCTTGTACCAGTTGGCATTCGCCCGCCGACCCTATCAACCAAGACAGTCGGGCCGATTGCAAGGATTCCGCCATCGCGCTGCCGCCGCGCGGCGCCGGCGGATCGACCCGCCTCCGCTCAGCTTGCCTGAGCGGTGCGATGCCTGGCAGGCGTCGCTCTGACCCCGGCACCCGGCGCCGGTAAATCCCCCGTCAGAGTCTCACCTGTTCTTCGCAGGCCGATTCTTTGGCAAACGAAAAGCGGCGATGAATCGCCGCACTCCAGGGCGCGCGGATGGGTGGTTGTTACCGCCTGAATGACATAGGATAGCGCTGGATGCGGACCGCTTGAACTGGAGCTCCTGATGTCGCTCGTGGCCTTTGCTCTCCTGTGCTGTGGACTTGGCGCTTCGCGGCAGGCGGATGTAATTGTCGTTGTTGGAGCGGACGGGGAAGCGGCCTATGGGAAACAGTTTCAGGAATGGGCCGGGCGCTGGAAATTGGCGGCTGAGCGCGGCGATGCGGCGTTTCATGCGGTGGGGTTGGAGCCGATGGGTGAAGTCGCGGATCGTGAGTTGTTGCGAGAACGTCTGACCCAACTGCCTCCCGATGGTTCCCTTCCGGTGTGGCTGGTGCTGATCGGGCATGGAACGTTTGATGGCCGCACGGCACGCTTCAATCTGCGGGGGGACGACGTCACCGCCAAAGAATTGGCGGAATGGTTGAAGCCCCTGGAACGGCCGCTGGCGGTAGTCAATTGCTCCAGCAGCAGCGGTCCCTTTCTGAACGAGCTCTCCGGGGCGAATCGGGTGATCATCACCGCCACGCGCAGTGGCCACGAGTACAACTTTGCCCGGTTCGGCGATTTTCTGTCCGCGGCGCTTTTGGATCCGGCGGCGGATCTGGATAAGGACGAGCAGACCTCGTTGTTGGAAGCGTTTCTGCTCGCGGCTGCCCACGTCCGCGAATACTACGCCAGCAACGGGAGGCTGGTCACCGAGCATCCCCTGGTGGACGATAATGGGGATCGACTGGGAACCCCGGCCGATTGGTTCCGCGGTTTTAGCGCCGTCAAGCGGGCCAAGGAAGGGGCCGCGCCGGATGGTCGCGAGGCGGCGAAGTGGCGGCTCATCAAGAGTCACCAGGAATTGCGGCTCTCCGAGGGGACCCTCGCTCGCCGCGAAGAATTGGAATGGGAGCTGTCCGCGGCGAAACAGCGCAAGTCCGAACTGTCGGAAGCAGAGTACCTCGACCTCTTGGAACCGATCCTGCTGGAAATCGCGCGGCTGTATGATGCGGCCGACGAGGGTGCGCCGGTGGAGTCCCCCGCTGAGGGGGCGCAACGGTGAGCGCTGGGGTGAGCCGTTCACCACGACTTCTCAGAATTGAGAATCAAGCCGGGGCGCCGGCTTGCGCGGGAGGGGTCGCCGCGCTGGGGAGAAACCGATCTGTCGCCGCTAGAAGTGATGCTTGACCGGAGGATGAGAAGGCCGCGACGGCGCGCTCGCGGAGTCCAATTTTCACCTTTGGGAATCGCGAAAATTGGTCGCAGAAATTGGCGATTGTGTCGCTTGAATCCCCAACGCGGTTGTGTCATAGTTCACGCTTTGTTTCGGACACGCCGCCCGCTTGACGGCGTTTTGCTTTGTCAGAACAGGCTCTCGCCATGAAGGCCAAGGGATGACTGTGCTATTTGCCGCCGGCTCGATCGCTGACTTCCTGACGTCGAAACTTCCGAGCGAAGTGTGGGCGTTGGGGATTGCATCGCTGGTGCATGCGGTGTTGATCATCCACTTCTTCGCCGTGGCGCCGCTGTTCTACATCTGGCTGGAACGGAAAGTGGCCGGTCGCATCCAGGATCGCCTGGGGCCGACGCGCGTGGGGGGGAAATTCGGCTGGCTGCAGACGCTGGCGGACGGCATCAAGCTGATTCAAAAGGAGGATCTCTGTCCGGAAGCGGCGGACCGACTGCTGTTCCGGGCGTCGCCGTATCTGGTGTTCGTTGCGTCGTTCGGGGCGTTCATCGTGCTCCCCTGGAGCGACGGGTGGGTGGCCCAAAACCTGGACGTGGGAATTTTCTTCATGCTGGCGGTCATGTCGCTGGAGGTGATCGGCGTGATCCTGGCGGGTTACAGCAGCGGGAGCAAATGGTCGCTGTTTGGCGGAATGCGGGAAGCGGCCCAGGTGGTCAGCTACGAGATTCCGATGGCGATCTGCGCCCTGGTGCCGGTGACGGCGCTGGGGACGCTCAATATGGTGGACATCAGCCGGATGCAGTCGGGGGCGTTCACCAACTGGATGGTGTTCCACGATCCGTTCTGCTGCCTGGCGTTTTTCGTGTACTTCACGGTGGCGACCGCCAGCGTCAAACGGGCGCCGTTCGACCTGGCGGAGGCCGAAAGCGAACTGGTCGCGGGATTCCATACGGAGTACAGCGGCATTCGCTGGTCGTACTTCTTCATGGCGGAATACGCCAGCATGTTCGCGGTGAGCGGAATTGCCACGGCGCTGTTCCTGGGGGGCTGGTCCACCGGGATTGGGCTGGAAGGAGCAGTGCTGGATCCGCTGCGAGGGACTGGAACGATCGCATCACTGGGGGGATTTTCGGTGGGAAATTACGTCGCCAACCTGGTCGGTTGCGGCGTGTTCATCACCAAGGGGTGCCTGTTGGTCTTCGTGCAGATGTGGGTCCGGTGGACGTTGCCCCGGCTGCGAATTGATCAGGTGATGACCACCTGTCTGAAGTATTTGTTGCCGATCAGTTGTTTCCTGTTTCTGGGGGTGACGCTGTGGCCTTTGGCGCTGTATCAAACCTTGGGACGAACGACGCTCTTGCCCGAAGCGAAGGTCGCCGGAATTCATTTCGGCGTTCCGATGGGGAATAAGGGGTATCGCGAGATTCTCCCCCGCACCGCGCCCCCCACTGAGGGGCAGGCGACTGCCCGTCTGGAACAATCCGGCCCTGAGAAGACAGAGGTGCAGCCGTGAAGGAAGCGTTCCAGTCGCTACTCGATTTGATCTTCTGGCTGGGCCAGGATGGATCGGTCTGGGTGTTTGGGATCGCCACGGTGGCGGCAGCAGTCGCGGTGGTGGTGAGTCAGAACGTGGCGCGAATGGCTTTTTGGCTGATCGTGTCGCTGGGATGCACCGCTGGCCTCTTCTTTTCACTGAATGCCGATTTCGTCGGGGCGACGCAACTGTTGGTGTATGTCGGCGGCACGCTGGTGCTGTTGATCTTCGGTGTGATGCTCACTGCCAGCGGTCCGTACCTGAGCATCAAGACCAGTCCTGGGGAAGGAGTGCTGGCGGGGGTGATTGGGGCAGCGCTGTTGTCGCTGATTCTGTATTCCGCCTGCGCTGTGGACTGGGGAGAGGTCAGCGCACCGCCGCTCCACGGAGGGGTCGCCAAGGGCTTCAATCCTCCGGAAGAGGGGAACACCACGCGGGCTTTGGGGCTGAGTTTTTTGGGAGCGCGGCCCGATAAGGATCTGGGAGAGGCGGCGACATCTCCGCTCAGTTCCGGCTACCTCCTGCCGTTTGAAATCGTTTCCGTCCATCTCCTGGTGGTGCTGATCGGTGCGGCTTACCTGGCCCGGGCCAAGCGCCGCAAACCGGAAACTCCTCCTGCCACTTCCTGAATCGACGAGTCCGTTCCATGACACCCGTTGACCTCAATTTTTACCTGTTCATCGCCGGCGTGCTGTTCGTCTGCGGCGTGGTCTGCATGGCCACGAAACGGAATGCGATCGGCGTGTTGATGGGGGTGGAGTTGGTGCTCAACGGAGCGAATCTGAATCTGGTGGCCTTTGCCCGTTTCACGCCGCTGGCGCTCGACGGGCAGGTGATGTCGCTGTTTGTGATCGTCCTGGCGGCGGCCGAGGCGGCCATCGCGCTGGCGATTGCGCTCAACTTCTACAACAACCATTTGACGATCGACGTCGATCGCGCCGATGAACTGCAAGGGTGATTGAACCGATTATGCCTTCGGATGCGACACAACTGGGACAAACGCTCGCGGCGCTGTTGACGATCGCGTGGCTGTTGCCGCTGGCCGGCTTCGCGGTCGAGATTTTCGGGGGCTTCTGGGGCACCCGCCAGAGCAAAACCGCCGCGTACATCGCCGTCGCCTGCATCGGAATCGCATTCCTGTGCAGCGCGTCGTCGCTCGTCTATTGGGGAACTCAGACCGGCTGGGCCGCGCTGCAGCCGCCTCCGGAACATGGTGCGGGTGGCGCCCATGCCGCCCCCTCCGGGCATGAGGTGGCCGCCGGGCACCAAGAGACCCCCGGCCATGAAGAGGCGCAGGCGCATGACGGCGAGCACACCGAACGTTCAGACGCCGTGGCCGGTGCGGCTCCCTCTGCGCATCAAGACGACGCCGGCGAGGCCAAGCCACCGCATTATCCCAAGTCGTTTTCCGGAACGCATTATGTCCTGGCGCGATTCGGCGAATTGCGGATCTCGGTCGATTGGTACATCGACAGCCTGACGCTGGTGATGTTCACCATGGTCACGTTCATCGCCTCGCTGATTCATCTGTTCGCCATCGGCTACATGAGCGAGGAGTTGACCGACGATTATGTCGATCACCAGGTTCACACGCCGCAGGGACACCTGCACCGCCCTGGTCGGTTCTATCGGTTCTTCGCCTTTCTCTCGCTGTTCAGCTTTTCGATGCTGGGGCTGGTGCTGGCGGGGAACTTGCTCCTGGTGTTCATCTTCTGGGAACTGGTGGGAGTGTGCAGCTACTTCCTGATCGGGTTCTATACCGAACGCAAGAGTGCCTCGAACGCCGCCAACAAGGCGTTCATTATGAACCGGGTGGGGGACTTCGGGTTCCTGATCGGCCTGATGATCGTCTGGACCTATTTCGGAACGTTCCAGTTCGCCTCGCGGACTGAAGCGGGGGAAGCGACCCCCGGCGTGTTCAACATGCTCCGCGATGGCGATGGGAATATGCGGCTGAGCAGTTCCGGGGATCGAGTCTTTCTGGATGACGGGATCGAAGCGACCGGTGCTGTCGTCACGCCGCGCGAGACACGAACGATTCCTTACTTCCTGCTGGTGACCGCTGGCCTGGGGGTATTCGCCGGTTGCGTGGGGAAGAGCGCCCAGTTTCCATTGCAGACGTGGTTGCCCGACGCGATGGAAGGACCGACGCCGGTCTCCGCGCTGGTCCACTCGGCGACGATGGTCGCCGCCGGTGTGTACCTGGCGGGGCGGTTCTATCCGATGTTCACCCCCGAGGTGCTGCTGACGATCGCCTATGTGGGCTGCATCACTCTGTTTTTGGCGGCGACGATCGCCATCGTCGCCACCGACATCAAACGGGTTCTGGCTTATTCGACGATCAGTCAGTTGGGCTACATGATGCTGGGAATCGGCGTGGGAGGCTGGGGGGCCGGACTGTTCCACCTGATCACCCATGCGTTCTTCAAGTCGCTCATGTTTCTGGCGTCGGGAAGCGTCATCTACGGGTGCCACCATGTGCAGGAAATGCCCCAGATGGGGGGACTGCGACGCAAGATGCCGATCACCGCCTACACGATGCTCGTGGGGGTGATCGCCATTGCCGGTCTGGCGATTCCGTTCAAGTTGGGCGATCTGGGTGTCATTGCCTTCTCGGGATATCACTCCAAAGACGCGATTGTGGCCACGGCGATGACGTTTGCCGATTTGAATCGATCGCACTTTCTGCTTTTCTATGCCCCGCTGGTGGGAGCGGGAATCACGGCGTTCTACATGTTCCGCCTCTGGTTCTACACGTTTGCCGGAGAGCCGCGCGATCACCATGTGTATGATCACGCCCACGAATCTCCCTGGGTGATGACTGTGCCGCTCCTGACGCTGTCGCTCCTGGCGGCCTTCGTGGCGGTCAAAGGAGAAAAAGGGCCGTTGTACCTCCTGTTGTCGGCCAGCGAGCCGGCTGGCGTCGCCGAGGGAGTGGACGCGGCCGTTCCAGGGGGCTTGGCGCTTCCCAGTCACGACGCGATTCATGCGCGGCATACCCAGGCGGGAAGATACGCCCTGATCGTGGCGTTGATTGGCGCGGTGACAGCCTATTTGTTCTACGGCATCCGCCTGGTCGATCCGGGGGAGGTGAAGCGGCAGTTTGCCGCGCTGCACACGTTCCTGGCAGAGAAGTGGTGGTTTGACGAATTGTATGACGTGATGTTCGTCCGCCCCGTGCATGTGGTGGCCAAATGGTGCACCGCTTGCGATAAGGTGGTGTTCGATGGCATCCTGCACGGCTTGGCCAAGGGGGCCGTGGGGGTGGCCCGCTGGGATCGGATGTTCGACGAACAAATCGTCGATGGCTTGGTCAACTGGGTGGGAGGGGTCACGCAGGCCACCGGAGGAGTGCTCCGGCTGCTCCAGACCGGGAAGTTGAGGCAATACGTGATGTTTATCGTTGTCGGAGTGCTGGGAATTTGGGTAATCGTGCAAATTTTCGCATCCTGAATCCCAGGCGCCTGGCAAAGTTCTGAGTTCCATAGGTTCGAAGACACAGTTTACGGCTCGACACAATGAACGACGCGGCACTCTTAAGCAGCATCATTTTCGCTCCGACGGTGGGGGCGATCGTGGTGGCCTTTTGGAATTCCAAGAACGAAGCAACGTTGCGCACGATCGCCAATGGATTCGCGCTCCTGACGCTCGTCCTGTCGGCCATCGCCTGGGAGCGGTTCGACCCGTCGATCGCCGAGATGCAGATGAGCGTCAACGTCTCCTGGATCAGCACCTGGAACGTGAACTATCAGTTGGGCGTGGATGGGATCAGCCTGCCCCTGGTGCTGCTGACCAGCCTGATCAGTTTTCTGGCGCTGCTCGCGTCGAACAGCATCACCAAGGGGGTCAAGGGCTACCTGGTGCTGTTCCTGCTGCTGGAAACGGGGATGCTGGGGGTCTTTCTGTCGCTCGACTTCTTCCTGTTCTACGTCTTCTGGGAAGTGATGCTGTTGCCGATGTACTTCCTGATCGGCGTGTGGGGAGGGCCGCGGCGCGAGTATGCGGCGATCAAGTTCTTCCTGTACACGCTCGTGGGCAGCGTGCTGATGTTGATCGCGTTGATCATGTTCTACTTTGACAGCGCCGGCAGCACGGTCGGCAAGACGTTCGACATCCTGGCGCTGGCGCGGATCGGCCAGGGGCGGGATCTGGGAGCGACATTCAGCCCGAATGTGCAGATCATCGCCTTCATCCTGCTGTTTATCGGCTTTGCCATCAAAGTCCCGGTGTTTCCCTTCCATACCTGGTTGCCCGACGCGCACGTCGAAGCCCCCACCCCGATCAGTATGATTCTGGCGGGTGTGCTCCTGAAGATGGGGGGCTACGGGATCATCCGTATTGCCTTCCCGATCTGCCCGATCGGCGCCTATTATGCAGCGCACGCCCTGGTGATCCTGGGGGTGGTGAGCATCATCTATGGGGCGTTCGCCGCCATGGCGCAGACCGACTTCAAACGCCTGGTCGCCTACAGTTCAGTGAGCCACATGGGCTACGTGCTGCTGGGGATCGCCATCTGGAAACTCACCGAATCGAGTGGGGAAACGGTGGGGGCCGATTACTGGAAAATGGGAATCAATGGGGCCATGTTCCAGATGATCGCCCACGGAATTTCGTCCCCCGGCATGTTCTTTATGGTGGGGGTGATTTACGAGCGGGTCCACCATCGCGATCTGAACCAGTTCGGCGGACTGATGGGCTTGATGCCGCTGTACAGCGGACTGGCGGTCGGAATCTTCTTCGCCGGACTGGGACTTCCCGGGCTGTGCGGGTTCATTGGCGAAGTGTTCACCGTCTTGGCGAGTTGGAATTACAACCCGGTGTACGCCATCGTGGCCGCTTCGGGAGTGATCCTCACCGCTGGATACATTCTGTGGGCCGTGCAGCGGGTGTACCTGGGAGCACGGTACAAAGGTCCGCACGCCGAGGCCATCACCCCCATCACTGAACGAGAAATGGGAATAGCGGCGCTCCTGTTGTTCCTGTGCATCCTGCTGGGGGTTTACCCGGAATTGATCTTTTCGAAGATGCGCGAGTCGGTGAACCTGCTGGTCGACAACCTGAGTACGGCGAAGGGGCTGGTGCAGGTGATGACGACACTGACTGGCCGGTAGGGCCCCGGAACTCGGAGAGTCAGCACGTTGGATGTGCAGGCTGGCTCAAGGCTCCTGAAGACGCACGCCACAGACAACAACCAGACCACGAAGCGACGACGAAACGCACCGGGAAAGTCCCTCAGGGAATGCAATGAATTTTGCCGACCTCATCACCCGCTTGACGGCCGATACGCAGCAGTCGCTGCCGCATTTTGCGCCGGAGTTGTGTCTGGTGGCCACGATCGTGGCGCTGTTGCTGGTGCGTCTGTTTGGCGCCGACCGGCAGTTGCCGGGTTCGATGGTGGCGATCATCGGCACGGTGGCGGCGCTGGCGTTTGCCGCCCGGCAGTTTTTTGACTTTCGAGAAGCGACCCATGTGGTGTCGCAACCGATGTTCACGGGCCTGCTGCTGTACGATCCGTTCACCGTCTTTTTCCGCGTATTCCTGTTGTTGTTCTTGCTGTTCGTCGAGTATCTGACGCTCATCAGCGGAATTCCCGACGAAGAAGACGCCCCCGATTTTTACGTCCTGCTGCTGGGTTCCACGCTGGGGATGACGCTGATGGCCAGCGCCAACCATCTGCTGATGGTGTTTCTGGCGGTGGAAATGACCAGCGTTCCCAGTTACGCCATGGTCGGGTTCCTGAAAGGGAGACGCGATTCGAGCGAAGCGGCGCTCAAGTACGTCGTCTACGGCGCGGGAGCGGCGGGGGTCATGTTGTATGGCATCAGTCTTTTGGCGGGACTGCTGGGGACGGCCCACTTGCCCTCCATGGCGCAGGCGCTGGCGACGTTCGCTCACCAGCATGCGCACCTGGCCGATCCGGCGGTCCGCACGCTCGCCTTCGGCATCTTGATGGTGCTGGTCGGAGTGGCCTTCAAATTGTCGCTGTTCCCCTTCCACTTCTGGTGCCCGGACGCCTTTGAAGGGGCGGCGGCTGAAGTCGGAGGCTATCTGTCGGTCGCCAGCAAGGGGGCAGCGTTCGCATTGCTCGTCCGGTTTTGTCTGGCGCTCACCGGGACGTCCGGGGGACACGGCGAACTGTCGCAGTTGTATCTCAATGTCGGCATTGGCCTGGGGGTGGTTGCTGCTCTGACGGCGACCTACGGGAATCTCACCGCCTATGCCCAAACCAATATTAAGCGGCTCCTGGCCTATTCCACGATCGCCCATGCCGGATACATGCTGATGGCCGTCGCGGCGATGATGGTCATTTTGAACGCTCCGGCGGGCTCGCACGCGGCGATCCAGGACCGCGCCGCCTCGGCGACCTATTGCGTGCAGGGTCTCTTGTATTACCTGTCGGTCTATTTCTTCATGAACCTGGGGGCCTTCGCCATTGTGGCGCTGATTCGCAACCAAACCTTCAGCGAAGAGATCGCCGACTACTCGGGACTGATCAAGCAATCCCCCCTGCTCGCAGTCTGTATGCTGGTCTGCGTTTTCAGCCTGATTGGGCTGCCTCCGATGGGGGGCTTTGCCGGAAAGTTCATGGTGTTTTACGGCGTCGTGGAAGCGGCGCAGTATCATCCGGTGATGTGGGGCGTCCTGGTGGTGGGGCTGATCAACACCGTCTTCAGCCTGTTCTACTACGTGCGGATTCTGCGTTACATGTTCATCACCCCGCTGCCAGACGGGGCGCGACCAGTTCAGATGACATTGAATTCCGACGGCGGGCGGTACGCCCTGCTCGTCTCGGCGCCGGTTCTGGCGCTGGGCCTGTTCGTCGATCCGATCAGCGGTGTCGCGAGCGACGTCGCGGGCTGGCTGTTCCACTTTTAGTCTTCCATTCCGACACCCCCGGCTCATTCGCTCCGTATCTATCCATGTCGGACGCACAGAAAAACGCCATCCTCAACGACCTTTTGATTCAGGTGCATCGCAGCCTGCTGCAATACACCGAAGAATGCTGGCCCTGGACCGACCTGGATCAGGCCGCTGAACACCGCGCCATTCAGGAATTGGCTCATCAGCAGCGGGAGCTGGTGGGGCGTCTGGCGCGGTTGCTCGATCAGCGGCAGCAGACCGTTGATTTCGGGACGTATCCCGACTGGTCGGGACTGCACTATGTCTCGCTCGATTTTCTCCTGGCGCGACTGATCGACGATGAACGGCAATTGATCGCCGCGATCGAGCGCGGTCGGAGCGCGTTCGAAAACGATCCACCGGCCGCGACGCTGGCGGTCGAGCTCCTGGCTTCGCAGCGCAACACGTTGAAACGGCTGGAAGAGCTGGCCGCCGCACGCAAGGCGACCGTAGCGGCCTGAGGGGAGTTCCGCTTCGAGCGGTGCGACGGCCGACTTGCGACTTGACGGGCCGGACCTGCGCCAGGGACAATCATCGTCCTTGTGGACGCTGGGTTTCGACCCGTCCGGCGTCCGATGATAGCGATCGATTAGCGTCTACCATTGATCGTCGAACGTTCCTCTCGATCTGTACAATTCTCCCATGTTCATCGATACTCACGCCCATCTCGACGAAGAAGCCTTCGATGTCGATCGGGCCGAGATGATCGCGCGGGGGTTCGCTGGTGGAGTCGAATGCGTCCTGACGATTGGTACGACGGCCCAGACGAGTCGGCGGGCGGTGGCGCTGGCGGGTGAGTTTCCCGGAGTTTATGCGGTCGTCGGCATTCAGCCGAACTATGCGGCACAGGCCGCTGCCGGAGACTGGGAGACGATCGTCGAACTCGCCTCGGCCCCCAGGGTGGTGGGGCTGGGAGAGACTGGCCTGGATCGATATTGGGACTACGCCCCCCTGGCGGTGCAGATCGACTACTTTCAGCGGCACCTGGCGCTGGCTCGCCAGCTCGACTTGCCGTTCGTGGTCCATTGTCGCGAAGCTGAGGCGGAAGTGCTGGTCGAGCTCCGCGGTGCGGCGGTTCGCGGGCCGCTCCGGGGAGTCATGCACTCGTTTTGCGGGACGATGGAGACCGCGCGGGCCTGCCACGAACTGGGATTGTACCTGTCGTTCGCCGGCATGGTCACCTACAAGAAATCGCAGGCGCTGCGCGAGCTGGTCAAAGAGCTGCCGCTGGATCGGATTCTGATCGAGACCGATGCCCCCTATTTGGCGCCGCAGCCGGTCCGTGGAAAGCGGAACGAGCCGGCCTACGTCCAGCACACCGCGGCCTGTCTGGCGGAGCTTCTGGAGATGCCGCTGGACCAGTTCGCCCAGCACACAACACAGAACGCCCGCCGATTGTTTCGACTCCCGCTCGAACATCATGCCCCTTGACTGGCTGAAGCACGCGTTTGCGATCGACGCAGCCGGTCCCGTCGAGCCGACCGAAGCGCAGCGGCAGCTCATCGATCGCCTGTGCCGGTTGGTCATCAGCCGCGAATTGACGCTGCCGGCCCAGATGCTGCTGGAGACGGTCCGGCCCCTCAATTTCGTCACCGGTCAAATGCTGCACTTCTTCGCTCCCCTCCTGGCGACACTGGGGGACTCGCAGGCAGCCGGGCAGCTCGCCGAATTCCTGGAACGCCGCGGCGCAGTCGATTACCTGGCCCGCCGACTGGAAGAACTGCAGCGCCCGGCGAAGTCGAGCGAGACGCCAGGATCGGAATGATTTCGGACAACGCCCGATTCAACGAAAGGAGCCACTCAATGACAATTCGCAGTCTGCGGACAGTTCCTCCGGTGATCGCCGTCGCGTTGGGGGCGTTTTTCCTGGGGCGACTCTCACAGCCGCGGTCTCACGAACCGGGGACCGATCTCGCAGGAGTCGTCCACGCGGACCCACAGGGGGCGTCGGTGACTGCCGGGCCGATCTTGGCGGCAGGTCATTTGGGCGCAGCCAACGGTAATCAGCGGGCCTTGCCTGAGAAGGGAATTCGCCGACTGACGCAGCATTTCAACGAACCTGATGGCGACTTTTCTCCCTGGATGTTTGTCCCAGAGGGCAACATCCAGACCCTCTCCACGAGCCGGCATCCCGGCCTTGTGACGATTTACGAAGCAGGACGGGGAACTGACATCAAGGGACTGCTCAAGGATCCGATCCGCATCGATGAGTTTCCCTTGCCGTGGGAGTTTCAAACATCTCTGGTCCAGAGCTTCAACGCCCAGGCCGGGGTCGGCGCCCGAACGCAGGTCAATTACGCCATCGGCCTCAATCTGGCAGTCACGTTCTCAGACCCGGAGACCTGGCCCGAAGAGCGAACCGTTCGGCCGGCACAGACGCGCGACTTTCAGCTTCTCGTGGTGCATTTGGGATGCACCGGGGAAGCGGGAGTCGGATTGCCCCAATACACGCACGATCCGCACCCCGAAAACTACCTCGTCTGGGGGCGGGGGGATCTGGGACATCCGGTGCTGGGGGATTGGCGCATTCCTTATGTCTGGATCGGGGATGGGGCCAAGTACGGCGGACCCGCCAGTCCGCAATTGTTCTTTCGCGCGGTCCTGGAGAGTCCCACGAGCATCAACGTTGGGATCAAATTCGATGCGTCGCACGGCTGGAACATGCGCCGTATCGACTGCTCCAAATATGGAAAGATCACCGGCATCTGGGAGCTCGGCCCGATCATCTCCGGCGACCGCTGGATTCCCGACGTCCTGTGCCGCAGCCTGCCGCAGCTCAAAGGGCCGCATCCCCTGCAACTGGGACAGGGAGATTCGAGGAACTACAAAGAGGTCTGGAGCTTTGTAGGGGCTCCGGAACCGGAGCCGCCCAATCCCAAGTTTGAATATTACGTGGACTACTGCACGTTCTTCGGCGCTCCTCCGCGGCCGTTCGAGGAATTCTCCGACGACTTCGACATTTTGGGCTACATGGGGCAGTGGCAGATCCAGGAACAAAGCACGTTGGCCGACACGCACTCCCATCCAGGGCACCTGATGCTGAAGTTCCTCGGGCCGGGGTTGGGAACCGGCTTCGGACCGGCGGGGGGATCGTCGCTCGACTTTCAGAACTACCCACCGCCGTGGGAAATCGAAATCAGTTTCCACGCCCCCGATGATTCCATCCCGTGGAATTTCTGGATGAACTTTGTGGTGGTTGACCAGGCGGGAAAGAACCGTGGCGGATGGACGCCGGGAATCGAGAATTTTCCCAAGGAGAAGCGGCACAGGCTGTACGGCAACTCGCTTTTCAAATTGAAGTTCGACCAGGAACTCCCGGAGTCTTTGCTGGCCCACAAACCGCTGACGATGCTGATCCAGTGCCTCGATCGCAGCCACGTGCGGCTCGGTTTTCGCGCCGGCCCGAACGACCCCTGGATTCTATCGCAGGTGTATGATGCCGCGGCAGACGTGGGAGGCGAAATCGGCCGCTTCGACATCCACAATTGGAGCTCCGCCACCGGAGAAATGTATGGCGCTCCCCCGGGAGGACCGATGTACCAGAAATTCCTGATTGACTACGTGCATTATCGGAAGGGATTGACGGTGCGGTGATTGCTGATTTGACCCTGCCGGGTCGAACAGGGAAAATTGGCACTCGGCAGTTCGCAATGCTTGCTGGCAGGTCATTGGTTCCATTGCGGCATTTCCGAAGAAATTCAGATTGCCTTCATCGCCCGGCTCAGTTTTTGAGGAATTCCCCAATGCATCGAATCGCACTCCCGTTCGGCACGTGCTGTCTGCTGTTGGCCGTCCTGACGCATCCGATCTTCGCGCAGACGACAAAATCGCCGCCAATATGCCGCGTGAAGATGGAACGGCAGGGCCAGTCCGCCGCGGCCCGGGTGCGGATCGTGGGGGAGGACAACCAGCCGGTCGTTCCAGCGGGGGCTGTCGTCCGCAAGACCAGGCGCGACGAGTCGTATTTCTATGCCGACGGCGAATTTGACTTGGCGCTTCCCAAAGGACCGGTTGAGATGGAGTTGAGCGGGGGGCTGGAAACAATCCCCAATTACAGTATTCTCCGTTCCGAATCAGCCGTCGAATTGACCACCGTACTTCAGTCGTGGATCGACATGCCCTCCCGCGGCTGGTACGCGGGAGACTCGCACGTGCATCTGCACACGGGAGGCCCGATCGACGTCTCGGTGGCCGATGCGCTGCTCGCGGCGCGGGCCGAAGGGGTGCATTATGTCAACCTGTGCGTCTCCAACAACGTCGGTAACGACATTCGAGACGCCGAGTTGATCACCGGAAAGCCACATGCGGCATCGACCAACCGACACCTTCTGGTGTTTGGCGAAGAGATGCGGAGCATGATCTATGGCCACATGCAGTTCTTCGGCATCAAGAGTCTGGTGGAACCGCAGTACACCGGATTCGACGACACGCCGAATTTCTACGATTTTCCCGCGAATTATCGGATGGCTGCCGAGGCGGTGCGCCAGGGGGGAGTGGTGACGTATGGGCATCCCCTGTTTGTCGGCCAGCCGATCCCGTTTGACGACGACCTGACCAAGCCCAACGGCGCCGCGCGCGAGCTGCCGATCGATGTCGCGCTGGGTGTGGTGCAGGCGATCGACCTGATGTCGTACAACAGCGACGAGGAGCGCTCCGCCGAGTTGTGGTATCGGCTGCTCAACTGCGGCTTCAAATTGGCGGCCTGCGTTGGGACCGACGCGTTGCTGGATCGCTCGACGGAACCGTTGGGAGGCGATCGGGTGTACGTGAAAGTCAACGCCCCGCTGACAATGCAGAGCTGGCTGGAGGGGCTGCGAAACGGACGGACCCTGGTGACCAACGGTCCGATCCCGACGCTGCACGTGGACGGTCAGGAACCGGGAGAGACGGTAAAACTCGTCGCACCGGGTAAGGTCCGCGCGACGGCCAAAGTGGAGAGCTACGTCCCCATCCACACGATCGAGGTGCTGGTGAATGGTCAAGTGGCAGCCGCCAAACGGGTTTCCGGCGATGAACCTGCCGGTTTGACAGTGCATCATCTGGAAGCGGAACTGCCGATTGAAAAGAGCAGTTGGATCGCCCTGCGAGTGCGCGGGCCGGACCATCCGCTGGTGTTCGACGGACCCGCCTGGGGGCACACCAGTCCGGTCTACGTGACCGTGGCGGGTCGGGAAATTTCCAGTCCCGCGGATGCCGAGTTCTTCGTCGATTGGATCGAGCAGCTCTTGCGGGTCGTCTCGGTCCGCAATCGCTATGCATCGGCTGCCGATCGGCGCGAGGTGGCGACGTTGTTCCAACAGGCGCAGGACAAATTCCGCAAAATGGCTGTGCGTCCGAAAGCGAAGAAATAAGGCAAATGAACATCCAGCCCCGAAGCGGTCGAAAGTGAAAGATTCACCACATCCCGCTATGATCGCGAGATGCAAGCGCTGCTCCCTTATTTGCGATTGTGCCGACTGGCCGCCGTCTTTACGGCGCTGGCCGACATTCTGCTGGGATTCGTGTTGACCCACGCGGGCTTTTCGCCAGGATCGACGCTGGGCTGGCTGTTGATCTCCTCGGCGGGACTGTACCTGGCGGGGATGGTCTTCAATGACGTATTCGATCGGGAACAGGATGCCCGCGATCGGCCAGGCCGTCCTATTCCTTCGGGACAGGTCTCGTGCCAGCACGCTGTCTGGTTTGGAACCGTGCTGCTACTGGTCGGGGGCGCGGCGGCCTGCCTGGCAGGACTCCCCAGCGCACTCGTCGCCGGGATGCTGATTGCCAATATCTTTCTGTACAACGGTTTCCTGAAATCGACGCCGCTGGGGCCGCTGGCGATGGGAGGTTGCCGGTTTCTGAACGTGATGCTGGGAGCCAGCGCGGCAATCGACCCGACCGACGGACGCTCCACATTGCAGGCGGTGTGGATGTTGCCGCAGACGCACGTCGCCGCTGCGCTAGGAACATACATCACTGGGGTGACCTGGTTTGCGCAGCGGGAGGAGGGAACCAGCAATCGCTGGCATCTCGCCGGTGCCATGGGAGTCGTCAACCTGGGTCTGGTCCTGCTGGCCGGCTTCGTGCTGCATTGGCCGACGGGGGACGAAACAGCCGCGCGGAGCTGGAACTCCGCCTTGCTCCTGGGGGCGCTGGGGGTGATCATCAATCGGCGGCTGGCCAACGCGCTGTTCGATCCACGCCCGCAGACGGTGCAGCAGGGAGTGCGCCTGCTGCTGATGTCGCTCGTGCTGCTCGACGCCACGATCGTGTTTTTCGTGACTGGGCGTCAGGAACCCGCGCTGGGGGTGGCCCTGCTGCTCATCCCGGCGCTGCTTCTGTCGCGGGTTCTGGCGGTGACGTGAGCCGCGCGACGCCCACCGGCGGGGACTACAGCAGTCCCCACACCGGTTCGCCGCTGGAGAGCGCATACGGCCGACCCACCGCGTCCCGAAGGGTCAAATGCGAGTCGATTCCCAACAGGTGGTAAATCGTCGCAGCCAGGTCGTCGGGAGTGACCGGATCAGCCGCCGGATAGGCCGCCAGCCGATCGGAAGCGCCATACACGGCGCCGCCGGGGAGGCCCGCTCCCGCGAGAACGACCGTGTTGCAAGGGGCCCAATGGTCCCGTCCGGCGGCCGAGTTGATATGCGGGGTTCTACCAAATTCACCCAGTGCCACCACCAGCGTTTCGTCCAGCAGTCCCCTGGTCTGCAGGTCGTCGAGCAAGGCCGCCATCCCCTGATCCAAATTGGGGCAGAGCTTGGCCTTCATGTCGATGAAGTTGTTTTTGTGAGTGTCCCAAAAGGCGTCATCCCGCTCCCAGTTGACCGTCACCAGCGGTACTTCCCGCTCCACCAGCCGCCGCGCCAATAGGCACCCCTGACCAAACGGCGTCTGACCGTATTCCGCACGGAGAACGGGGGACTCGTCGCTGAGGTCAAACGCCCGTCGCACCTCGGGAGCGGTCAGCACATCGAACGCCTTGCCGTACTCGCCATCCAGTCCCCGAACGGCAGCCGTCCGTTCGAGTCGCGACGTTTGCCGTTCCACCGCCTCCAGCAGCGACCTTCGTGCCGTCAACCGATCCTGACTCTCCACCACGGGGAGCGGACGGAACTCCGCCGTGTCGGCGTTCTGTGGCACAAACAGAGGATCAAACCCGCGTCCCAGGAAACCGGCGAAGAACCCTGGGAAGATGTGATTGTTGGCCGACACCTGATTGGCCGGCGCATTGAGGCTCACCGCGGCCGGCAGCCCGGTCGAGGGCCGCGCGTGGCCCGATCCCTCCCCGCTCCGTCCGCCGCGGGCCGCAACGTAGTTCATCACCGCGCCGAAGCAGGGAAAGTCATC
This sequence comes from Planctomycetales bacterium, assembly GCA_046152955.1. Lineage (GTDB taxonomy): Bacteria > Planctomycetota > Planctomycetia > Planctomycetales > Planctomycetaceae > SIAF01. The sequence continues at coordinate 8,241 of JBJXGA010000127.1, read as the reverse complement.
GGGAGCGTTCTGTGGATTGGTGGCGGGACGGACATGTCGCACCCCGGCCAGCATGTAGTGCATCGCCACCGTGTGCGTGTTGTCGGGATGCGTCACCGAGCGGATCAGCGTCAACCGATCGGCCCGCTGCGCCAACCGGGGAATGTGTTCTCCGACGAACAGGTCGGGGACGGAGGAGGGAATGGGCTGAAACTCCCCGCGAACCTGCGCAGGAGCCAGAGGCTTCAAATCCCACAAGTCCTGATGGGCCGGAGCGCCGAACAGGAACAGCACGATACACGACTTGGCCCGTCCAAAGCTCCCCGGTCGGCCGACTGTCGATTCCGCACTCCGGGCGCGGCCAGCCAACAACGCCGGCAATCCCAGCCCCAATGTGGAAAGTCCACCGGCGCGCAGCCATTCCCGCCGCGAAACCCCTTCGCAACAGGCCACCGTTTGTCCGGGAAGTTGAATCACCACGAGACTCCGTGCAGCGCATCGCCGAGTGGATGTGGCTCGACGACCAACTGGAATACTCATCAGAGTATACGGATGCGACGAACCGAGTGGAAGCGCAGACTTACGCCGGTCCCACGACCGGACGACCTGTCCGCGACGATTCCAGAACCGCTTGCAGAAAATCCCAGACCGGTAGGGCGACGTCCGCCGGCGCGGCGTTGGGCGCTCCCCGCAGCAGACAGTCGAGAAACGCCGTGTTGGGATTGGACTCCGGCTCCAGGGGCGCCACCCGTTCCAGGCGATTGTCGCGAGCGATCCAAACGACGCCGTCGCGGAGCAAGAGATCGGCTTGCTCACAATGGACGGCAAACTCCTCCCGGAAATGGTGTGCGTCCCCAATGAAATCCATCGCCAGCGCCACGTTCCCCTCCAGCCGTGCCGAAATCGTGGTCACAATCTCCACCTGGCTGCCGCGCCGGTCGCTCTGGGCATATACCTCGCGGGGCGCCAGTCCGGTGACGAAAAACACCATGTCCAGTTTATGGCTCCCGGCGTCGCCGATGAATCCTCCGGGATTGAATCGCGGGTCGTCGCGCCACGTCCCCTCGATCGTTAGCTGCCAGCATTCGGAGTTGTGCGACGTGATCGATCGGATCGGGCCATGCGCTCCCGAAAGTACCTCGCGGCGGAGCGTGCGAAACGTCGACCAATACCTGCGCTGGTAGGCAACCGACAGCAACGGTCCCCCCGCCGCCTCCTCGACGAGCTGGGCGATCCGCTCTCGCGAATCGGCGAGCGGTTTCTCACACAGCACCCCGACACCCCATTCCCGCAGGCGTCGGACCTGCTCGAAGTGCAGGTGCGTGGGAGTGCAGACGACCGCTCCATCGAGCTTCAGGTCGGCCAGTTGCTCGACCGTCGTCACGACGCGGGCCTCCGGGGCGAAGACCTCCCGCAATTGCTCGGCGCTGGAGGCCACCGGATCGCACAGGGCGACGATTCGCGCGCGGCGGTCGGTGATGAGCCGCTGCGCGTGCAGGCGGCCAATTTGCCCGCAACCCACGATGGCCAGCCGTGGACGGTCGGTCGGCTCTTGAACCATGTGCGAATTCCCGGTATGAAGCGATAGCTGTGAATCAAAGTATCCGTTGTCCGCGAATGTACTGGTGCAATCGCTCGTTGGCAACGCCGTCGTTCCCCGCGCGGTTTTCCAAGAGCCGGCGCCGCACCCGGTCCGTGGGATGGTTGTTGCAATGTGGATTTGCCTGTTTGATATCGATGGCACCCTGATTCAGACCGGGGGAGCCGGCAAGGCGGCCTTATTTGAGGCGCTCCGTACCGGGTTTGACGTCGGTCAGCCGACCGACCGGGTCTCGATTCACGGCCGGACCGACCGGGGGATCACCCGCGATCTGTTCCAGCACCATGGGATTGACGACCGGCCCGAACATTGGGAGCGGTTCCGCGCCGAATACCTGCGACATCTTCCGGTCTGCCTCACGGCGCGGCCGGGGGCCGTTCTTCCGGGGATCATGCCGCTGTTGCAGCAATTGCAGGCCCGTCAGGACATCATGCTGGGATTGCTCACGGGGAACACGCAGGCGGGGGCCGCGATCAAATTGAGGCATTATGGCCTGGACCGGTTCTTCGAGTTTGGCGGCTTTGGCGACGAGCACCACGATCGCAACGACGTCGCGCGGGAAGCCCTGCAGATCGTCCAGCAGCGGCTGGGAGGACCGGCGGACTTGGATCGCGTCTGGGTCATCGGAGATACCCCCGGCGACGTTCGCTGTGGCCGAGCGATCGGCGCTCGCGTTTTGGCGGTGGCGACGGGAGACAGTTCCGCCGACGAATTGGTCGCCTCCAGTCCCGACCATCTGGCCCAGGATCTGGCGGATCTCGAAGGGGTGCTTTCCCTGTGGACCTAGTCGCGCCGCACCACTCCGGCCCCCCTGCCCCGGCCGAACTCCGGACTTTGGGAAGCACTTCCCTGCGTGTCACTCCGATCGCTATGGGCTGTTGGCCGATTACCGGGATCACCAGCCTCGACGTGCAGGAACAGACCAGCCTGGAGACGCTTCAGGCGGCCTTCGACATCGGCATCAACTTTTTCGACACTGCCTACTGCTACGGATACGAGGGGGAGAGCGAGCGGATGATCGCCCGCGCGCTGGGGCGGCGTCGCGAAAAAATCCTCATCGCCACCAAGGGGGGCATTCACTGGGAGAACGGCAAGCAGGCCCGCGACGCCTCTGGCAGCACGCTCATTCGTCAATGCGAAGAGAGCCTGCGGCGGTTGCAAACCGATCGGGTCGATCTGCTCTATCTGCATGCTCCGGACCCTCGGGTACCGCTGGCCGAATCCGCCGCGGCGCTCCGCAAACTGCTCGACGAGGGGAAGACGCGGAGCGTGGGACTGTCCAACGCCAGCACCGCACAACTGGCGGAATTTTCCGCCGTCTGCCCCCTGGCGGCGTATCAGCCGCACTACAACATGCTGCAACGGGAGATCGAAGCGGACCAGCTTCCCTGGTGTCAGGCAAGGGAGATCGCCGTGGTCGTGTATTGGCCATTGATGAAGGGACTCCTGGCCGGAAAAATGTCGCGGAACCATCGGTTCGACCCCCGCGATGGCCGGGGGAAATACCCCATGTTCCAGGGAGCCGAATGGGTGAAGAACCAGGATTTTCTGGATGAACTCCGTCCCATCGCGGCTGAGGCGGGCAAGAGCGTGGCGCAACTGGTCTTGAATTGGACGATTCATCAGTCCGGCATTACTGTAGCGCTGTGCGGCGCCAAGCGTCCCGACCAGATTCGAGACAACGCCGGCGCGATGGGCTGGAGAATGACTGCCGCGGAGCAGGAGCGCATCTCCCAGGCACTGGCGCGGCGGGGCAACGCCGTGTCGCGCGGAGCGGTCACTTGATCTTTCGGAACAGGCGACTGAACTCCTCCCACGGCCGGCATCGGCAGACCAACGCCAAGCGATGATTTGACATTCCCGGAGTTTCCGACCCTCACCGACAGGAGGCAAAAGACCATGCCCGAGACACTCGATATTCCCAGCGATCCTTCGCAAGAGACGCGCGTGACCGCCGCCGGGTTGCGCGATCTCATGATCAAACTGTACGTCCGCCAGGGAATGTTTCAGGCGGAGGCCGAGATCGCCGCCGATCGGCAGATTGAAGCGGACCTGCGCGGCATTCACTCGCACGGGAGCCGTGCCACCCCCCGCTATTTGGCGGCCATGGATCGCGGGGACATCGATCCGCGGGGAGCGACGCTGACGGTGCGGCAGACCGCAGCGGCGGCGGTCCTGGATGGGGGGCGAAACCTGGGGCATGTGGCCTCCACCAAAGCCATGCGCATGGCGATCGAGATGGCCCGCCAGGTCGGGACGGGAACGGTCGCGGTCCGCAATAGCCAGCACTATGGCGCCGCGTCGGTCTATTCACTGATGGCAGCCCGGGAAGGGATGATCGGCTATTGCACGACCAGCACCGGCGGCGCCACGGTCGCCGCCTTCGGCAGCCGGGCCCCCGCCACCGCCAACAACGCCTTCGCCTGGGCCGCTCCCGCGCGACAGGGGCACCCGTTTTGCCTGGACATGGCGTGCGCCGTCTCCTCCTGGGGCAAAGTGCAAAGTCTGGGAATGTATGGCGAGTCGATACCCGCGGGATGGGCGCTGGACGGTGCGGGAAATCCGACCACAGAAGCGCAGTCCGCCAAGACGCTGCTCCCGGCCGCCGGGGCGCGGGGGTATGGGCTTGCTTTCCTCTGTTCAATCCTGGCCGGTCCGCTCGTGGGAGGCAAGCTGCCGCTGCACAAAACGCGCAGCGCCGATGTCGAAGGCTCCGAACATTTCTTCTATGCGATCGACGTCCAGCAGTTCGTCGAGCCCGACCGATTTCATGACGAATTGGAGCGGACAATCGAGGAAATCCGCCACTTGGCGCCTGCCGAAGGATTCGACCAGGTCCGACTGCCAGGAGAGCTGGAAGGAGAGCGCGCCGCGCGCTGGGCACAGGAAGGAATTCCCCTCCACCGCGACCACCTCCGCGACCTGGCCGAAGCGGCGGCCCAGCGCAAGATCGCCGTGCCGTGGTGATGCTAAGACCGTGCGATCACCGGGCTCGACCCCCGCGACCTTGTGTCGCGGGTGAAGGAGATTCACAGGCTAGAAACCAGACCAAACCCAAACCAGACCCCTGCCACCTCGTGTGGCAGGTGAATCAGATTCGCATGGCAACCTCTCAGCCGCTCTATCGCCTCAGCGACCAATCCCCGGCCTACCAGTTGAGATACAGTTGGTGCGGCTGGACCGAGACGGGCAACTTTCAGGATCTTCCCGCCGATTCCTGGACTGCTCTTACCGCCGCATGGGAAACCGACGATCTGCGACTTTTGAAACGGTCTCTTCAAGATGACACAGTCCAGCTCACCTTCAGCGCCACCCCGAGCGTGTCGCCGATCTTTCTTGCCGCACGCGCGAAGGGGAGGCTGCAACACGCCCTGCGAAAGGCCAAGGTCAAACCGGTCGAGTTCAGCCGCAAACTCGCGGTCCGTTCCATTGGCGACAATACGGCCAGTGACGTTGAGAAATACATTGAGTCACAAGTCAGCTCCGCCGGATTCGTCGATGCCGATTTCGCCAAGTTCCTGGAACAGTTCACTGTCAACGATCGGTCGATCGACCTTTCGCAACCGACGGAATCCAATAGCGGCCGCTACTGGTACAATCTGCATCTGGTTTTAGTGACGGATGGACGCCATCGGTTTGTCGACGAACCGTCGCTCCGTCAACTTCGCGATGGCTCTTTGAAGATCGGCGCGAAGAAGGGATACCGAATCAGCGCCCTGTCGGTGATGCCTGACCATTTGCACGTGGCGCTGCGCGGCGCCATCGATCAGTCGCCGGACCAAATCGCGCTTGCCTTTCAGAACAACCTGGCGTTCATGGTGAACCGCGGCGCGATCTGGCGACCGGGTTTCTACGTCGGCACATTCGGCGAGTACAACATGAATGCCATTCGAATGCGTGTGCGCGCCGAATCTGCTTCACCTGCCACCTTGGGTGGCAGGTGAATCAGATTCTCGCGCGAGACGTCGACTCCTATGAACCTGATTCACCCGCGGGGCCCTTGCTTTTCCAAAGTCGCGCGAGGTCAGCAATCCGGATTATCGCTTTGTTCCGCCCCGTTCGGCAGCAGACACCGGTTGGACATCACAACGGATAGAGCAACCATCTGAGACTGAAGTTGAATCCCGCGTCGAGGGTCGTGCCGCTACCCATTTTGGCCCAAGCATGTTGTTGGTGCATTTCAGAGCGAAAGTCTGAAGTCAACAAATCGATCGAGGCGCCGACCTTTCCATCGGACTCCACCCACACTCGATCACCATTGCCGGAGTATTTGATCGTGACATGGCCAAAACCCGCGTGTATCTGATCGACCCAGAAATGTTGAGTCGCGCCGTCTGGTGCGATCCAGGTCAACCGGTCATCCGTTTCACGCCCGACGGGTCGCGACTGAAAATAGACGCGGTGACCGTTCGGCAGGGTTCCGCCGATTTGCGGGCCCCAGGGGCCGGGAGGCATGAGCACGCAGCCGACGATCTTCAGACAGACCCAGCCAACGAAACCAAGTTTTACCCAGCGAATGATCACAGGTCGTTTCGACGGTAGTGGGGGAATGATTCGACTCATGGAATTCTTCAGGCCAAACCGTCATCGATCACTACCAGCCTCGTCCACCTCATACTGGGACGTGAGCCACCGCAGATCTCGTCATACGCCATTCCAAACGTAAACGCTCTGGCTCGTCTCGAGGGATCGACGCGACAATCGCATCAAATCGTCAACGACAGGTTGAATTTCGTCAGGACTGCAACTCAACTCCTCGGTCGCCGCCCATGCGGATGTCACCGCAGCCATCCGGTCCGGGGCGAGTGTCGCCAATTCGGAAACCAATGCCGGAGGAAGTCGGTGAATATACCGCCCGCGGCTTTCGTCCTGAAGCAGGGAGGGGAACTCATCTAACAGGGCGACATCCCACTCGATGCCGCGCAGGATGGACCACAGCATCGACAGTTCCAAAGGGGTGACCCCCTTGTAGTGCGCACTGTCTGCGAACTGATCGGGCGCGGTGTCATACTTGACCGCGTCGTCGTCTCCTGAAATGTAGATGTCGGCAAGAATGCTCATGGTCGTCTCACGAGAAAATCAAAGAACGTATCCCACCGTCAGTGGAATGCATCTGATAGTGCGACAGCGAGTCCAATCACGGCAATCACGATGCCGGCCCAATGCATCGGAATAAAAAAGAAGCTATGGTCCGACTTGTTGATCACGAGTCGTTCCCCTGTTTCTTCAACCACGACGACTTGGTCAGTGCGTGTTTTCAACAGGAAACCGATACAGGATGAGACAATGCCACCGACGATCAATGCCGCACCGATTGTCCAGTGATGAGACGAGTAGTATCCCTCCCCAAAATGCGCGTCGAGGATGACGTTTGCGATCAAACAACAACCAAAGGTAATTACGGCGACAAGAAATCCAAGTCCGGACCAAACGAGCATTGGTGCCTCCGTCGTGTTGAAACTCTGGGTTCGCGCAAGACACGAGCCGCCGAACAAGATTTCGACCGCCAAAGTGCGACATCTGTTGCGCACCAAGCTGCAACCGCAGCAGTTGGTGCCGCTGGAAGTCATCCGCACTTACCCAAACAAATCCATAATCGGTTTCCCCGTCGTCAACGTGCGCGAGATGCCGCTGGCGTCCTGGGGGTTGTTGATCGGAATGTCGAGGGCCTGGTAGATCGTGGCGGCCAGGTCCTCGGGGTGAACGGGGTTGCTGGTGGGATACTCGCCGTACTTGTTGGATTTGCCGTACACCTTGCCGCCGGCGATGCCCGCTCCGGCCAGGATCGAGGAGAAGCATTGAGGCCAGTGCTGCCGTCCTGGGGGATCCTGCTTCAGGACGAAGGGGGTGCGGCCAAATTCGCCGGTCACGACCACCAGCGTGTTTTTCAGCATGTCGCGCTCTACGAGGTCGGTGAGCAGCCCGGCCAGCGCCTGATCCAGTCGCGGCAGACAGAAGCCCATGCCGTAGGAGCCGTTGCCGAAGGCGTTCCCCATCCCCATGTTTCCGCCGTGCATGTCCCAACTGCTGCTGGGGGGACCGTTCTTGTCGTGCTCGGCCTGTCCGGTCCAACCGTTGACGGTGACAATGCGGACGCCGGATTCCACCATCCGCCGCGCGAGGAGCAGGTTTTGCCCGAGCGGATGCATTCCATAGCGCTCGCGAACGCTCGCGGGTTCGCGGTTCAAATCAAACGCCTCGCGTCCTTCGGTGCGAGTCATGGCGTCGTAGGTCTTTTCGCGCAGGTCCGACCAGTCCTTCACCCGCTGGTCTCGATCCAGCCTGGTGGACTCCAGCCGGCCAATCAGCGACTTGCGTTCTTCGAAGCGCACTTCATCGTAGGCATCGTAAATCGACGGCGGTTTGAAGTCGCTCATCGCCGGATGGTTGTCCGCCGCGCCGACAAACACGGGGGCATACGCCGAGCCCAGATAGCCGCCAATCCCCAGGTTGGGGGCGCAGAAGACTGGCGGCCCCACGCATTTGATAAGCCAGGCATTGGAGACAAAATTGCGGGTGCTGGGCTTGTGCTTGGCGATGAATGAGCTGAGGTAGGGCTGACTGTCGGGAACCCCCTCCTGCACGCGCTTCTCCGATTGGCCGCTGAGCAGGTTGTGCATCGCGTCGAAGTGATTGCTGATCGCCCCCGGATGCGCCATGGA
>JBJXGA010000111.1:0-4763 GCA_046152955.1 Planctomycetales bacterium | reverse complement strand
CCGCCGAGCGTGGCGACGATGACGATTCCGGGGTGCAGCGAACTGGGGACGGGCCAGTTGCCGCGGAACGTTCCCTTATTGGAATTCAACCTGGAATTCGTCAGACTGAACGAGGTGGTGGTCATGTTAAAGGCCGTGGCATTGTTCACACCGCTCGCGAAGGGAATCTCCCCCGAACTCGGTGTGGCATTGACGGTAAAACCGACATCCAGGACCGAGGTGAAACTATTGACGCCCCCTACCGGATAGGGATAGTTGACCGATCCGGCGGTCAGCGGCAATGCAGTTGGGCCGCCAATGAAGCCCCAGTTGCGGGCATTCAGACTTTCGGCCAGAAGGATGGTGTTCCCCAAGCCATCGCGGTTGGAGATGCGGTCAGTCGTCATCCGAAAGCGGTCAGTCTGACCGGGATAGGGGGCACGCCAGAAGACGCCGGTGTCACGGGCAATGTCGACGTCGTTGAGATCCGCTGCACCACTCTGATTCCAGTCAATGTCATAAGCGTTGTGGAAAACGGGAGTCGCCGGAATGTAATTCGACTCCACAATACCACCGGCGCTGGCCTGAAAGTTCCCATACCCGCAGTTGGCCGGATAGCTGAACCCGTTGGGAGTCTTGAAACTCCCGCCGTCATTCGGGCAGGCAAACACATCGATCGCCGTCGTCTGCAGGTACGTGAATCCCCCCGGTCGAGACAGCGCTTCGACCATGTCCGGCCGGTCGAGGTAACCCAGCAGTGCCACGGGCCAGTTGGCGTACACCTGAACGGGAGTCGTAGCATTGACCGGTACGACCCCGACCGGCTCATCCACATACGGAAGCCCCCCAGCATGGCCGCTGGCGAAGTTGGTCACCGCCAGCGCCAGGTTACGGATGTGATTTGTGCATTGCGTGCGCCGCGCCGCTTCGCGGGCGCTTTGCACCGCGGGCAGGATCAGCGACATGAGGACGGCGATGATCGAAATCACCACCAACAGTTCAATCAGTGTGAACCCCTTGCGGTGGTTCTTCTTGGTTCGAATCCGACGAGCTTGCATGGTTTCTTTCTCCCAGGTCAAAAAAGGTTGTTGGATAATTCTAATCAGAAACCGCCCCTGGTGCCTATCGAAAACCGTGGTCAATTCCTGTTGCACTCCGCGCCACACTGCCGCGGGCCGCTACGTTCGCTGCTTCTGCCGGACTCCCCATTCCACTCGCGCGTCATTTTCCGCTGGCCCCACACTTCGCACGGAACTTCCCGCCGGCGGAGGGCTGACAGACTGTCCACAAGTCATTTCTGTTTCATGAGTTAAGGTGCTTTTCCTGGCCGGGTCGCCGCGCTCTTCTGACGCCCGCCGCGGGACGACACACGCACTGCCGCCAAGTCGCCGGCCGAGCGTTCGGTGGTTGATCCCACGCGGGTGATGACGATTATGCACGTTGTGTACCAGTTTTTCCGGGAATGCGTCGCTTTGGTCGTTGTCGTTCACAGAGGGTTTCCGATGTCCCCCACCACTGGAAACGAAATCCAGCGGGGGAGATCAACAGTCACCCCTCGAAAATCACTGCCATGTCTTGCGGTACTGGACGAATTTTCGGAAATCGTATGTTCCGGTTTGGCTGTTGTAGGCGTCCTCCAGCAGCGACCGGTCGACGATAAAATACCCGCGGCGACGATTGGCCACCTGGTCGGCCATTTCGGCGCCGATCTGCACGACGTCCGGAATGTTCACCGGGTCGGGCTGGTATGCCTCGAAGAAGCCGACTGTCGTCCAGACCATAAACACGTTGCTGCGGGGAGTCGTGTGGTTGGCCACTTTGGCCAACAGTCGATGCCGAGTGTGATAATCGACGTTGTTGTTCCCCAGGTCATTCTGCGTCCGGGCCTCCAGCAGGCGCCGGACGGCGGTCGTGTTTTTATAGAGCGTGCCGTCCAGGTTGGTGTCTTCTCCCGGATCGGGGGCGCCGCCGTTGGTGCCGTTGTCGTTCACGTCCTCACTGTCGCGGGGCAACTTTCGAGCCAGCGTCCGTTCCAGGCTGGGGATGATGTTGGTTCCCGAGGGAACTTGCAGCGGTCCCTCGGCGCGGCTCCAATCGCGGAATGGGCGCGAGGCGGGAGAGCCGGGGAGGATCTGGCTGGTCGCTGGATCGACGGCGTCGCGGGCCAGGATGAACTGCTGCCACCAGTCGCGCTGTTGCTCAAACAGGGGGTTTTCCTGAAGACCCAGCGTGAACAGAATCGGATCATCCAGCAAGGCAAACAGATTCTCCGGATGCCGCAGGCCGTTGAGACTGACCTTGGCGGGGAGTCGCAGGAGTTGTCCCTGGTAAAAATCTTCGACCTGCTTGTTGACCCGCACGGGGGGTTCCAGCAGTTCCAGAATGCGATACCAGCGATTGTCATGAATGAAGGGGTTCGTCATGGAGGTGTGCTGGGTGGCGTTGTAGGGCTGCGTGAACTTGCCCCCGGCGACGTTCACCTCGTAGAACAGTCCGCCAGGTCCGTATCCAGCCGGCAGCGCCGAATCCGCCAGCAGCTTGCCATTGTAGGCCAGCCGCGCCGTCACTTCGTCCGGTCCGTACAACGGAACGCTGAACAGTTCCATGACCGACGAATAATCGCGGTCGAAATGCGGTTGCCAGAGGGAGGTTTGGCCGGGGGCATTGGAGTTGACCGGCATACCGATCGAACTGGAGTACATCGCCGCCTGATTGTGAAAGGCGGTCACCGACCGATCCAGCGGCGCCGAGCGCTCCAGGCTCTGCCAATTGGGGGCGTAATTCTGGAGGATCGTATTTCCCGAGTCGGCCTGCGTGAGGCCCCCGTAGTTGATGATCTGCGGGAGGGTCTGCCCGGTCCGGTCCTGGAGGACGTCGACCACCACCCAGGGGTTGTCGTTGTTCTGATCGGCGTCGGTGACGAGCGGCGTGGTGCGGTCGAGATGGACGCGGCGTTCCAGGATGAACTGCAGCGTGTCGCCGACATTGCCGGCGGTGGCGTCGAATTGTCCGAAATAACCCCGCGTCATTGACGCGTCGGTTCCCGACTGGACCCCAGCGTACGATTGGGTGCTCCGCGTCAGCGTTGGGGATGCCCCATGCTGAATGACCAGATAGCGATCGATGTTCCAGTCTCGGTCGTGGATCAGATCGAGATTGCATCCGGGAGGGATGTCGGTATTGGGCTGTTGGCCCGCATCCGTGACGGCGGGGACGATCCGTTCGAATCGGCTGTCGTTGCCAATGTCGATCCGCAGGTCGGCCGCGCGAAACACATTGTTCGTGCCGTCGGAGAACTGATCAGCCCCCGACATACTCCGATTCACCGTACCGATCGTGAAGGGGCGGTTGGGGGCGATGTAGGGTGTATTGTTGAGGCCGTCGTATTTGAGGACGATGCTCTGATCGTTGAAGCCGCTGCCGACGCGGTGCAGGCGGACGCGCCATTGTCCCTTGGCGGCTCCGTTTTGCAAGTAGACGTTTTTGTTGTTGACGTTTTGCAGCTCAACGTACATGAAGTAGCGATCGCCGCCAGCGGAGTCGTCGTAGGGAGTGGCCGCGTTGTCCCCAGACGCGAGCGCTTGCTGCTTGATGCAGAGCGCTTCGCTGAGGGTCAACATCTGCGCTTCGACCCCAAATACCTCTCCCCGGTCGGCGCCGGCTTCCGAGGTGGTGTAGGGGTTGTCGTCCAGGTTCCAGCCGTCCGCCAGGTTCTTGTCATATTCAAAGCGGGTGATGACGTTGTCGCGGTCGAAGCCATCCACATAGTTGACGGCGAACTGCGCCATCTCCTGCAACTGCCAGTCCTGATAGAGGGGGCGCGGCTGCGCGCCGCTTCCCGACATGGGATCGTAGGGACCGTCCGGATCGGCATTGGAATAGGTGGTGTGATCGAGGGCATCGTTAGCCCCTCCCAGCAGGTACAGCATCACATACAGGTCGCGGGCCAGTTTCTGCCGGTCATGGCGCGCCCAGTACTCCTGCTGTGCCAGGCTTCCCAGCGGCGTGAACGTGGTCGGAGCGGGGGCTCCTCCGGGTGAACCGGGGATCGGAGTGTTGTCGTTGTTGTTCAGCATGTCCGGGTGCGGAATCAGGTTCCGGAAATACGGGGCGTTGTTGGGCCCCATCGCCTGGATCGCGGTGGGAAAGGGGGTGGTCAACAGCCGATTGAGCTTCAAGCGCAATTGCTGATGGAACAGCCCCCCGGAGTAATCCTGATTGTTGAACTCGGCGCCGATTACGGCGCGGGTCTCCAGCCGGAAAGGCTGCGCCGGATCGGACGCGCCCCCTGCCAGCCCCGGCACCATCGGAGGAAATTCGTACTGGCCATCGCCATCGATGTCGGCATTGAATTCCCAATTCCCGCGCGGTGCGGCGGCGGGATAGGCGGAATAGGCGAACCCGTGCTGCCGACGGTCGTAGCTGTCGGAGGTGAACCGCTGCCGGATCGCCCGGGCCTGCAGGTTGAGCTCGAAATTGAACGGCATGAGCTGCCGCAATCGCGAAGCGCCGTTGATCCGCGCAAAGTCCCCGGCGCTCAAATGCAACCCGGCCATCTCTTCACTCCCGAAAATCTGATCGTTGCCTCCGAACTGCGCCTGGTAGCGGCGGTCGGCGATCACTTCGTCCCCCTCGTCGATCATCCCGTTCACATCCTGGTTCTGCGAGAGGATCGTGGGATTGCCGGGAAAGCCCTGGTACTGCGAGTAACCCGAATAACCATTGTATTGCTGATAACGAATCGGGACGGTGGGGTTGTTGGGATCGGCCACCAGCACCGGCAG
>JBJXGA010000098.1:0-2637 GCA_046152955.1 Planctomycetales bacterium | reverse complement strand
ATCCCTGCTCCAGACGCATCCGCCGTATTTCGCTCATCACTTCTTCGACCAGTTCGCCGTTGCGGAGCAGCGCTTGGAACTCCAAGACGTTAATCGCCAGGTTGAACACCAGGGTGAGGGAGACGGCGGCGAGGTGGACTTGCGACGCGGTGAACCCGCCGAAGCCCTGAAACCCGATGGCGGAGGCTGGATCGGCGGCGGCCCCCAGGGCGCCGGCTGCAATCAGCAACAGGAGCGAGGCGGTCATTCCGGGATAAAGCCGCCATTTCAATTCGCGGCTCCGCGCCTGCCAGGAATCGGCCAAGCGATAGGCGCGACATGTCTCTTCCAGCCAGCGACCGGTTCCCATGAAGTAGGTGAGCACCAGCGCATGCACGAGCACAGCGGAACAGATCGCCGCCACGGCGGTCAAAAAGTGCCACGCCACATCCCCTTGAACCGACGCCTCGCGGGCGGTGGGATCGCCGATCTTCCAGCCCAGCCAAAACGCGCTCAGGAGTAGCGCTGAACTGACGAGCGCCAATGTCAGGAAAATACGGGTCATCGGGGTGAGGAGGAGATTTGAGTGGAGGTAATTCGGGGAAAACATACTAGGCCGGAGCCCCCTCCTCGGCTCGGTCGAGGGACGTCCCATTCGCGCAGCCCCCCCGTCGATGGAGTTTTGCAGCCGCTGTGGAGCGCCAACGCGGCGTTCAGTATAAACGACCGCCGGGGGATAGGAAATCGACTGAAACACCGGCTTTGGCTCCAGGCAGCGGCACGCGTCTCCCGGCGACGATGCTGCCCGCAGTCAAACTACACACTCGGAAGCTGTCCATGCATATCACTCATGTCGAGACGTTTGCCGTCCGCATTCCACTGAAGCCTGAGCGGCGAATGATCTCGGCTCTGGGACAACATGTCGTTTCGGAATACGTGCTCGTGCGCCTCGGAACCGACGCGGGGCTGGAGGGAATCGGGGAAGCGACCGTTATGCCCCGATGGAGCGGCGAGACGGTGTGGGGAACCAAGGCGCTGATCGACCGGGTGTTGGCCCCGCTTCTCATCGGCTGCGATCCGCACGCGGTTCTGGAGATCGACCAGCGGATGGACCGGGCCTGCGCGCACAACTGGTTCGCCAAATCGGCGATCGAAATGGCTTGCTGGGACTTGCAGGGGAAAGCCGCGGGGAAGCCGGTGTATGAACTGCTGGGGGGACCGCATCGTCCGCTGGCGATCACCTGTCGCTTCTCGATGGGGGCGTATGAACCGGAACGAGCCCGTCGCCGCGCTCGCGAGCTCGTGGCCGAGGGGTTCGAGACGATCAAAGTCAAGGTGGGGGGGGAGCCGGAACGCGACATGGAACGGGTCCGAATCGTTCGCGAAGAGATTGGCCCAAACCGAAGGCTGGTGATCGACGCCAATTGCGGTTGGGATGCGGACACGGCGATCCGTTGCGTGAATGCCTTGGCGGATTGCCGCATTTCCCTCGTGGAGCAGCCCACGCCCGATGGAGATTACGAAGCGATCGCCAAAGTTCGGCTCGCGATCCGGCCCCCGGTCATGGCGGATGACATGTGTTTCAATCTGGTCCATGCCCGCGAACTGATCCGGAATCAGGCATGCGACGTCATCAGTCTGTATCCCGGAAAGAATGGCGGCATCCGCAAAGCGGTCGAGATTGCCAAGTTCGCGGAAGGACATGGCGTGACGTGCAGCATCGGCTCCAATCTCGAATGGGACATCGGCACCGCCGCCATGGGTCATCTGGTGGTCGGATGCGCCAACATGCAGATCGAAAAGTTCCCCGGCGATATGCTGGGGCCGGAATACCACGAAGTCCGGATCGCCCGGGAGCCCTTGTCGATCCAGGGACCAGTGGTGACGCTCACCAACCGGCCGGGGCTGGGAGTTGACGTTGATTGGGACGTCGTCAAGTCGCATCTGTCACAATAGGCGTCTCCGATGGAGGGTCTGGCGAAGTCCGCCGGCTTGAGTAAGATGATGGAGGCGAGAAGTCTCCGAATAGGCTCGGTAGCAAACGCTTGGATGTTCCAGGGGGTTGGTTTCCAGTACTTTCCGTTGTGCATTGAGGTCGAACGATGTCCACCGTCGCGCTGAAGACGATGACCGCGGAGGAGTTCTTCGACTGGGTCCACCGGCCGGAGAACCGCGATCGGCACTTTGAACTCGAAAATTGTGGTGTGCAGTGGGTATGGGTGATCGCTCCCGAGGCGCGGGACGTGAGCGTTTGTCGCGCGGGGCATCCTCCGCGAATTCTCACCGAAGGGGACGAACTGACGGGGGATGACATCCTGCCAGGGTTCCGCCGCGCGGTCTCCGAGTTTTTTACCCTGCCCGGCCGATCCGTGGGGAAGGCCACCTGAAAACGCCCCCGGCGGCCGGGTGGCACCCGGCCCTTACCCACGTCCCAGGTAATCCTGCTCCACGGGGAGCACGATCGATTCCAGCATGTTGACGTGCCGGGGTAGCGAGACCATGGTCAGGGCCACTTCGGCGATGGTCGCCGCGTCCATCATCGGCTCGGCGTCCGATTCCGATTCCGAATTCTGCCGCCGTTCCACCAGGACGTTGCCTGGGTGCAGGCAGCTTGCGGCGATGCCGTAGGGGCGGCCGTCCAGGGCGGTCGCTTGCGTC
>JBJXGA010000091.1:0-15800 GCA_046152955.1 Planctomycetales bacterium | reverse complement strand
GGCATCTGCACCCCGGCGATCGGATCCGTCACCAGATGGTCCTTGAGGTAATTCTGGTTCTGATGCAGGGCTTTGATCGTCTGCACGAAGCTCACAATGCGATCGTCAATCCAGTTGATGATCGCGTCGTCGTCGATCTTGTCCAGCGGCATCGTCAGACTCGCGTGCGGGTCGAATTTCATCAGAATCGGCAGAATCTCCAGATCCTGATCGAAGACGAGGTTTTTCACCTCGGCGTCGTGGCTCAATCGGAACGTTAGATCGATCCGCGCCAACGGCGAGTCGAACTTGAGCGTCACTTCGCGCAGGTGCTCGGTCACGACGGGCGTGATGTTGACACGATCCTTGAATCGTTCGACCAACGCCTTGAGACGCGGCCGAACGAGTTCCACAACGTGTCTTAGTGCTGGAAGAAACTGCTCCCGAAAGCGCGCTTCGCGGGCCTCGTACTCGTTTTTGGCCGCAACCTGGAACTGTTCAATACGCTGTTGAAATCCGGCGAATTCCGAGTCGATCCGTTCCGTCAGGCACTTGATATCAATCATGGCGTCTGCACGAGTCTTTCTGTTCCAATCGCATCAACGGCGACAGCCTTCCGGTGGGATGACTTCGCGTCAAAACCCCGATTACGGCCAGGATCGCAACACACGGTCGGTCAACATCGATTTTACACCGAACCTGAAATGCGGTCAAACGTCACTTGAGAGATCTGCCGCCATGTAACGGCGTTCAAACTCTGTGACGACGCCGTCGAGAGTCGAGCTGCGGCTCAAATGTCCGACCTGCTCTTCCAGTCCCTCGGCGCGCAGCAGGTCACGCACGTGCGCATGGGCTTCGACCACCCGCAGGGCCGCCCCACGGAGTATGAGTTCCTGATGCATTCTGCCAAGCATGCAAGCACCGGCAACGTCAACATAAGGCGCATTGGAAAGGTCGCACACGACCAAGCGCAGTTCGGGCATGGAACGGATCATTCGCCAAACCGACTCGCGCACAAAGTCCGCGTTCAAATACAACAGCGGTCCCTCGACGCGAAACGCGAGCAATCCGGGGATTGATTCATTGTCCGCATGCCGTTCGCGATCAGAGTAGCGCCGCGATCCGGGAATGCGGCCGAGGATCGCCACATGGGGATGCGCCGCCCCCCGCAACAGCATCAACAACGAGACGGCGGCGGCCAGCAGCACCCCCTTGAGAATTCCCAGCAGCAGGACGCCGGAGAATGCGACGATCGAAATCGAAAACTCGAAGCGGCTTACGCGATACAGGCGGCGGAGTTCGGCGATGTCGATCAATCCTCGAACCGCGACCAGAACGATCGCCGCGAGCACGACGGTCGGCAGGTTCTTCAGCAATCCGGTGAGAAACAGCAGGCACAGCGCCAGCGTCGCCGAGGCAAACACCAGCGACAAGGGCGACTTCGCACCGGCCTGGTCATTCACCACCGATTGCGAGAGACCGCCTGTCACGGGAAAGCCCTGCGCGAAGGCCGCCGCCAGATTGGCCATCCCCAGACCGAGCAATTCCTGCCGGGGGGAGACTTCGTAATCATGCTTGCTGGCCAACGTGCGTGCCGCCGAAATCCCTTCGATATAAGCCAGAATCAAACAGGCAGAAGCCAGCGGGACGATCCCATCAATATCGCGCAGGCGCATGGGCGGAAGCTGCAACGCAGGCAATCCTTGAGGCAATGTACCCACCGTCGCCACACCGTACTGGCCGAGCGACAGAAGGGACACAGCCACGATCGAGACGACGACGACAATCAGCGCCACAGGCCACCCCGGCAGAAATCTTTCTCCGGCCAGGAGTAACGCCAGCGCCATCAGGCCGAAACCGAGCACGGCCACCTGGCATTCGCCCAATTGCGAGCCGAGAATCCACACGCGTTCGAAAAAAAATTCGCCTCCCCCTGGTACGCCAAACAGTTTGGGAAGCTGCGTCATGGCGATCGTCAATGCCGCCCCCGCTTTGAAACCGAGCAAGATGGTCTCGCTGATGAAGTTCACCAGCGTGCTCAGCCGCCATAGCCAGGCCAACGCACAGAGCGAGGCTACAATCATAGCGGCCAAGGCGGCGATACCCGCCCGGCGATCAGGATCCCCGACGTCCATCCCGGCAATCGTCGTTCCGACCAGCATCGAGATGGCCGAAGTCGGTCCCATCGCAAATTGCCGCGACGTGCCAAACAGTGCATACAGCAACCCACCGGCCAGGTAGCCATAGATCCCGGCCTGAGGGGGCAATCCGGCCAGCGAGGCGTAAGCCATCGAAACGGGAACGGCAAATGCAGCCAATGTGACGCCGGCCAGGGCATCGGACTTCAGCCAGACGGCCTGATAACTCGACAGCCATTGTGCCGGTGGAAACGCCGACCACCAGTGAACCGGCGTGCTGTCCGTGCCTGGGTCCATGACCTGTCCTTCCAGTGTTCCGCGGACTGCGACCGTTGGTGTGACCGTAATTCGCGCAATAACAACCGCCATCAGGACCGGGAGAATTGCTGTGTCACCGCGTTGCCTGGCAACACTCTCTCCAAAACCAAGGGAGGTAATTGACGAGGTGCGATGGCTGATGATACACGGCGCTGACCGTCATCCGCGGACCATGGCGCTGACTGCATGGGGACGATACTGCGAATTGCTCAAATTATATCATATTGCTCACGGCGATTCCATGAGTCAGGATGCCGCTGCGATCTGGCTTGCTTTTCCGGGGGGGAATGCTGAAGATGGCGCGGCACGTTATCCACGGCGTTGGTTTTCGAACCCTTGAGACAATTTCATGAATCGCACGCTGACATGGCGAGTGCTGGTCTTCCTGTTTCTGTCCTGTCTGAGTGGAACGAGGCTGGTTGCAGCCGAGTTTGCGACGCTGCTGAAGCGGATCCCCAGCGAAGCCAATGTGCTGGTGATGGTTGACGCCGATCGGCTGTTTGCCAGCCCCATCGCTCAGGAGCGAGGCTGGAAGAAGCAGGCAACCACCGACTTCGCCCAGCGGCCGATCCTGCTCCCCCCCAGCGCCCACAAGCTGGTGCGGGCCATCTCGATCGACTTAAACAGTCAGACGACAGCCTTCGAGATCACGCTGCTGGAAATGCCCAAGGGGCACGCCTTGGCGAAAATCGCCGAGCGGCAGCAGGGGTATGTCGAAAAGGTGTCCAACGTCGAAACCGCCTGGCTGCCTAAGGGAGGCTACGTGGTGAAACTGACCGACGAACTGTTCGGCGTGCTGTTCCCGGCGAATCGGCAGTTTCTGTCGCGCTGGCTGCGCGACCGCAGCGGCCAGGTCTCGCACCATCTGCTCGATGCGGCCCGCGATATGAAACCGAGGGGGCCACAGGTGCTGTTGGCCATCGATCTCGACGATGTGGTCGAGAAGAGCACGCTCGAGGAGCGAGCCAAGGATCTCGTTTCGCTGGGTGAATCCCAGGAGAATCTCGACGCCATCGTCAAAGTGTTCGATGGAATCCGCGTAGCGAAATTCGCGGTCACATTCGACAAGACGGCGACGGCCAGCCTGACAATCAATTTCGATCAAAGCGTCGCTCCTTTGAAAGAGGTCGCCAAACCGCTGATTCTCGAAATCATGGCCAACCGTGGCTTATCGCTCGACGAGGCGGATGACTGGGACATCAAGCTGGAGGGGCGGCAATTGACCCTCAGCGGGGAATTGACTGACAGCGGACTGATGCGGCTGTCGAGCCTGCTGGAGCTCCCCGCGGACCTGATCGAAGATCCTGAAAAAGACGTCGATGCCGACAATCCCGTCCTGTACGCCACCCAGGCCCACTACAAGACCGTCCAGACGTTGATCGACGATTTGTACGGCAAAAAGAAGCAATCCTTCGGCCAGTACGCGCAATTCGCCGAGCAATACGCCAAGAAAATCGACCGGCTCCCCCTGCTGAACGTGGATAAGGACATGCAGGAGTACAGCTCGCGGATTTCCGAATTGCTGCGCGGTGGAGCGGTCAACTTCAAAGGGGTTGGGATCCGGGCTGGCGGCCGCCAATCGCAAGTCTGGGCCAACGGCAATGGAACGGTCAGCTACGGGTACAATGGCGCCCGCTATTACGATAACTACGACTACGCAGGACAGCAGAAACGGGCGATCCGTGGGCAGGAGCGGGCGGTCGGGGCCACGCAGGCGGCCGAAATGAAGCAGGCGATCGACGAAGAATCGGCGGCCATTCGCAAGGTGATGGTTGAGCGGTACAAGGTCGAGTTTTGAGTGGCCTCCGCAGGCTGGAATTCTGCAACGAATTCCAGTTTGCGACGCCATGATCATGATTGCGGGGCGCCGTCTCTTCCGAAAGGGCTTTCCATGCATCGCTGTTGGAGGGGCTCTTGCGCGGCGGCTCTCGCGCTGGTGTTGTGCGCGCCGAATGGCCAGGCGGAAGACGCTCCCGCGCTCCTCAGACATATTCCCGAGTCGGCCAATGCACTGGTGGTGGTGCGGTTTTCCCAGATGCTCGACTCGCCGCTCGCCCAGCGGGAACGCTGGCAGGCCAACCAACGCGAGAAATTCCTGGCGATTGTCGGTGACATGCCCGCCTGGGTCGACCTGCTGGTTCTCGGGGCACAGGTGCACCCGGCTGATTCCAGCGCCGCTTGGCGGGTGGCACTCGTGCCGCACCCTTCGTCCGTGGTAATCGATTCGATCGCGGCTCGCGAACGCGGGGTGGTCGAATCGCTGGCGGAGCACAAGGCAGTCCTGTCGACTCGCGGAATTTATTACGTGGAACTCGAAGAGGGGCTGCTGGGGCTCAGGACTCCCCCGTACCGGCAGGATGTGGCGCGCTGGGTCCGTAAATCGGGATCCCCTTCGGCCGCCGGTGTTTCGCCGTTTCTGCGGAAGTCGGGCGGGGATGCGGGACAACTCGTGCTCGCACTGGACATGGCCGACATGGTCGATGCGCGCCGCGTCGCCCCCTACCTGGACAGAATTCGGCTGGGACCGCAGGCGGCCAGCCAGGTGCAGCGGGCGCTGGGGCGACTGCTTGGCCTGAAGGTTTCTGTGCGAATCGAAGAGCGGATCGAGCTGACCATAACGCTCGACTTTTCCGTCCAACCGGGGAACGTGGGAGAAGCGCTCAAGCAGCTTTTTCTCCAGGCGCTCAACGACCAGGGACTCGGGTTGCCCGAACTCGACGGACTTAAGGTCAAGTCGGCCGGTCTGGGAATTCGCTTCGAAGGGGCGATCCTTTCGGAAGACAGTCTGAGGCGACTGTTGACGTTCGCTCTGGCTCCGCCCGGCGAAACGCCAACGGAATCGGAGACGCCGGAGAACGACGCGCCGGCGACCGAGCCCGATAAGAAGCTGACATTGAAAGTCGACGTGAACAAGACAAAGCGCTATCTGCGTTCAGTCAACCAGATCGTCGCAGATCTGGAACGGAGCCGCCGTCAAGTCAAGGATTACGAGCGAACGGCCGCCTGGCACGACAACTACGCCGAAAAGATCGACAAATTGCCGACCGGCGGCGTCGACGGCGAACTGGTGGAATACGGGGGGGAGGTCAGTTCTTGGCTTCGCGCATTGGCGGCTTCGTTGCGGGGAGTCGCGGTGGAAGTAAATACGCAACAGCGCAGCGTCACCTACAACACGACCTACGATCCTGGTTGGGGATCGGTCAACATCTTCGGCGGCGTCGGCTACAAGGCCCCTTCGACCAACGTCCAGACGAACCTTCAACAGGTGCGGGAACGACAAGCCGACGCCATCCAACGCGGTGCGAAGCAGCGCGAAGACATCTGGTTGTTGATGCTCGACGCGAAGTCGCGAATCACTGACCAGATGCAAGCCAGACATGGGATCCGCACTTAACCCTTGCCGTGGCAATAAGTAGGCATCGGTGTCTTCCACGCCCCTCTGAGTATTCCCGTGTGGACCGTGACCCGTTCGCTGACCATTGGCGTGGTCCGCGCCGCGAGTGCTCGTGCGGCGACATGAAACGGTCTTTGCTCAGTTTGCCGAGTTGAACGAAGAACCGATGGATGACGGACAATTTGGGTCGAGTGGAACACCCGAGCCTGCCTGAAAGTTGACGCCCCCCATTCGCCGGGGCATGATGGAGAATTGCAGGCGGCCCGTCTGTGCATCGAGTGGGTGGATACGAACGTGGACAGGGTGTCATGAGACGGAGTACAAACTGTCCGACTCGGGCGAGTTCGATGACCATCGCTCCTTCGACAGCAGGTAGAAAACGGCATCACCATGGGCAAAGGAAAAAGGTCATCCAAGAAGCAGGCGGCCATCGAGACCAGCCCTTCCCTGCAGTCGCATCCAACGCGGGAAGAGCTGTATGCGATGGGGAAGAGCCTGCGCGATCAGTGCCCGCGCCGCGGCCATGCCATGTGGACTGCTCCGGCCAATCGTCCCGATCCGCTGGCATTGATTGAGGAATCGAACAAGGGTCGCATTCCCGAACTGGTCCCGATTCGTCATGGCCGCATGCTTCAGAGCCCGTTTGCCTTCTTTCGTGGGGGGGCGCTCAACATGGCCGCCGATCTGGCCGGAACGCCGTCCACCGGCATCCGCGTCCAGGCGTGCGGCGACTGTCACCTGCTGAACTTCGGCGCCTACGCAACCCCCGAACGGCGCGTGATCTTCGACATCAACGACCTGGATGAAACTCTTCCCGCCCCCTGGGAATGGGATGTCAAGCGTCTGGCCACCAGCTTCGTGCTGGCCTGTCGCGACAACGGCTTCAGCGACGAGACAGCCCGCGACACGGTCCACTCCTGCGTGCGGTCGTACCGCAAACGTATGGCAGAGTACAGCGAAATGCCGGTCCTGGACGTGTGGTATGCCAGTATTGATGTGGAAGAACTGATCCCGACGATTCAGGACGAAGAGACTCGGAAGCGCATGCGGGACCGTTTGGCGAAAGCTCGCGAACGCAGCGCCCTGGAGCACGATTTTCCGCAGTTCGTGACGAGTGCCGGAATGGCTCCGTCCATCAAGGAGAACCCGCCATTGATCTATCATTTGCGCGAACAAGGGCACGCAGAGCAGTTGGCACTTTTCAAGAATGCGTTCGCCCACTACCGGGAATCGATGCAGGAGGACCGGCGGCTACTGCTGGACCGATTCAAGATCATGGACTTTGCCATCAAGGTGGTCGGCGTCGGCAGCGTCGGAACCTACTGCGGCATTATCCTGCTGATGGCCAGCGAGCATGATCCCCTGTTCCTGCAATTCAAGCAGGCCCGGCCTTCGGTCCTCGAAGCCTATGCCGGCAAGAGCCTGCATGCCAATACGGGACAGCGCATCGTCCACGGTTACCGGATGATGCAATCGGCCAGCGACCTCTTCCTGGGCTGGACCGAAGGGCAACACGGGCGGCAATTCTACGTCCGTCAACTCAAGGACATGAAGATCAAGCCGATGGTCGAAGTCTTTACCCCCAGCGTGATGCGCCAGTACGCCGAAATCTGCGGCTGGACGCTGGCCCATGCCCACGCGCGCTCGGGCGAGCCGGTTAAGATCAGCGGCTACTTGGGAGAGAACGACAGGTTCGACGAGGCCCTTGCTGAGTTTTCAGTCGCCTATGCCGATCAGAGCGAACGCGATCATGAAGTCCTCCTGCAGGCCGCGCGCACAGGCAAGTTGGAAGTCTTCATCGAAGGGGCATGAGGACGCGATGTCGATGTTTGGAACACTGGATGTCGTTCCCCTCTGGGGTTTGTTTGGGACCATCATTGCCGTCACTCTGTTGTCGATTGAAGCCGGCTATCGGCTCGGTCGATTCCGGCGGCGGACTTGCGCAAATGAAAAGGAGGCGCCCGTCGGCGCCATCGTGGCCGCCAAGCTGGGGCTGCTGGCGTTCATTCTGGCGTTTACGTTTGGTCTGGCGGCCTCGCGGTTTGATGCCAAACGAACGATCGTGGTCGACGAGGCCAACGCCATCGGAACAACCTATTTGCGGGCCGGGTTGCTCTCCGAGAGCCGCGGCGCGGCTGTCCGCCAGCTCTTGAGCGACTATGTGGATGAGCGCCTGGAAGGGGTCCATACCGGCAACTTAGGTCAGTTGATGCGCCGATCCGACGAACTGCACCGCGCGCTCTGGAAGGAAGCGGAAGCAGCGGGGAAAGCGGACTCCGGCTCGATCGTCGTGGGACTCTTCATCCAGTCGCTGAACGAGACAATCGATTTGCACGCGAAGAGAATTCTGGTGGGCCTTCATAATCGTGTTCCCAGTATCCTGTGGGGGGCACTCTTGCTGGTCACGATTCTGACAATGGCGGGAGTCGGCTACTACGACGGACTCGCCAGCTCAAGCCGGTCGCCGGCGATGCTGGTGCTGGCGTTGACGTTTTCGATCATCATCATGCTCATTGCCGACCTGGATCGTTCCCAGGAGGGGCTGTTGACGGTCAGCCAACAGGCGATGGTCGATCTGCAAAACATGATCCGCGACCATCGCTGATCCGTTTCCAAAACGTGTACATCGCGCGCCGATACAGCCCCTCTCCCGGATCGACAACGAGCTTCTCACCGCGTTCGACCGACACTTCTTCTCACTCAAAATACCCTCCTTACCCTGCCAACATCCCGAGGATGCCGGTCTTGAATCTTGATTCGATGGGCAAAGTTGCCGCAAAAAACCGAATAAAGCCCGATTCTTAGTGCAACTTCGGTTGAAATGTCGCGCTAGAGATGGCAGACTCGAATACCAGGAGAATCAGAGCATGCTGACCGCGGTCGAACTGACGAACTTCAAGAACGTGCGGCACCAGCGGATCGAACTCGAGCCGTTGACGGTGTTCGTCGGCGCCAACGCCAGCGGCAAGTCGAGCGTGCTGGAGGCAATCCACCTCGCAGTGCGAGCCGTAACCCCGAAGCCCCTGGCGCTTCAGGGCAGGCCTGAGAAAGTCTTCGGGTGGGAACGGCATTGTGACTGGCTCTACACGCGTGGAGGAGTTGGCGACCTCTCAATCGCGTGCGAGACTCCCATGGGCACATTCCAACTCTCCGCAACTCCTCCACAGGGATTCCCACCGCCGCAAACCGAGTTGCTCGGTCGCGGTCGCTGGGATTTCCATGTGTCCCCTTCAGACCAACTCGCATTCGTCGACGCCCTGGCGCCTGCCCGTTCAATGGTGTTCCTACACTTGAATGCGGCCAAGTTGGCCAAGGCGACCTACTCCGATCGCACTCCGCCGCGAGTGCAGTTTGACGGAGAGGGGGTGGCGCCGGTCCTGGCGTACATGGCCCTGAACGCCCCGGATGATTTCGACGAATTGGTCGCTGAAATGCGACAACTGATTCCGCAGCTCAGGCGGATTCGCTTCACGAAAGAGCTGGTGCATCGACTGGAGAAGGAGTTCGTTCGATTCGGCACCGACACCGTCGAGCGGCAATCGAAGCGAGAATTCCAAGGGGACTCGATCCTGTTTGATTTCCAGAATGCAAACAACGTGTCCGCCCACACCGTCAGCGAAGGGACATTGATGCTGTTGGGGCTTCTGACAGTGCTGCTTGGTCCGTCTCGTCCTAATGTGATTCTGTTGGACGACATCGAGCATGGCTTGCACCCCCTCGCCCAGAAGTCGCTGCTGGAACTTTTGACACGAACCATGATTCGATTCCCCAACCTCCAGGTGCTCGCCAGCGCCCATTCGCCGTATTTGATCGATGGCCTGCAGCCGGAACAACTTCGGCTCATGACAATTGGCGCCGATGGCTATTCCATTTGTGGTCGGTTGACCGATCATCCGCAGTTCGACAAATGGAAGAATGAGATGGCGCCCGGCGAACTGTGGAGCCTGTTCGGTGAACGATGGCTCGCCGAAGTAGGGGCGACAGTGTGACCAGGCGGTTCGTCGTCATCGCCGAGGCCCTGGCCGATTTCATCACGGCGACGGAACTTGCCGACCGAGCGTTGCTCGAAGGAATCTCCTGGCTCGAAGAAGACTCCATTGACTTTCAGCGAAAATGGATCGACAGGGATCCATCCGGTTATCGCTTGCACTGGACGACTGTGGCCACGCGCGCAAAGGAGATCGGAATACGAGTCAGCGGACATTTCGATAACAACGCTGCCTTACCGGATGCTCGCGCCGCACGTCGGGCCATCCAGTACGTACTGCGTGTTTTTGAAAACGTTGACGCCATCCTCCTCGTTCGCGATCTTGACGATCAACCTGAGCGGCAGCAGGGTCTCGAACAAGCGAGGAGGGCCGACCACTCGGGAACGTCAATCATCCTCGCTGTCGCCAATACCGAGCGGGAGTGCTGGGTGCTCTGCGGGTTCGTGCCCAAAGATGAATTTGAAGAGCGATTGCTGCAACGTGAGCGCCAAGAATTGGGAGCCAACCCCTGTCTTCGATCTGAGGAACTGACCGCATGTAAGGATGACTCGGCCCTGAGAAGTCCCAAGCGGGTTTTGAAAGTTCTGACAGGCGACGATTGGGAGCGGCAACGAGAATGTTGGAAAGATACGTCGTTGGATTTGCTCAAGGAGAGGGGCATCGGCAACGGTTTGACGAGTTACCTGGAGGAAATCAAAGTCAACTTGGCGCCACTCATCTCGGGACTCAAGACTCGTGGATAGCGGCGAATAGCACACTCAGGTCCGCGGTGTTCCGTGAACAGTGTGGTCATGCTCGCGCTCGCTAATCCTTGGAAATCGCCTCATCCATATTCATCAGGGTGGAACAGACGAGCGTCCAGGCTGCCAGTTCAGCCGTGTCGAGAGTCGAAACAACCGAGGAGCGGCCGACGGCCAATAGCCTGGAGGCGGCTTCCCGATCGGAGCGAAAGTGTGCCGCTCCGCGCTCCCATAAGTCCAGCAGTGTCGTCTGTTCCTCCGGCGTCGGATGCCGCGCCAGCGCCAGTCGAACGATGTACGACAAGCGCCCGGCCGGGGACGGATCGGCACTCTGACCGGCCCGTTCCGCCAATTTGCGCGCGGCTTCCACATAGGTGGGATCGTTGAGCAGGACCAGCGCCTGAAGCGGGGTGTTCGTCCGCGCGCGGCGGATCGTGCAGGTCTCCCGCGTCGGAGCATCGAAGGAGCTCATCGACGGGGGAGGGCAAGTCCGTTTCCAAAAGGTGTACATCGCGCGCCGATACAGCCCCTCTCCCGGATCGACGACGTATTTCTCGCGGCGCTCGACCGACACGTCTTCCCACAGCCCCTCGGGCTGATACGGCTTGACGCTGGGGCCGCCGATCCGATCGACCAGCAGTCCGGCGACCGCCAGGGCGTTGTCCCGGACGGTCTCTGCCGACAGGCGGAAGCGCGGCCCGCGCGCCAAGAGCTGGTTGCGCGGGTCGCGCTCCCGCAGCTCCGCAGACAACTGCGACGACTGCCGGTAGGTCGCGGAGGTGACGATCAGTTTCTGGATCCGCTGGATGTTCCAGCCCGAGTCGAGCAACTCGCAGGCCAGCCAGTCGAGCAATTCGGGATGCGTAGGGAGAGCGCCGGTGACTCCAAAATCCTCCGCAGTCTCCACCAGCCCCGCCCCAAAAAACAGCTCCCACCACCGATTGACCGCTACGCGGGCGGTCAGGGGATGCGATCGCTGCGTCAACCATTGCGCCAACCCCAAACGATTCGCGGGCGCTCCCGAGGGAAGTCCGGGGAGGGCCACGGGAACCCCCGCGACGACCTCCTCCCCTGGAGCATCGTATTGGCCGCGCTTCAGGATTTGCGTCCGCCTTGGTTCAGGGGGCTCCTCCATCACCATCACGCCGGGGATCGATTTCTCCAGCGCCGCGCGGCGGGAAGGGACGTCCGCCAGCGCGCTCTTCAAACGCTTGAGCTCTGGATCGACACGCGACAGGTAATAGTCGCGAATTTCGGCCCGCTGCGCGTCGGTCCGATCGGCTGGCGCGATTGCCAGCAGGTCCGCCATGCGCCGCACCGGCTCGCCGGCTGCCAGACGACGCGCCTCTTCCTCACCCAGTTCCAAGCCGTAGATTTGCAGGTCATCCAGGCGGCCCCGAAACGGGGCGGCGGCTTGTCGCCTTCCCACGTGGAAGGGCTTCTCTGTCCGCAACGATCCGGAGAGTTGATCGCTGGCAACCTCCTGCGGCTGGGGCCGGCCATCGACGTAGATCTTCACCCCGGCGGCCTTCCGCGACCCATCGTAGGTCAACATCACGTGCTGCCATGTTTGCATCTTGAGCGGTTCGCGCGTGATCACCTTCAGCCCATTGTTGGGCCATTGGTCGATCAGATGGCAAGCGACACGGCCTCCTTCCAGAATCAGATCGTAACCGCGGTGTCCCGCCGCTTCGTCCATCTTGGAGGCGATGGTCGATGGTTCTGCGGACGTGGGATAAACCCATGCGGCAATGGAAAAGTGGTCGGACGCTTCGAACGCCCCCGCCTGCCCCAGGTCCACATGCGATTGTCCGTCGAACTCCAGCGCTCCGCCGAGTTTTCCCTCGGTCCAGGTGGGCGTTCCACTGATCGCCCCCATCCGGCTGGGGTCGGCGCGATCCGCCGCCAATGCGCCGGTCGCTTCGTCAAAGGGGAGATGCACGAGCGGTCCGGCGGCAGCCAACGCCTGGCGGTCGGCAGCGGTCAGCTCCATTTCCCAGGCGGCCGCCAGCGAGTCTCCCTGGTCAGTCCGCTGCTGCAGGGCCCGCGTCAATTCGTCCGACCGCCGTTCGATCTGCGCTCGTTCCGCCTGCTGCGCTGCGGAGGGAACCTTGACGAACGGGGGGGCGAATCCTCCTTTGTCGTAGTTCACCCCGCGATCAGGCTGCGAGTTGAAATAGGCAAAGAGCTGATAATACTCGCGCTGGCTGAAGGGATCGTATTTGTGGTCGTGGCAGCGGGCGCATTGCAGGGACAAGCCCATAAAGACGGTGGCGGTCGTATGGACCCGATCCGCGACGTACTCCACCCGGTACTCCTCTTCGATGATCCCCCCCTCCGTGGTGAGCACGTGGTTGCGATTGAAGCCGGTGGCGACGCGCTGGTCGAGCGTCGCCTCGGGTAGCAAGTCCCCCGCCAGTTGTTCGATCAGAAATTGGTCGTAGGGGAGCTGGCGGCGAAAGGCGTCGATCACCCAATCGCGCCAGGGCCACATCGTCCGCTCTTCGTCATTGTTGTATCCATTCGTATCGGCGTAACGGGCCACGTCGAGCCAGTGCATGGCCATCCGTTCGGCGTAGTGCGGCGACTGGAACAATCGTTCGACCGCACGGTCGTAAGCATCGGGCGACTCGTCGGCCAGAAACGCGTCGAGTTCCTCCAGCGTCGGGGGCAATCCGGTGAGATCGAGCGTCACCCGGCGCAAGAGCGTCTCGCGGGACGCTTCCGGAGCGGGTTTCAGACCTTCGTCTGCCAGGCGCGCTTGCACGAATTGGTCGATCGCATTCCGGACTCTCCCGCCCGCAATCTGCCGCGGCGGAATCGGTCGGCTTGGCGGAGCATAGGCCCAGTGCTGTGAATAGTCGGCCCCCTGCGCGATCCAGGCGCTCAAGAGTTCCCGCTGCTGCGCCGTCAGCGGCTTTTTGAACTCCGCGGGCGGCATCCGCAACGATTCGTCGTCGCTATCAATCCGCGCCAGGATCAAGCTGGCTTCCGGATGGCCGGGAACGATCGCCGCTGCTCCCTTTTGACGGGGCTTTACCGCCGATTCGCGCACGTCCAACCGCAGCCCCGCTTCACGCGTCGCCTCGTCCGCCCCGTGGCAGGTTCCGCAATGATGCGACAGAATGGGTCGGATGTCTCGGGCAAAGCTGACCCGCGCCGCAGGGTGGGGCAGGGGAGGGGCCCCTCCAGCGATCGAGGTGGGATTGCCCGCCGCGAGCACCCAACCCACGAGCGCCATTCCAAACGCGATTCGAAGGAGGTGACCGGCGGAGGTCCGGCAGAGTGGCTTCAGAGATTTGAACATGGACCGCATTTTCGAAAGGGAACAAAGGGACGGCCCCACTGAGGCGCAGGAAGCGTCCGCAACCATCCATCGAACATCAGGCGAGGATCGGCCAGATCGGCGCACCGCGGCTAATCGGCAGCGGACGCCCCAGCGTGTCCTGAATCTCGGTCTGTGGATCCAGTCCCAGGCAGTGAAAGACTGTGGCGGTGAGGTCTTGGGGTTGGACTTTTCCTTCGCGGGGATACCCGCCGATGGGATCGGAAGCGCCATGAATCATTCCGCCCCGGATGCCACCCCCCGCCAGGGCGACAGAATACACATGCCCCCAATGGTCTCGTCCCGCGGCACCGTTGAACCGTGGGGTGCGGCCGAATTCCGCCATGCAGACCACCAGCGTTTCCTGGAGCATTCCCCGCTGTTCCAAATCCTCAACCAGGGCCGCCAAAGCCTGATCAGCGGGTGGCGCCAGCACCGTCTTCAATCGCTGCGCTTCCCGGGCATGACTGTCCCAACAGGGGGCGTCCGAGGGCTCGTCGGCGCCGCGATACCAGTTGACCTGGACCAGATTCACCCCCGCTTCGACCAGCCGCCGACTCAGCAGGACGCTCTGGCCAAACTGCGTTCGGCCATAGTGATCGCGGACTGCGTCCGGTTCCCGGTCGAGCTGGAACGCGCGGCGCGACGCGGCGGAGTTCAACAGGCTGAACGCCTGCCCGGTGAGCCGCCCGTAATTCGCGGGAACACCGCCGCGGACTGCCGCGTCGAGCTGGGAATTGATGCGCGACAGCAACGATTGCCGGTGGGCCAACCGATCGTCGGAGACATCAACATTCAGCGCGAACTCGTCGATCCGAAAATCGGCCGCCGCCGGTTGACAATTGAGGAGCCACAAATCGGAGGCCCGGCCGAGGAATCCGGAATCCTGTCCCGGCCAGACGCTCCCATCGGTATTGAAAATCCGATGCGGCAATCGCACCGTTGGGGGCAGGCTCCCCCGCGCCGGGAGCAGTTTCCGGACGATCGCCCCCAGATGCGGATAATCATTGGGAAAACCGGGATTGGCGTTTTCGAAGTTCATCGGGGCGTGCGGCTGGCCGGTCATCATGTAATAGCCGCTCGACGAATGCGCGTTGTCGCCGCTCGACACGGCTCGCAACACCGCCAGTTTGTCCGCCACCAGCGCCGATCGGGGGAGCAATTCGCAAAACTGCATCCCGGAAACAGCCGTGGAGATCGGCCCGAACTCACCCCGCACCTCGGCGGGCGCATCGGGCTTGGGATCCCACGTTGACTGCTGCGGCGGCCCCCCCATCAGAAAGAGAATGATGCACGACTTGGCGGTTCCGTGCGGAACAATGGCCGACGTCGATTCGGCGGCCACTTGGCGGGCGCGCAGCAGTGTCGGCAACCCCAGTCCCAGCGCGCCCAAGCCCCCTGCCCGGAGCACTTCCCGCCGGGAGATGCCATCGCACAGCCGCGTCTGCTTGCCGAGGACTCGCAACATGAATCGGTCGTTTCCAAAGGCGCCTGATAGCCCATCCAAACGGAATGGTCACCATCAATTCTAGCATATCGGCAGGGAGTGTCGATGGAAAATAGCGATCCTTCCCACCCCCCTCCGTGGCCGAAGCACACTGCACCGCAATCCAGCAGAGTCGTGTTGCGGCGAGAAGATTTTCGAGATGCGGGAACTCCTTTCAAAGCAAAAGGAAAGGGAACAGGAGGGCGCAGAGATCGCAGAGATGGGCGCGGCCTTGGGTCGCATGGATTCCGATTGATACCCCTCTCCTGCGATCCAGTCGGGTTCGTTTGGTCAACAACGGTCGGATTTCTCTGCGTCCTCTGCACCGCAATCCAGCAAAATCTTGTTTCGGCGAGAAGATTTTCGAGATGCAAGAACTCGGTTCAAGGCAAAAGGAACAGGAGAGCGCAGAGATCGCAGTGATGGACGCG
>JBJXGA010000090.1:0-12031 GCA_046152955.1 Planctomycetales bacterium | reverse complement strand
GGTGTCGTGACTGTTGGCGGTCTGCTCACCTGGGATTTCAGTGGTGGATACTGGATGTACGGCACGGGAACGACGATCGCCAATGGCGGGCTGCATATCACCGGTGTCGGCATGGGAGTTTTCCATCAGCGGACGATCGAAAATGCGGCGGTGGCAGTCTTCGACGGTGGCACGATCTCCGCCGCCGATGGGGCCGTCATCCGCAATCTACCCGGCGCCAGTTTCGAAATCCAAAACGACGCAGACATCAACAACGGCTTCAGTGGTCCCTTTCCGACGTTCGACAACGAAGGGGTGTTCCTTAAGGCGACTGGCAGCGGTGAGGCGGCGGTCGGCATGAACTTCAACAACACCGGCACCGTCGAGGTCCAAAGTGGCACTCTGGCCCTCGGCATGGGCACGCTGGGTTACGCCTACAGTGACACGCACACGGGCGACTTCGTGATCGGCAGCGGAGCAACCCTTTCGGTGGGGGGCTTCTTCGATACGAGTTCGGAGATCACCGGGCCGGGAAACCTGAGTCTGCACAACGCCACGCACCGTGGAGTCGTGAACGTCGGCGGCAACGTGTCCCTGGACGCAACGATCGAAGGGGATTTTTCCGTGGGGGGCAACCTGACCGGTTCGGGAGTGTTCGACGGGACACCGGCCACGATCGGCGGGACAGCGACGATCAACGGGATGGGCGGAAGCGGTGTCGTGACTGTTGGCGGTCTGCTCACCTGGGATTTCAGTGGTGGATACTGGATGTACGGCACGGGAACGACGATCGCCAATGGCGGGCTGCATATCAGCGGCGCCGGCACGGGAGTTTTCCATCAGCGGACGATTGAAAACGCGGGGGTGGCAGTCTTCGACAGCGGCACGATCTCCGCCGCCAATGGGGCCGTCATCCGCAATCTGCCCGGCGCCAGTTTCGAAATCCGAAACGATGCGGACATCAACAATGGCTTCAGTGGTCCCTTTCCGACGTTCGACAATCAGGGGATATTCCTCAAGGCGACTGGCAGCGGTGAGGCCATAGTGGGAATCGACTTTCGCAATAGCGGCACTGTCCGGGTGCAGGACGGAAAACTCAATTTCACCAATTTCACCCAGACCGCCGGTTCCACAATCCTGGACGGCGGCGAAATCGCATCGGCCTTACCGTTGGATATTCAGGGCGGTGATCTGACTGGAAATGGTGCCGTCTTCGCACACCTCGTGAGCAGTGGACAGCTCCGACCCGGCTCCTCGGCGGGAACGATCGATATTTACGATGGTTATAGGCAGACCTCCGCTGGCTCGTATGCCGCCGAACTGGGAACGGCATTTGATCAGTTGAACGTCATCGGAGCAGTCCTGCTTGCCGGAGCACTTGATGTGAGCCTGATCGGCGGGTTCCATCCCGCGCCAAGTCAGACGTTCGTCATCGTGAGCAACGATGGAGTCGACGCGGTGTCCGGCACGTTCAATGGTCTGGTCGAAGGCCAGTTGGTGACCTCCGGCGATTGGCAGTTCGAGGTCAGCTATCATGGCGGCGACGGCAATGATGTCACGCTGACGAGTATCAACGCCCCGCCCGTTGCCAACGCCGGTGGACCATACACGGTCGTCCACGGCGGTACAGTGCAGCTCGACGGCTCGGCGAGCAGCGACCCAAACCAGTCGAACGCAAGTTTGAGTTGCGCCTGGGATTTCGACGGCGACAACCAGTTTGACGACGCGACCGGCATCGCACCCGTCTTCTCCGCTGCCGGAATTGGGACGATTGGAGTGCGGACGGTCCAATTGCAAGTGACCGACCTGGGAGGCCTGACCCGTGTGGCGACCACGACCGTCAACGTCGTCGCCATCGCGCTCTTGCCCGATCCGGGCCAGCCGGGCAAGACGGCGTTGTTCGTCGGCGGAACGCTGGGAAGTGATACGATCGCGATAGACAGTGGGACGCTGGCCGGCACGTTGAAAGTCACGGTCAATGGCGCCATCAGCAACAATCTCGTCGCTGACGGCGGGACGTACGTGTACGGGCTGGATGGCAATGACACGTTTACGGTGAATGCCGCGCTTGTCGGCGGGCTCACGCTCGCCGGCCAGGGGGACTCCGACCGCTACAACATCAACTTCGGCAGCCTGTCTGGCGCCGTGCAGGTCATCGACGACGGGCTCTCGGGGACCGATCGTCTCACGGTCTGGGGCACCGCCGGCGCCGACGTCATTTTCAAGAACGCTACGATCGTCACGCTGGGGAGTCCGGTGCAGGAAACCGTGCAGAGGACGGGCATCGAGACGATGGTGATTCATGGCGGCGGGGGAAAGGATCGTATTACCGATCCCGGTGCCGATACCACAATCTTTGGCGACGAAGGGGATGACACGATTATCATCACGGCCACCGAAGGGAGCGGCGTCACGCTCGACGGCGGCGAAGGGTCGGATATCTACCTTGTCGACGCCGACGGTCTGGCCGGCCCGGTGACGATCAGCGACTCCGGCACCACGGGTGGCGACAGCCTTGTCGTGCAGGGGACGGATGGCGACGACACGATCGTGCAGTCGAACACCGGATTGAGAGTGAACGGCCAGGCGATCAGCTTCAGCAGCGGGCTCGAGGGGCTGACCGTGGACGGGGCAGGCGGCAGTGACAAATTCAGCGTAATCGGCACGCCGACGGTGCCGGCCCAGGTGCAGGGGGTTGCCGACATGATCGTGCAGGGGACGACCGGAAACGACACGATTGCTTTTTCACCAGGAGGGGGCGTGGGCCAGGTGGTGGCGCGGCTGAACGGGGCGGTCGTAGCTCAGTTCAGCCCGACCGGGCGGATCATCGCCTACGGCGAGGACGGCAACGATGACATCCAGGTTGCGGGGAGCATCAATCTGCCGGCGTGGCTCTACGGCGGCAACGGCGACGATCGCCTCAAGGGAGGCGCCGGCGACGACGTGCTATTTGGCGACGACGGTAGCGACCTCGTTCAGGGAGGAAGCGGACGCGATCTGCTGGTAGGCGGCCGCGGCGCCGATCGGATTGTGGGCAATGCCGACGACGACATCCTGGTCGCCGACCGCCTGAACTTTGTCAGCTTGGAATCCGCGGTTTGCAGCCTGATGGCGGAATGGACCTCCAATCGCAGCTATCTGCTCCGGATTGCCAATCTCAATGGAACCGGCACGGGCACCCCTTTCGCGAATCGGCTCAATGGGAACTCTCTTCTGCAGGCGGGCACCACGGTGGTCGTTGACAGTGACGCTGACCTGCTGACCGGATCGGCCGGCCTGGATTGGTTCCTGTTTGACTCGCATTTCGATCGCGCCACCGACTTGAAGGACGAATTGTTCTCCCTTGATCTGGATTGGATGGGTTTGTGACCGGCGAATTGGAGCTTGCATTACGCCGAGTGATTGAATTGTGGCGGCACTGATTTCATTGATGACTCCGGTAGGGAAGCATAGATTGGAGAGTAATTGAACGTGTCTCGCGTGACGGCGCCTGGAATTTGCCGCCACACCTGCATCCTTCCTGGGCCACGCGATACAATCCGCGCCATGTCCGCGCCCAAATTGACAGGATTCCGTCGTGTCCAGGAGTTGTGTCTCGGGTTGACACTGCTGACCTGTGCGTCGCCAGCTTTCTCACAGGAGAGACGACCTCCCGCTAGCGATCGTTCCTTACGAATTCGCGTTCAGGTGGCGCCAATCGAGTTGGAAGGGCGCGTTGTCACAACCCGCGCGTCCCTTCGACTTTCCATTCCTCTATTGGGGACCGAAATTCGGTGTCATCGACTGGAGTGGACAGGGAAGCGAGGACTTGATGGTGCGGAGCGAAGGCTATGCGTTCTTTCTCCGACGGACGTTTCTGACGCATGGCTATCGTTTGGCCCGGCTGGTGGCGGAGCCACGGTGAACGCTCCTGAGCCGGTAGCGTTCGTTATCCGCCAGGCAATGGTTCCATCCCGACTTTCTTGCGAACCAGGTCATCAGCCCATTGTTGATCGTCCAAAGACAGGCGGGGGGAAGGGAGGTGACTGTAATCGATGCTGTCGTACCTTCCCTTGCGGTAGATGTCGTCGAAAATTGGTTGCAGGCGCAGCACGACGTCGCCGTCCGTGGCACGCAAAGGGATGGGGATGTTCGGCAGTGGTTCCCTCAGAGGGGCGCTGAAGAGGTCGGCGCCCCGCCGTGTTGCACGCCGCACACAGACGAGCGGACCCCCGGCCATGTCGATGGGGATTTTCTCCTCCGGAATGGCCAGCACATGTGATCCTGATCGAATCAGATCAATTTCCACCAGGTTGACCCCCCCGGCAATGAGTTCACGATTCCGTTGGCGGTAGGCGGACCGACGTTCTTCGCTGGACTTGTTTCCCGGACTGAGTAGCTCGATCACCGTCACCACCCGACCGGCGCGCGGATCAATGATCTCGATGGTGCGCTCGATCGGAGGCTCATCTTCAAGTGGGACGTAGACCGGTTCAGCGATGGTCGCGGTCGCACCCTTCGCAGTCCAGGCACCGGGCGGGACAGCCCCGCGCTCGACCACCTTTACGTCGGGAAGCGCCGATCGCCATTCCCCGTCGGCATCGATCCCTAGGCGTTCTTCCACCCGGACCTGCAAGTCCGGTGGAAGCTGCTCGTCGATCTGGTCCGACGCATACACCATGAACCGCGTGTGTACGTCGGCCCATTGGGCTTCGAGCCAGGGGTCAAGGCCGGGAAAGGGGCTGCTGGGCGGCATCCGAATGGTCCGGAATGTTGGTGGCAAGCCAGGCTGAATCAAACGACTCACGGCTGGCGACCACCGGGTTTCTGAATTCTGATTTTACCGCATTTACGGATCGGCGGCAAAGAGATCTTTCGGCCGATTCGGTGCCGCCGCCGAGGCGGCGTCTCAAATCAAAAACTCCGACAACTTGGAAACGATCTCGGCGACTGGAATGGCGGTTCCCACCAACGGGAGCATCGGGAGCACGATCGATCCCGCCAGGACGATCGAGGCTTTGGTGTCGAACGGCAATAACCGCATTCGATCGACATGCTCGTAGCAGGTGGCCATGTCAGCCAGCGATTGGATGTCGGCACTTCCCAGAATCTGCTGATCCAGGTCGGCTGGCGGGTTCTGAACCCATTTTTCATCGAAGGCGCGGTCGTGACGCCAGGCCAGCGCTCCAAACTCCAGCATCCCCGCAAAGCGGCACCGCGCCAGTTGGCCCGAGAACGCCAGCAACGGGGCGTGCAACACCACCAGGGCGCCGACGACAAACACCATGACGTGATATTTCATGTCTTCCAGTGAATCCCCCAGATGGACGATTTGGTGAATCATCGCGGAGGAGATCACCGCGGCTACCGCCATCAACACCGTCCCAAAACTGGCCATTCCCCATCCCAAGAATCCCAGGCCGCCGGCGCGGTCCGGGTGGGTGGGGGTCAGCTCCAGCTTGAGGCGCGAGACGCGGAACAAAAACCTGGCCCAGACCAGGAAGATCCAACTCCAGCGCAACAGTAGAAAGTACAGCACCGGCAAACTGATCAGGATATGCCACCACCCCGCGACGGAAACCAGCGTTTCCGACCGTTCCCAGCTCGATTTTCCCTCGCTCAATCCCAATTGCAAACGGAGGGCCAGCGTCAAAACGTATGCCAGAATCGCCAATAGCCCCTCGGCCAATCGCGAACTCCGCCAGGCCACCGCCTCGGTGATCGCCGCACGCAAGCCCCCCCGTTCGCTTTCCGGAACGACCCCTGGCCCGTGCAAGTGCCGCACCTGCGCCGCCAGACTCAGCGCCACCACCGCATCGGCCAACTGCAGCATCGGCACCACGATCAGAAATCGAACGTGGACTTCCAGGTCGTGAAAGAACGGGACCTCCACCTGGCTCCCGAATGCCTGGCCGTTGATCCATGAGAAAATCGCCGGGGGGAGCCACGTCACTCCGATCAGCAACAACACTCGGCGGAGCCGTTGCTGCGGGGTGGTTCCGGCCAATCCCAGGCGGTCGGCCAGGTGCTGCGTCAGCCCGCGGCGCACTAGCTCAATCTCGTTGAGTTCCAGGCCATCGTGGCGATGATTCATTCGAAAGCAGCCTCTCCAAAGCGATGTGGGGGTGGAGTCCGGAACAGCGGGCCGGATACCGGGGATCCTGAGAATCTTGTCACAGCGGGTTGGTTTCCGCAACTTGCAAACTTCCGACAACGACGCCTGGAACCCAGATCGACCGCTCGGCACTGCCGGCACCCAGGCGTCATCCGGACCTCAAAGCCGGAGACTGCCAGATCCGTGGTTTTCGTGTACTTCGGTTATTTCGTGGTTGAATTTCTGAAAACCACTCTGGCCAACATGATCTGCTTCGGAGAATCAAGGAATGAACCACGAAATACTGAAACGACACGAAAGGCAGTTGATTGACAGAGGCTAGTTTTGGACGACCACCGCCCGACCATCTCTGCACCGCCATCCAGCAGAATCTTGTTATGGCAAGAAGAAGTTTTCGGTCCGGAATGTTCCATCACAGGTCAAAAGGGGAACAGAAGGACGCAGAGGAAGCAGAGAAGCAGGCAGACTTCGGCCGCGACGAGGAGGAGCATCAGCCTGCTCACCAATTTCACCCTGAGTGCGTCACCTGTTCCGGACGAAAAGTCTCTGCTTCCTCTGCGCCCTCCTGTTCATTTTTTCCCTTTGGTTGCGGCCCCAGGCCGCGCCGTGTCCTCTGTTCCCTCCTGTTCAATTCGTCAGTTGAATCCGCCTCAATGCCTCGTCGCGATCCTCTTTTGACGTGTACACGGACTGGGGGTTGAACGGCAAAATTCCTGGAGCGTTCGCCCGCTCGGAAGAACGAGGTTCAAGTGCGCGGGTTCGGACCCAGCGCTTCTTCAACAGCGTGTTTCACCCTCCCACAAGCCAGGGGAGCGGTTCCCCCGCTGCGGGGAGATTGATCAACTCGACCGAGGTCACTTCCGGTTTGGTCCGGAGTTCGGCCAGCGCTTCGGCGGAGGGTTCGTTGTCCAGATTCAGCACGGCCACGGCGTCTCCCCCCGGTTCGTTCTTCTCGCGTCCCAGCGCCATGTGCGCGATGTTCACCTGATGTCGGCCAAAAATCGTTCCGATGAATCCGATCAGCCCCGGCACGTCGCGGTGGCGGTAGATCAGCAGCCGACCGTCGAGGTAGGCGTCGAGACTGAATTGCCCCAGCCGAACCAGTCGCAAAAACTGCTTGCCAAAAATCGTTCCCGACGCCGTCAACTCGCCGGTATCGGTCATGATCGTGGCCCGGACCATCGTCGAGAAATCTCCCACTTCCGACGTCGACGATTCGGTGATGGCGATCCCCCGTTCCTTGGCCAAGAGTTCGGCGTTGACGATGTTGACGTGCTCGGCCAGCGCCGTTTCGAGCAGGCCGGCGGCGAAGCTGGAGGTGATCAACCGCGTGTTCTTGGTCGCGGCTTCGCCCCGATACAAAAGCTGGGCCGATTTGACTCCGCCCCCTTTGTTTTGTTGCGCGAGCAGCAACCCGAGGCGTCGTCCCAGGTCGAGATACGCGCGGATATCGTTCATCTCCGCGGCCGATAGGGGCGCCATGTTGACGGCATGTCGCACTTCATTCCGGAGCAGATATCCCGCGATGATCTCGGCGGCCTCCAGAGCCACCAGTTCCTGTGCTTCATCGGTCGAAGCCCCCAGGTGCGGCGTCGTCAGCACCTGCGGGAGCTTGACCAACCGGTTGTCTCCCGGCGGTTCCTGAACGAACACATCGAGCGCCGCCCCGGCGATATGCCCGCTCTCGACAGCGTCGGCGAGCGCCCCCTCGTCGATGATCCCTCCGCGAGCGCAGTTGATCAGTCGCGCTCCTTTCCGCATTTTCGCCAATCGCTCGGCGTTGATCAGCCCCCGCGTCTCGTCGGTAAGCGGCGTATGGACCGTGAGAAAGTCACAGCGATCGATCAGATCATCGACGTTGCGGACGACCTGAATCCCGAATTCGGCCCCTTTTTCCGCCGACAGAAATGGATCGTAACCCACGATCTTCATTTCCAGCCCGATCGCCCGCTTGGCGACCGACAATCCGATCCGCCCCAGTCCCACCACGGCCAGCGTCTTCCCCGCGAGTTGGGTCCCGGTGAACGATTTGCGATCCCATTTGCCCCCTTTCATGCTGGCCGCCGCCGGGGCGATGTTGCGCGACAACGCCAGCAGCATGGCGATCGTGTGCTCCGCCGTGCTGGTCGTATTCCCCGCCGGCGTGTTCATCACCACGATCCCTTCCCGCGTTGCCGCCCCCAGGTCGATGTTATCGACCCCGACTCCCGCGCGGACAATGACCTTCAATCGCGGCTGTCCCTGAAGCAATTCGGACGTCAGTGTGGTTCCACTGCGGATGATGATCCCGTTGGCGGTTTTCAGGGCTTCACGGACCTCCAGCGGTTTCAGTCCCGAACGGACGTCCACTTCCAGG
The DNA here is from genome assembly GCA_046152955.1 of Planctomycetales bacterium. Taxonomy (GTDB): domain Bacteria; phylum Planctomycetota; class Planctomycetia; order Planctomycetales; family Planctomycetaceae; genus SIAF01. Next base: position 3,602 of record JBJXGA010000090.1, on the reverse strand, counting down.
CCGGCGTCTCGGAGGTATTTAAGTCCCGCAGGGGACAGATTGTCGGTGATGAGGACTTTGGGCATGGAGAGAAACAGAGAGAAGTTTGGCGATCGGCAATCGAACGGAGGGAGGGCTGGCGAAGTCAGGGGTTGTGAGAACCGCATTCAGCGGACCGTCACGCGACGAGCGTCACTCGCCGACGCCCCCTGCGGAGCCATCCCGCACATCGTTCACGGCCTCTAAGGATAGAAACGTGGCGCGCCGCGCCAAGCCCCTGCACAGTCAGTTTCCGTTTTCTTTCGCAGGTCGTGGGGCGGATTTCCAAATCTGCCGTGGGACAGCCGCCCAACCTGCCAGTCCCTCCCACAAAACCGCCGCCCCACCCCAGCACCGTTCCCAAACCCCAACCGCACGATCCAGCGTGGGTGCCCCTCTGGTGACGAAGCCTGGACCAAACAAACGGCGAAGTGTTTACCACACTGGCGCTCCTGCGGCCAACCGCGTACAATGTCGCAAGAGGCCAAAATCGGTTTCTGACATCACTTGTACCCCCCTGTTGTCCCCTATTGAATTCGAGGATTGCATGGCCGGATTCAAACGCAGCATCATCATCAACAAGGCGATCGAAGAGGTCTTCGATTGCGCGACCAACCTCGACAACGCGTCGAAGTTCCTGCCCGGAGTGTCGAAAACCGAGATGCTCACCGAGGGGGGCCTGAAGCCCGGGGCGAAGTTCAAGGAGACTCGCAAGGGGCGCAGTGCCGTCATCGAGGTCGTGGAGCACAAGCGGCCGGAAGTCCATGCGGCCAGCGCCAGCTTGATGGGGATGCGCGCGACCTACTGGTTTCGCTTCCATGCCGATCCCGCGGGAACGCGCGTCGACATGGAAGCTGACGTTCAGGGCAAATTCATCTGGTGGCCCTTCCTGGGCATGATGAGCCGAATGATGGAGAAAGAGGACGGCGCGTATCTCGAACGCCTGAAAGCCGCCATGCTGGCCACGCCAGTTGTTGAGACTCCCAGCGCTTGAACGTCGATCATTTTCTGACGGACTGTCGTTAAGTCGAACGAATTGTCCTTCCCGATGCCACGATCGATGCAGTCCCGGGCAGCACCACAGCATGAAATCGCGTACAGAATTGCCAGGACCATCGATCTCGAGTTCAAGTAATTTCGTTCCTGGGGCCAACCCAAGGTTGGTGGAGACGGTTCCCGGCTGCAGGCTATCGTGTGTTCCCGTCGCGCCGGTCCAATTTTCGTACCTCACGGGATGGCGCTGGTGGTCGTCGGCATGTCCCTGATTGGGAAAACTCATGACCGATCGCAATGACGGCCCCGAACGCCGTCCCATCACGTCACGTGACCATCCGCTGTCCATTCGCGTGGCCCGCGCAATCGCACAGTCGGGGATCTGTCCCAACGCCATCTCATTGGCCGGAATGATCGCGGGGGTGTTGGCCGGTCTCGCCTTGGCAAATACGAACCGGCCGAAGTATGGTTGGATTCTCTTCATTGCCGCGGCAGCCCTGATGCAATTGCGGCTCCTCCTCAGTAACATGGATTGGATGTATGGCTCGTCTTCAGTACGCGACAAGAAGTTCGTAGCGGGTGGAGCCGGAAACTCTCTGAAACTGGATGTCTCGGCGATTGGGGATTCGATCATGTCAACCTGGCAAGACAGAGATGAACGTCCGCTGGATGGTTTGATCATCGCGCGTGTTCTCGATTGGTGGACTGAGGAGCCGTTGCAGGGGGTGCCGGTGCGTGTGGCCTACACCTGGGACGGATGCCGAGGGGTCGGCTGAGCCAAAGCGTGGTATGGCCTCACAGGTTGTGATGGCATTGTTCAGATCCCTTGCCCATCCGGCGACTATATGAAGGTGATGGTGCCGCCCGACTTCGCGTTCGAAGAGTGGATTGAGCCTGACGTGGAGACGCGCGTCGAGTTTCGGTGCCCGGACTTCGTGAAAGTCATCTGGCATGGCTACGACAGGCAATGATTGGGCCGCTTGGAATCGGACCAGAGAGCAACCATTGCGTTTGAGGTCGAGTTATTCCGACGGAATGCGCCGATAGACCCAAACCTGGCTGTGATGCTCGGATTTCGCCCCCGCGCGATCCGGCCATGTGACTCCGGCAAGCAAGTCCAATGTGCCATCACCGTCCCAATCCGCGACATCAACGTCGGAAAACCTGGCCCCCTCGGGCGGGGAGACGAGCAAAATTGGGTTCCGGCTCAGCCGGATTCCCGTCGTATCCCTAATGCCGCGGAAAATGTAGGCTAAGTCCTTTCGATTCTCAGGCATTCTGAGAGTGACAACGAGATCGGGTATTCCGTCGTCGTCCCAGTCCGCTACGTTGGGCTTGCTGGAAACGGATGCCGTGTGCTCACCGTCGTCGATCAGATCCGACATCTCGAACTCGCCGTGATCGGGCAATGGGCCACGGGACACGAATACGCCGCGCGCCTCGCTGAACGACACGATCAGATCCAGCCGATTGTCCAGGTTCCAGTCGGCCAGGTAGACCCTGGTGCGCGAGGTCAAATGCAGCAATTCGGTTTTCGAGTCGCGTGCGCTGAAGGTTTCACGCGCGCCGAAACTGCCGTCGGCGCAGCGACGAAACAGAAAGAACTGCCCAGAGTTGCAGCAATCATCCGAACCGGTGATCAGGTCGAGCCGACCGTCGCCGTCGTAGTCCACCAACTGTGGACGGAAGTTTGCTCCGCTTCACCCGACTGGCATTTTGCCATTGGCAATGATCTCGTCAAACCAGACCGGCGCAGCATACTCGGGTTGCGCGTCAGTCCCGACATTGCGGAGCACCCGCAACCGGCCTCGATCCTGCCCGATCAGCAGGTCTTTTCGGCCATCCCCAAAAAAGTCCCCCAGCGCCGGGGCCGCGAGCCGATCGGAAAGCTCCAGCACCTGCCCATCAACGCGGACCGCGACCGGCGCTTCGAACCGAACGGCAGCCGGCTCCGACTGACCGAACGCAACGTTTCCAAGCAGCATTGCCGCGCCGAACAATCGTGTAGCTCGAAGAATGATCATCAGGACTCCACGCCAACATCCAGCAAACTCAAATGAACTCGCCCTGGCGACTGTATTTGTCTGCGGCGTCGACGTAAAGATCGATCCGCCGACGCGGTTCGGACGACGAACTTCAGCCTTGCGCCCGCCAGAACGTGATCTTCGAGGCGGGATATCTCGTCGCGCAGTTTCGCGGCCAGGGTCGCGTCTGTTTCCTCCTCAAGAAGCCGATGGAAATGCCGAGTGATTTGACCGGCCTGTTGTATGAGCAATTTGAATCAATTCAGAGCAGTCGCGATCGAATAAACCGTGTCCTGGCGGGATGGAAACTGCTGAGTCCACACAGCAAATGAGAGAGTCCAGATATCTCGATCTGCTAACGGCGATGTTCGCGTCGGTTGCTGTCATCTCCGGAACCATTGCCGGCAAAATATTTCAGCTGGGGCCGGTGACGCTGCTCGGTTCCGCGATATTGTTTCCGCTGACCTACATCATTGGGGAAAGGGCCGCGGGTATGGCTGTGCTGGCCGACGGATGTTCGTGGCGATTGGGGGATTCACGACTCGGAGAGTCGCGCGACGTCGCTCG
>JBJXGA010000087.1:0-2728 GCA_046152955.1 Planctomycetales bacterium | reverse complement strand
GCGCCGATCTGCAACGGTTCGTTGGAGTAGTTCAGCGGGCCGGGAGCCACGGCGGTTCCGGCCAAGGCGCCGTTGAGGTAGAACGAAAGCGTGCGCGTCGCATCATCGAATGTGAGCGCGACGTGATACCACACTCCGAGCTCAAATCCGGCAGGGGCCGCGATGACCGCCTGGGGAGCGTCCGCGTCGCCGATGAAGGCGCGGGGGATCCCACCTCGATTTTCCAGGCCCCACGTACTGATGTTGGTGAGTCCGAAGTTGCCGTCAAAGAATTTCTTCCGCAGCAGCATCGCCCGCGAGAGGTTCGAGTCAAACTTGTACCACCCCTCGGCGGTGACGCTGGCCGAACGGAGCGAAGGGCTGTCGGGAGTTTCGATCCGGCCGCGACCATAGACACCGTTATAGTCCTGGCGGAACAGTGCCAGCGAGATCCCGTTCTCCCGCGGATCCCACGTCACGGCGCCAGTCGTCGGATCGACGGTCATCCCTTCGGGCCCGTTGACGAGCGCATACCGCAAGGGGTTCCCCGCGGGATTGGTCGTCGAGGGCTGATAGGCGTACGTCCCGTCGGCGGCGATGGCCGTGGTGGGTGTCGATATAAAGACCGGGGAAGGCGTGGTCAACGGGGCGGTCACCAGGATCGTATAGCCCTGAGTCGCCTCGCCACCACGGCCGTCGCTGGCCTGAACGACCACGGCGTTCGGCCCGACCTGATCGGGCATCGGCGCCCAGAGGATTTCTCCTGTGGCGTCGTCAAAGAGCATTCCGCCTGGGGCCTGAGCCAAGTCGAACGAAACCGGATCGCTGTCGGGATCGGTCGCCGTCGGTAGATAGCGGTAGAGGTTCGCCGGATCGAATCGGTTGAGAATAACGCTCAGCGTACTGTCGCCGGCGTTCGTCACGAGAAGATCGGGCCGATTGTCGCCGTTGACGTCGGCCACATGCAGCGCCGAAGGAGTATGTCCGACGCTGATCGTTTGCACCGTCGAGAAGCGGGCGTCGCCGCGGCCGAAGAGAATCCCCACCTTGTCCGAGTCGGAGAACGTCATCACAACGTCGAGCTTGTGATCGGCATTCAAGTCGCTTACGGCCAGGCGACCGGGGCCGTCCGGGAGGGCGATCGTGCGAGCCGCGCCAAAACTTCCGTCTCCCAGACCGGGCAGGACTAAGAGGCGTTTCCCGGCCGGATCGCTCAGCACAGCATCCAGCTCGCCATCGCCGGTCAGATCGGCCAAGGCGACGTCGCCCGCGGCAAAGCCCAGATCGAGCGTCATTGCTGCGCCAAAACCTCCTGGCCCCGAAGGGAGCACTGTCAGGCTGCGGCCAATGGTGCTGATCGTGACCAGATCGGGCTTGTCATCGCCGTTGAGATCGGCGACGGCCACCCGCTCGGGGCGCGCGGGCAACGCCAGATCGGTACGGGTGAACGAACCGTTGCCGGCGTTCTTCAACCAGGTGATCGATTGTCCCACGCGGTTGGCTGTCACGATGTCGAGCCGGTGATCGCCGTCGAGATCGGCCAGTTGCAATGCCACCGGAGAAGCGCCGACAAACAGGTCGTCCTGCCGGGCGAATGCACTGCTGCCTTGACCAAGTTGCAGCTTGACGCGATCAAAGCCGGTGTTGACCGCCACGAGATCCAACCGGCCATCGCCATCCAGATCGCCTGTGGCGACGTCCGCCAGTCCCGGAGGGGCTGCCAGGAACGCCTCGGCGGTCTGGGCCTTGCTGCTCGTAAACAGATCGGTCTTGCCGTCAAGATTGAAATCTCCAACCGCCAACCCGAGCGCATTATTGTTATTCGCGACGGCCAGTTGCTGCGCCGCACCGAATGTGCCATCGGGCCGGCCTGGCAGAATCGACAACAGCGAACGGATCGAGTGGGGGATAAAGCCCGCCCAATGCGCCACGAGGTCGGGGAGGCCATCGCCAGTGACATCGTCCACGAAAATCCGCCCGTTGCCATTGGTGAAATAGGTCGTCGGCGCCCGGAATGTGAAATCGCCATTCCCCAACGCCACGACCGCCAATCCGTTGTCGAGCTGCGCCACGAGATCCCGATGGCCATCGCGATTGAAATCCCAATCTGCGTAACTGACGACCGGCGAATTGGCGGACAATCCTGGATTCTCGACGACGTTCCGCGTGAAGAGTTGTGCGGCGTCGGTGGCGGGGGCGCCGCTGGACTCGTAGACCGTGAACCGTTCGGGAATCGCCGACGCATTGCCTTGCGCGGGAATCGCTGTCGAATGGACGAAGAGTTCTCCCTTGCCGTCGCCGTCGAGATCCGCAAACCCGATCGCATTGTCCCGGTAGAAATTGGTGTTCCTGGGGATTGGGCCGAGCAAACCGGTGGAGTCAGGCAGCCGGTTGAATCGCTTGGCGACAGGATCGTAGAGCAAGACGTCAACCCGCGTGATCGAACCCTGGTGCCCGTCGGTGACGCGGTAGGCGAGGTCGGGGTGGCCATCGCCGTTGAAGTCCCCTGACGCCCCCTCCTGCTGTCCGGTTGCCCCCGAGATGAGACCACCTTGAATATTGATGATCGACATCAGTTGGAATGTGCCATTCCCCAGACCGAACGCCTGCAGGTAGCGCGGCGGCGCCCCCCCTTGGACGCTGTCCAGGCCCACCCACGCCAGGTCCATATTGCCGTCGCCGTCGAAATCGCGCGTGATCAGCGAGCCGGCGAGAACTTCTCCCCCACCGGCGGGAACGTGAATCCCCA
>JBJXGA010000081.1:0-6930 GCA_046152955.1 Planctomycetales bacterium | reverse complement strand
GCCAGCTTACGCTGGGCCGTTCGCCGGGATTTCGTAGTCATCCAACCGTGGTTACTTTTTTGCGAGGGTGACCGGCCAGCTTACGCTGGGCCAGCCGCCGGGATTTCGTGGTCATCCAACCGTGGTTACTTTTTTGCGGGGGTGACCGGCCAGCTTACGCTGGGCCGTTCGCCGGGTCCATGTCCTCGCCCGGGATCTGTAGTGCGGCGTTCCGGAATGGTCGTGCTGCTGCCGGGGTGCCGCTGGGTGTTGGCTTGGCGGCGGCCATCGCTTCGTGTAGACTGCCGCAGCCGCACAGGTCATGTCACTTCGGCCCGCGGCGCGGTGATGATTGCCGCATGTCCTGGCGCCCGTGCGCGCTACCATGAGAACATGTACTCCCCTCGGGAGAGGTCATCGCCATGTCGACAGCGGAAATAGAGGACGAACTCCGAAAGCTGCATTTGAGTTCGGTCTGGAGCGACTCGATTGCCAGCCGTCTGGCGGCGCTCAGCCGCTTTGAGAAGTATCCCGAACATCACATCCTGTTTCGCGAAGGGGATGTGGCCCGCGACGCGTATCTGGTCTGTCACGGGCAGGTGGCGCTGGACATGTCGGCTCCAGGGCGGAAAACCGCCCGCATCCTCACGGTCGGCCGCGGCGAGTTGCTCGCCTGGTCGCCGCTGGTCGGCGAACCCCGGCTCTCCGCCACCGCCACGACGCTGACACCGACGCAGTTGATCGTTTTCTCCGGTCCTGATCTGCTGAAACTGTGCGCTGCGGAGCCGGCGATCGGGTATCCGGTGATGCAGCGGCTGAGCTGGGCGATGGCGCGGCGACTGACCGCCACCCGACTCCAACTGATGGATTTGTACGCCCACACGACCCCTCAATTGCTCATCACCGCGGGAGAGCAACCGTGAACAGCGACGCGCAGGTTCCCGCCAGAGAATTGTTCCTGGAACGGGCCGGGTTGCAGCGGCTGATCGACGCGCTGGTGGCGCAGGGCTATCAGGTGATCGGTCCGACCCTGGATCAGGGAGCGATCGTGTATGGCCCCGTGGCCTCCCTGAAAGATCTCCCTCAAGGTTGGACCGACGTTCAAGAGCCGGGGCGTTACCGGCTGCAGCGCCGCGACGACGAGGCGTATTTCGGGTATGTGGTCGGCCCGCATTCCTGGAAGCGCTATTTGTTTCCGCCAACGGCGACAGTGGCGGTCGCCGACCAGACCTCTGGCGGCTGGGAGTTTCAAACTCCCGCAGAGCCCCCGCCGCGATACGCCTTTCTGGGAGTCCGGGCCTGTGAACTGGCCGCGTTGCGAGTGCAGGACCGCGTGTTTCTGGAAGGCCCCTACGTCGATCCGATCTACCAGGCGCGGCGGGAACAGGCGCTGGTGATCGCCGTGAATTGTACGCAGGCCGCAGCGACCTGCTTTTGCACTTCGATGCAGACCGGTCCCGAATGCCGGTCGGGGTTTGATCTGGCGCTCACGGAGCTTCCCACCGGGTTTGTCGTCGCCGTCGGCTCGGAACGGGGAAGGGAGATCCTCGCGGCGATTCCGCACCTTCCGGCCGAGGGGTCGCAGAGCGCCGCGGCTGAGAAAGCCCGTGATGGGGCGCGGACCCAGATCACGAAGACCATGGACACCACCGGCATCAAGGAGTTGTTGCAGGCGCATCCAAACCACCCGCGCTGGGCCGAGGTCGCCACGCGCTGCCTCTCCTGCACCAACTGCACGATGGTCTGCCCGACCTGCTTTTGCAGTTCGGTCAGCGAGGTGACCGATCTGGCGGGCGCGCACGTGGAGCGACAGCGGCACTGGGACTCCTGTTTCAATCTCGATTTCAGTTATCTCAACGGCGGCTTTGTCCGCAACGACATTCGTTCCCGGTATCGACAGTGGTTGACCCACAAACTGTCCTCCTGGATCGATCAGTTCGGCAGCTCCGGTTGCGTGGGATGCGGCCGCTGCATCACCTGGTGCCCGGTCGGCATCGATCTGACCGAGGAAGTCGCGGCACTTCGGGAGACCGCGCCATGACCGCCACGTTGTCCATTCCGGCGGCCAACCCCTGGCTGGCTCAGCAGGTACGCATCGCCCGGATCATTCCCGAGACGCCGGGGGTGGCCACCTACGAACTGGAATTTGCCGACCCTGCCCAGGCGGCAATGTACCGCTTCGAACCGGGGCAGTTCAACATGCTGTATCTGCCGGGGATCGGCGAGTCAGCGATCTCGATCAGCGCTGACCCGACCTCGCGTGAGCGGTGGGCGCATACGGTGCGTGTCGCCGGAAACGTAACGCAAGGGCTGGCGAAATTGGGAGTCGGAGGAAGCCTGGGGCTGCGCGGACCGTTTGGATCGTGTTGGCCGCTGGCCGCTCAGAGGGGCCGCGATCTGATTCTGGTCGCCGGCGGAATTGGCCTGCCTCCGTTGCGGCCGGTGATTCTTCATATCCTGGCGCACCGCGGGGAATTCGGCCAGGTGACGCTATTGCATGGCGCCCGCACCCCTGAGGGGCTGATGTATGAGCGGGACTATGCCGACTGGTCGCAAGGCGGGATCGATGTCGAGACCACGGTCGACCGGGGGGCGCCCGATTGGAGGGGGGCGGTCGGGGTGGTGACGCTGCTCCTGGAGCGCTTATCGATTCCGTACCCCAGCCAGACGGCGCTGTTTGCCTGCGGTCCCGACGTGATGATGCACTTTACGATGCGGTCCGCGCTGGACCGTGGATTGCCGATCGAGAACCTCTGGCTGTCGACCGAGCGGAACATGCAGTGCGCGGTTGGGCTGTGCGGGCACTGTCAGCTCGGCCCGGCATTCGTCTGTAAGGATGGGCCGGTGTTTCGCTACGATCGAATGGCTCCTTTTCTCCGAGTGGAGGGATTGTGACCCCCGTCAAACCGCGACTGGGAGTGTTCAAGTTCGCCTCGTGCGACGGTTGCCAGCTCTCGCTCTTGGATGCCGAGGATGAGTTGCTGGCGGTGGCCGGCGCCGTGGACATCGCCTACTTTCCGGAGGCCTCCAGCGCGATGGCCCCCGGTCCTTACGACGTGGCACTGGTGGAAGGTTCGATCACGACGGCCCACGACGCCCAGCGGATCCGCGAAGTCCGCAGCCAGTCGAAGTACCTGATGACGATCGGCGCCTGCGCCACAGCCGGAGGGATCCAGGCCTTGCGGAATTGGGGCAACTCGCAGGAATTCCTGCAGGCGGTGTATGCCCGCCCGGAGTACATCCAGACGCTGGCCACGTCGACGGCGATCGCCGACCACGTTCCGGTCGACTTCGAGCTGCGCGGTTGCCCGATCAACCACCATCAGCTTGTGGAAGTCCTGGCGGCGCTCGTTGCCGGGCGCCGCCCGCGGACCCCCACGCACAGCGTGTGCCTGGATTGCAAGCGGCGCGGCACAGTGTGCATCACCGTCGCGCGGGGGATTGCCTGCCTGGGACCGGTGACGCAAGCGGGGTGCGGCGGAATCTGTCCGGCTTTCGATCGGGGATGCTATGGCTGCTATGGCCCGGTGGGTCAATCCAACGCCCAAAGCCTGGGAGAGCATCTGGTCGCTTGCGGTGCCGCGCCGCTTGAGCTCGTTCCGCTTTTCCGAAATTTCAATGCCGCCGCCCCCCAGTTCCGGGACGAGAGCGAACGCCTGGCGGCCCTGGCCGCCACAGGAGAGGAATCCGATGGCTGATGCGCGGACGATACGCGTCGACGTCATGACCCGCGTGGAGGGAGAGGGAGCGCTGCACATTCGCCTCCGCGGCGATCAGGTGGAAGAGGTGCAACTCAACATCTACGAGCCTCCCCGCTTGTTCGAGGCGCTGCTCCGTGGACGGGCGCTGGAGGAGGTGCCGGACATCACGGCGCGCATCTGCGGCATCTGTCCGGTCGCCTACCAGATGACGTCGGTGCATGCCCTGGAGGCCGCCCTGGAGGTCCGGATCTCTCCCGAGATCCGGAGACTGCGGCGATTGCTGTATTGCGGCGAGTGGATTGAGAGCCACGCCCTGCATATCCATCTGCTGCATGCCCCCGATTTTCTCGGATATGAAAGCGGACTGGCCATGGCGGCGGACTATCCGCAGGAGGTGAATCGCGGGCTGCGGCTGAAAAAACACGGCAATCAACTCCTGGAAGTTCTGGGGGGGCGGGCCATTCATCCGATCAACGTGGCGGTGGGAGGGTTCTACCGCGCCCCGCGCCGCGAGGATCTGGCGGCGCTCGTCCCCGACTTCGAATGGGGATTGACGGCGGCGATTGAGGCCACGCGCTGGCTGGCCGGTCTCACCTTTCCAGACTTCACTCGCCCTTATGACCAAGTGGCGCTCGTCCATCCCGACGAATACGCCATGAACGAAGGGATGATTGCCTCGACCGGCGGTCCGACGGTGACGGTCGCCGACTACGAGAAATTCTATGAGGAACTGCACGTATCGCATTCCACCGCGCTGCAGTCGCAGCGCTGCAATGATCAAGTGGGCTATTTCGTCGGCCCCCTGGCGCGTGTCAATTTGAGCCGCGACCGGCTGGCCCCCGCCGCGCGGCAGTTGGCCGATGAGATCCATTGGGAAACTCCCTGCCTCAATCCGTACCGGAGCATCGTGGCCCGCGGATTGGAATTGGTCCATGCGTATGCCGAGGCTCTGGAGATCCTGCGGAGCTACCATCCGCCGCAACCCTCGCGAATCCCCTATGCCTACCGCGCCGGAGAGGGGTGCGCCGCGACCGAAGCGCCGCGCGGCTTGATCTATCATCGCTACGCCGTCGACGACGAGGGAAAGGTGCAGTTTGCCAAGATCGTTCCTCCCACCTCGCAAAATCAGAAGCAAATCGAAGACGACCTGCGGACGTATCTGCCGGGAATCCTGCACGAACCGGACGAGCGGATCGGCGTGTTGTGCGAACGGCTGGTGCGGAACTACGATCCCTGTATCAGTTGTTCGACGCACTTCCTGAAGCTGCACTGGGAACGGTGTTGATATGCCGGCGCGGACGCTATTCGTCGGTTTGGGAAGCCCGCAGGGAGACGATCTAGCCGGTTGGCAGGTCGCCGACGGCGTGTCCAAAGAGTGTGCTGATACCAGGGAGCTCAGCGTTCGTCGCGCGGCGCTCCCGCTGGACCTGCTCGACTGGCTGGAGGGGATCGAGCGCCTGGCGCTGTGCGACGCCTGCCAGGGAGGGGGATCCCCTGGTCACTGGCAAAGCTGGACATGGCCCAATCTGCCGGTCGAGCGGCTGCGCGTTCGGGGAAGTCACGATTTTGGAGTGGCGGCGGTGTTGGACCTGGCCGCGCGGTTGGGGCGGTTGCCTGCCGAAGTCCAGGTGTGGGGGATTGAACTCTCCGACGCCAGCTACGCCTCCGACCCCTCTCCCGCCGTCGCGCGGGCCGTCACGCAAGTGATCGCCGACGTTTGCCGCGTGCTGCTGCTCCCGCGAAAGACGTGCCATGCATGAAACCTCGCTGGTGGAGTCGCTGCTGCAACAGGTCGCCCAGTTGCAACGCGCGCATGGTGGCGCCCCGGTCGAGGCGGTGCATGTCGAGATCGGTCCCCTGGCGGGGGTGGAACCGCTCCTCGTGCAGAGCGCGTTCGCACAGTTGGCGGTCCGGCATGCGATTCCTGACGCACGGCTGGAGGTCGCACAAACTCCTTTGGTCGCGCGGTGCTCCTGTTGCGGCGAGTTTGAAGTCGTTGGGTTTCGATTTCGCTGTCCACAGTGCGGATCGGCCGAGGTTCCCGTCGTGCGAGGGGATGCCTTCCGATTGATGAGCATTACGCTGCGCGAGGAGAACTGAACATGAGCACGCAGACCATTTCTGTGGAGCGCGACGTGCTGGCGCCGGCCCGCGAGGCGGCCGCCCGGTTGCGCGACGAGTTCACCCGACAGGGGATCCTGGCGGTGAATATCCTCTCCTCCCCCGGCGCCGGAAAGACCAGCCTGCTGGAGGCCACTGCGCGATTCTGGCGCGACCAGGGGGGGCCTTCGATGGCGGTCCTGGTGGGGGATCTGGCGACCGATCGCGACGCACAGCGGCTCGCCCCCTTTACCCGCGTCGTGCAGTTGACGACCGGCGGCGCGTGTCATCTCGAGTTGCCACTGGTCCAGCGCGGTCTGGCGCAGTTGGGGCAACTCGATTGCGAATTCCTGTTCATTGAAAACGTGGGCAACCTGGTTTGTCCCGCGTCGCACGATCTGGGAGAACACTTGCGCGTCATCCTCCTGAGCACGACGGAAGGAGATGACAAACCGGCGAAATACCCCAAGGCGTTCCGGACCAGCCACCTCCTGGTCGTCAGCAAGACCGACCTGTTGCCCCATGTGCCGTTTTCCGTCGCAGCGGCAACCGCCGACGCGCGGATGATCCAGCCGCAATTGCGATCGGTCGCCGTCAGTTCTCGCACCGGCGAGGGGATCGCGGCCTGGTGTGCGGAATTGGAACGGACTCGCCGCGAACTCCTGGTGCAAGGGCATGTCACACCACCCATCCGTTGACTCCCAGGAGCGCATCGCGCGGCGCCTGATCCTGGCCGGGGGGGTGCAGGGACTGGGGGTCCGGCCGGCCATCGCCCGCCTGGCAGCCGAGTGCCAGGTGACTGGCTCGGTGGCCAATCGGCGCGACGGGGTCGAAATCGTGTTGGAAGGTTTGCTCCACCGCGTGCGGCAGTTTCAGCGGCTGCTGCCGCGGTCGCTGCCGCGTGGCGTTTCTCTGGAGCAGATCGAAGAGAGCGCGCAGCCAGTGACGGGCAGCACGGAGTTTTTGATTGATGCGGCCCCGGCGGATGGTCCGCTGCGGACGCTGGCCCCGCGCGATCTGGCAGTCTGCGAGACCTGCCTGCGGGAAGTCGCCACTCCCGGCAATCGTCGCGCGGATTATCCCCTGATCAGTTGCACCGACTGCGGTCCGCGATACACGATCATCGAGGCGATGCCCTATGAGCGATCCC
>JBJXGA010000072.1:0-2524 GCA_046152955.1 Planctomycetales bacterium | reverse complement strand
CGTGTCTGGCGCCCGTTGCTCACCACCGCTGTTCGCCACGACCACCAGACCCAGCGTCCCCGCGCTGTCGCAAGCGCGTCGGCCCTCGCCGTAAATCCTTACCCCGCAAGCGGCAGTGCCATTCGGGACTGGCGCCGTTGCTGGAAGCGTTTCACGCGGTGCGGCAGGAGCGTCCCGCGGCACTGCTGGTGATCGGTGAAGTGCGGCCGCGCGATCAGGCGTTGCTCGCCTCGTTCGCGGCCGAGCATCCGGAGGATCGCACGCGACTGATCGTCACGGGGCACCTTAATGATTCGCAGGAAGTTGCTCGGCATCTGTGCCTGTGCGACCACTTTCTGCAACCGTCGTTGTGGGATGGACTGCCGAACGCCGTGCTGGAGGCGATGGCGTGCGAAAGGATCGTGATCGCCAGCGATGCGGGAGGCTTGCCGGAGGTGATCGACCACGGGGTGAACGGGTTTCTCGTCCCGCGAACCCAGTTGCCTCGACTGGGAGAAGCGATCCTGGAACTCTTGGCCCTGGATGAGGCGCGACGGGGTACGATTGGACACGCTGCCCGAAAAAGGATTCAAGAGGCGTTCTCGGCCGAACGGGAAGCCGCGCAGTTGCAGCAAGCCTTGGCGCACTTGTGGCCCGCCTCCGGAACGAGCTGATATTAGTGTGGATTAGCGGCTATTAGGGTTCCAAATCCCGATACGCGTCGATCAGCCGCTGTTGTGCCAGGGACCAGGTGAATTCCGTGACGACTCGTTGACGGGCGTTGGTTGAGCGCCAGGCGGCTTGAGCCGGTTCGGCCCGGATCCGGTGCAGGGCGTCTTTGATCGCTTTGGCCGAACCGGGGCGGACCAGGAGAGCGTCGACTTCCGGGCGGGCCAGTGCCCGGACCACTGGCAGGTCGCTGGCAACCAGGGGGGTGCCGCTGGCCATCGCTTCCAGGACTTTCAGCGGGCAACACCCCTGAACGAGATTGCGGTCGTTGGGGAGCAGCGGCGCCAGGATGGCATCGGCGGCGTGATGCCGTCGGGCCAATTCCGACTGCGACACTCCCTCCACAAGCTCCACAAATGAATCGACTCCCAGTTGCCAGGCCAGTTCGCGCAATCGCCGGGCTTGTCCGGGGCGACCAGATCCGACAATCGTCAGCCGCGCGGGGGCATCGCGTCGATAGAGCGCCAGCGCTTCGATGGCGGTCTGGACTCCCTGCCACGACGACAGCGTCCCCGAATAGAGCAGTTCCATCTCCCGGTCCTGACAGGGACGGGGCGGAACATAATGAAAGCAGTCGGTGTCGACGCCGTTGGGAATCACGCGCAGGCGGTGCGGTTCCACGCCGCGGTGACGAAGATATGCGGCATTGACCTCGCTGACGGTCAAAACCAGGTCCGCTTGTTCGAGGCAACACTGCTCCTGCGCCAGCAGTTTTTGCATCAACTCCCGATCGTCGGCGACCTGGGGATAATGGTATTTCAGTTCGATCGACGGGAGTCCGTTGACTTCGAAGACAAGCCGGTCGCACCAGGCCCGTTTCTGCCGGGCAATCGGATACCCCTCGAAGATCGAACGGACATGGACGACCCGCGGGTGGCGCCCTTGCCACCAGGCGCTCAAATGAGTCCGAAAGTTCAACACCCGTTCGACGAGCGTTCCTCCCAGCGCCGGGAGTTCGGTATGCGTCACCCCCGGCAGCAAAGTTTCTTCGGCGTCCCCCTCCGATACCGTCTCTTCTGCCGGGGACCGACCCGACGGCGCCGGTCCGGCGACAGTCACCAGTTCCACGGGGGGACAACTTCGCCCCAGAACGGAAGCGAACGCCCGGATGTGGGTGGAGGCCCCTTTGGGGGCCGGGAAACGATCAAACGTGGCATAAACGACCGAGCAACTTGACATGCGGCGAATGATCCACGTAGCATCGCAATTCCGACTTGGTCCCACAGGGTGCAGCACTATGGCAGCCGGTTTGGCACGTTTCAAGAGCACGCTCGTGTATGAAGCGGAGGCGCCGGCCGAGCAAGTGCTCGTCGATTTGCAGGAGATCCGGGAGTTCGACCAGCAGTCGGAAGCGCGGCTGAGAATCTGGAAGATTTTGACGCTGGTTTCGGTTCTGATCGTTGGCCCGGGCTCGTGTCTGGGGGTGTCGCAAGCGTTAGGGCCGCGGTATTCGCAGGGGATTTTCTTCACGTGCCTGACGGTGGGTGGGATCGGGCTGATCACCGGCATCGTGCTGTGGGTTCGTGGAGCGCGTCTCGATCTGGCCAACCGCCGTTATGAATTGTGCGCTGAACTGATGCGCTTGCTCGGGCGCGACATGGCCAAAGATGCTCCGCTCTCGGTCGCGCTCGATTTGGCCCGCCCCAACGAACGGAGAAAAAAGTCCGACGTGGGTCAGGTGCGCGACTGGAAAGTGACGTACTTTCAAGATCCGTGGCTGCGGCTGCGGGGAAAATTCGCCGACGGAACGACGTTTCAGATCACGATGATCGAGAAGTTTCAGGCCCGCAGCAAGTGGACACGATCGCGCAGCGGG
>JBJXGA010000061.1:0-17502 GCA_046152955.1 Planctomycetales bacterium | reverse complement strand
GTTGGGTACGATAGACCTGAGACGGTAATCCATCGACAGCGATCAAGATGGAATGGTTTGGCCGACCACGGCCCGATCCTCTCCGCGCCTCCGCGTCTCCGCGTGAGCAATCGTGATCGCGAGATCGGTGGACGAACCTCCCGCGAAACCACTCAGTGTCCTTTGGTTCAATCCGTTTTTTAATTGCGGCCCTTGGCCGCGCTGTGGCCTCCTGCTCCATCTTCCCATTTCAGTTGCGACCATCCGCCGCGCCGTGTCCTTCTGTTCCCGATTCGCGTTCACGCCGTTTGCCAAAAGCTCGCGGTGATGCAAGAATGCTGAACTTCCCATTCCCGCGAAAACATCGTCCCCTGGCTTCAACACGCTCCATGTCTCCACTGCTCTTCGCCCGTTTGTGGTTGATGGTGTTCCTGCATTATTTCGTGTGGGGCACCTGGTACGTGACCATGGGAACCTACCTGACGAAGACGCTGGAGTTTCCCGGAGCACAGGTGGGGCTGGCCTACGGCAGTACGGCGGTGGGGGCCATGGTCTCACCGTTTCTGGCGGGGATCATCGCCGATCGGTTTTTTGCCACGCAGCGGATGCTGGGATGCTTGCATCTGATCGGCGCGGGACTGCTCCTGTGGATTTCGACGATTACGGAATTCCCGCTGTTTTATGCCACTCTGATCGCCTACACGATCAGCTATATGGCGGGACATGGCTTGACGAACACCCTGACGCTGCACCATTCCAAGAACCCGGCTCGTGAATTTCCGCTGGTGATGATGATGGGGAGCGTCGGCTGGATTTGTGCCGGGCTGGTTGTCAGCGCGCTGGAATTGGAAGACTCGGCTTCGATGTTCCGACTGGCGGCCCTGTCGGCGCTGGTCATGGGTCTGTATTCGCTGACCCTCCCCCATACGCCCCCCAAAGGGAAGGGGGCAAGAGTCTCCTTGCGGACGATGCTCGGACTGGATGCCCTGGAGCTGATGAAGGACCGATCGTTCGCCGTGTTCATCGTCTGCTCGTTCCTGGTCTGCATTCCACTGAGTTTCTATTTCAGTTGGATGAACGTTTTCATGAATGAACTGAAGATTGACCATGCGGCAGCCAAAATGACGATTGGCCAGGTTTCCGACGTGGCGTTTCTCATGCTCATGCCGTTGTTACTGCCCAGGCTGGGTGTGAAGGGGATTCTGCTCTTGGGGATGGGGGCTTGGGCGCTTCGCTTCAGCTTGTTCTCGGCCTTTGATGCGCAGCGGGATGCGCTGTGGATGCTGTATCTCGGCATTGCCGTGCATGGGATGTGCTACGACTTTATTTTCGTGATGGGGCGAATGTACGTCGACGACCGGGCGACCGCCGACATCCGGGGGGCCGCCCAGGGTTTCCACGCGTTTGTCACGCTGGGGGCGGGAATGTTCGTCGGATCATGGCTGTCGGGAGTCGTCGGCGAGCGGTATGCCGTGGGATCGGGGAGCGATCTGGTCCACGACTGGCGCTGGATCTGGCTGGCCCCGGCCGTGTTGGCGACAGTCCTGGGGCTGCTGTTTGCCATCGTCTTCCGCGATCGCCCCCAAGCCCGCGAATCTCCCCCCCTTTAGCAAGGGGGGGCAGGTGGGGTCGCCCTCACCAACCCAAAGACATCGTCCACACCGACCACCAATCTCAGCACGATCGCTTGCCTGGGAATCAGACACGGGGGGGGGTGGATTGATCGGCGACTCAGGCTGCGTCGTCTACTGGGGCGGCTTCGATGGCCACGAGACCGGTGGGCTTGCGCCACACCGGTCGCCACATGCTATGCCACCTGCGGGAACAAGCGGTTCGGACGTTGGGAGGTGGTATTTTGGTCGTCGCTGCTGGCAGCGCCGGCTACGGGGGCAAGCGACTTATGTTCCGCGTCCCGACACCTGTTCCAGGATTCGCTGTTCCCGGGATTGGAACAATTCTCCCTGCCAGATCAATCCCAGGTGGTAGAGCACCAGGACCACCGCACACTCCGCCAGCGACAACATCAGGCAGACCGGCGCCCGATCGATCCACCCCTGCGACTTGAGGAGCGCCTCAATCCCCAGCGGGAGGAGCGTTGGCGCCTGAGTCAGCGGAAACAAAAACATGAACAGCGCCATCTGCAGCAGCACGACAGTGAATTTCGGATTGGCCGGCTTGAGCGACCCGGCGGCGACAAAGAACGGCGCATAGATCGACAGCAAATTCGCCAGCAGGCAAAACAGCAAATACATCGACAGGAATTGCGGAAGCATCGCCAGAAAATGGTCGACCCGCATCGGGAGCAGCACCTGCAGGAGCGTCAACAACGCCAGCGACATTCCCAGCCCCAGGGGAGCAAACGACAGATTCTTGCCCAACAGGATATCGCGGCGGCTGGCTGAACTCAGCACGTAGACGCGGAACCCGTCGCGATCAAATCCAAATTGATTCGCCATCAATTGGAGCAGTCCGAACAGTACCATGAACATCGCCGCCACGCCCAGAAACGGAGGACTCCAATCGGGAAAATTCCTTGCCCCCTTGAGCAGCGCCATGCCAAAGACACCCCCTAGGATGAGGGGGGTCAGCAGCATCATTTTGGCTTCCGGGGAGCGCAGCAGAGACCGAAAGCCACCCAAGGCAATACCCGACACCGGCTCGGACAGACCGGGGAGCCGCCATTCGAGGAGCAGCGGTCTGGCCGGGACGCCTGATTTCGCCATTACGGGCCGAGCGGCAGGCTGAGAACTGCCAGTCGACGACTGCCCCAGGTACAGCTTGAGCGTCGTGCGGTGGGCGCGCCACAGACTGGCCGATCCAATCAGCCCCATTCCCAAAGTCCCCAACAGTGTCTGCCATCCATTGCCGTCTGCCGCCCCCTGCACTCCCAATGGAAGCCATCCGATGGGAACGGCCAAGTTCACGAGCCGCGCAGTGTCCGCAATCTTGTTCTTCAATTCCTGGTCCGCCTGGTGGCGGGCCTGCTGATCCTTGAGTTGCAAGTCCTGCTGCCGCTTCTGGTATTCGGTGACGTCAAATTCACCCGCTTGGAAGGCGCGATCGATGGCGGCCATTTCCTCGGCGATGGGATTGGGTTCTCCCCTGGGACGATGCCACGGGGCGACAAAGTTCAAGAGATTGGGCAACTGCATAACCATGACGAACACCATCGTGGTCACCACGATGACGGTCCGCCGTCGCCGGGGGTTGCTCATCAGCGTCGAGAGCCATCCCTGAAACTGATACGTGATGCCGGTGAGCATCAGTAAGAACGCAGCCAGCGCGGGCAACACCAGGAGCATCGCCAGCCCCATCACATAAATCTGCGCCAGAGCCAGTCCCAGCATGACGGGCACAAACAGGATCAAACTGATCCGCACGAGAGAACTCACATAATTGATCAGGAAGGCCCCCGTGACCGATACGGGCAGATGCAAAAACCTGGACAATGACAGCGGCTCCGACCGCTGCAGCTCCGTGATCAATCCGATCGACCAGAAAAACGCCAGCGCCAGGACGATTCCATCCCAGACATACAGCAAATGCACCGGCTCGGCTTTCGGAAATAGAAAGAACCCCAAAAAAAAGCTGCCAATGAACAGCGGCACCGCCATGAGCACCACGCCGACCGACACGATCACCATCAAGACGGCGTTGAAAGCCCCGGCGCGGCGCCACTGATTGTTCATCAGTCGCCAGCGGAGCCAGACCAAGGTCTGAAAATGTTGCCAATTCACGAGGCGGCCTCCTCCAGCCAGTCCAGCTTGTGCGCCGTCTCATGATTGGCCCCCGCCCGGAGCAGGAATCGATCTTCCAGCGTCCCCCCCTGACGGATCTCCGCCAGCGACGCCTGCTCGACCAATTCCCCCTTGACGATCATCCCCACGTGCGTACACAGCCGCTCGACCACTTCCAGCACGTGCGACGTGAGAAACACCGTGGAACCCCGTGCCACATAGGTGGCCAACAGGTCGCGAATGACCCGCGACGTGACCGCATCGACCCCTTCGAACGGCTCATCCAAAAACAGCAAGTCCGGGTTGGGGAGCAGCGCTGCCGCCATCGCCAGCTTTTTCTTCATCCCGTGCGAATACTCCAGCGTCAGTTTTTTGTCATCCGCCTGCAGGTCGAGGATCGACAGCAATTCTTCAGACCGGCTGCGAATCGTCTCGCGCGGCATGAGGTGAATGCGCCCAACGAACGTCAGGTATTCCCTGGCGGTGAGGTTGTCAAATAACGCCAGATCTTCCGGAATGACCCCCATGCGGCGCTTGGCCTGCAGCGCTTCTTGCGGATCGCGCATGTTGTGCCCCAGCACCAGCATCCGCCCCCCCGACGGAGCCAATAGTCCCGTCAACATCTTGATCGTCGTTGATTTACCGGCGCCGTTGGGGCCCAGAAACCCATAGAACGTCCCCCGCTCCACGGCAAGATCGATGCCGCTGACGGCGCAGAAATCGTTGAAATGCCGCGTCAACTGATGCGTTTCAATCGCCAGAGTCATGAAGCTCCTTCACTCCCGGAAGTTCCCGGATGCGTCCCTCGTTCGGATCAGAGGTTTCGCGTCGCCTCCCGCGCCGCGGCCATCAGCGGCGCGTCGGGCAATTGACTGCCGCGCAAGTAATACACGGAAGTCGCCAAAACATGCGGTCGCCAGTCAGGCGAAACCAGATCATAGTCCTCGAAGACCGCCGCGGCATATTTGTAGTGATGCGGATCGGCCGTTTTGCGAAAGATCAAACTCCGCGCCTGGCGGGCGAAATCGGCCGGGTCGGGCCGCTGCCGGGCTAAAGCCAGCGCGCGGGGTGCGGCAGCGGCCGGATCGGTTGAGAGGAGTGAGAAGATCTCCGCAATGGCCTCCGCGGGATCGGCGGCGATCGGCGCGGATTGCAAGTCGTTGATTCGCAGGTTCGAGAGCGCCGGCTGGCGGGTCGCCATGAAGTTGCGGAACTGACACATCCAGCCCAACCCCTGCAGCAACAGCAGGAGACGCTGCCGCGGTTCCAGGGCACAGCGGAAGGCGTAGTGCAAGGCGTTGATGGACGTGACGGTATGGATTCCGAAGATTCCCGGTTGCCGCATCATCAGTTCGCCCGCTGCCAGATGGGCCGCGTCCCACAGGGGGCCGGCCGTCCCCTGGCCGGTGGAGAGAATCGACACGGCTCGGTCGCAGGCCTGGCGAATCTCTCCCGCGCGGAGCAGCTCCAGCACATCCAGGGTGACTTCCGACCGCGGAGTCGTTTCAGACCAGGCGCCGGGAAGTTTTTCGACCGAGGTGGCCCGCGCCACGTTCGAAAGATAGGACTGATCATGAAAGGCGTAGCCGTTGACTTCCTGGTCCTTAAAGTCGAGCAACCCCAGGACCAGCGATCGCAGGACCGGTTCGGCATGTTGCCAGCCAATCGTTTGCAACGTCCGCCAGGCATTGGCGACGAAAATCGCCTTGTGCCCGATGTTGCGGTAGTCACGGGCGCCATAGCGCCACAGCCCCTCCATGACTTCGTGCGCCCCTTTCGAGCGAACCAGCGCCACGATGGCCCGGTCGGCGCGCGGCTCATCCCACTTTTCCATCGCCTCGTGAAACTCGGACCAGGCCGCCTCCGGAGCGGGGAGCTTCCCCGTCACCGGACGGAGGCGAAAATCCCCCTGCTCCTGATCCTCGGCTTGCGATTTTTTGAATTCGTCCAGCGCCCAGAACAGCGGAAGAAAACGATCTTGCGCCGCCGCGTCCAGGCTGAGCTGATGGGCGGCATGGATCACAAACACGCAGTGGAACTTAAATCCCGGTGGTTGCGGATTGACATTGCGAATCCCCGCCAGGAACAGCGCCGCAAGCAATTCGCGGTACGAAGCGCCCCCATGCAATTGGGCAGCCAGCATCTCCACGCATTTTTCCCGTGGAGTCGTTTCTATCCGTCGCACCAGAGGCTCGATATCGGGATGCAGCGCCACCATGTCGGGCGGCAGACCCGTTTCGTCCGCGGCTTGTATCGCCGAATCCTTCAGCCCCCAGCCGGCGGCCAGCGGGCCCCACAATCCGGCACCGGCCGTAGCGCGGAGGAACGTGCGTCGCGAAGTCTGAGGCCAGAGTGGCATAGGTAAGATTCCGCTCGAAGGACTGCACGATTGGGAAACCCCCCAATCAACTGTCGCCGGCCCGCGTCGCGTGTCACTTTGCGTCGAGGCCAATCCCCGTGGGAGATTCTCGGCGAACTCGAAGGCCGATCCACACGCCAGATCAGATCCTACAGCATCTCCCGCACGTCGCTCACGGCCCCCTGAATCGCCGCCGCGGCGACCATCGCCGGACTCATCAGAAGCGTCCGTCCGGTGGGGCTTCCCTGGCGTCCTTTGAAATTGCGATTGCTGGACGACGCGCACACTTCACGCCCCACCAGCTTGTCGGGATTCATCGCCAAGCACATCGAACAGCCTGCCGCGCGCCATTCAAACCCCGCCGACAGAAACGTTTCGTGCAAGCCTTCTTGTTCCGCCTGCTCGCGCACCTGCTGCGAACCGGGCACGACCAGCGCCCGAACGTTTTTGGCCACGTGGCGTCCCGCGGCGACCTGCGCCGCTTCACGCAAATCGGAAATCCGCGAATTGGTACACGACCCGATAAACGCCACGTCAATCTTTGTCCCGCGGATCGGCTGGTGCTCACGAAAGTCCATGAACGCCAGCGCCTCGGCAATCCCGGCCTGTTCTCCCTGCGGAAAGTCCTGCACCGACGGAATCTTTTCGCTGACCCCTACCGATTGGGCCGGATTGATTCCCCAGGTCACCGTCGGCTCAATCGCCCCGCCATCGAAGGCGACCCGATCGTCGAACTGCGCGTCCGGACCGGAGGCTAGGCTAAGCCACCACTGGGCGGCCCGGTCAAAGTCCGCTCCCTGAGGCGCCATGGGACGGCCCCGCAGATAGTCCACTGTCGTTTGGTCGGGATTGATGTACCCACACCGAGCCCCTCCCTCGATGCTCATGTTGCAGACCGTCATTCGCTCTTCCATCGACATCCGGTCAAACACCTCTCCCGCGTATTCATAGGCGTAACCGACTCCTCCCTGAACACCCAGTTTGCGGATCACGTGCAGCGTCAGGTCCTTGGCGTAAACTCCCCTCGACAATTCTCCGCTGACTTCCACGCGCCGCACCTTGGGTCGCCCCAGCGCCATTGTTTGCGACGCCAGCACGTCGGCCACCTGGCTGGTGCCGATCCCAAACGCGATGCAGCCGAACGCCCCGTGCGTGCTGGTGTGGCTGTCGCCGCAGGCCAGCGTAATCCCCGGCTGTGTGATACCCATTTCCGGCCCGACGACATGCACGATCCCCTGCCGGCGGTCATCCAGATTCAGCAGCGTGACGCTGAACTCGCGGCAGTTGCGTTCAATGGCCGACATCATCTCTTCAGCCAGAACGTCGGCGAAGGGGCGGGCCTGATTCAGCGTGGGGATGATGTGATCGACCGTGGCCAGCGTCAGTTCGGGATACATCACCGTCAAGCCCCGATCGCGCAGCATCTGAAACGCCTGCGGACTGGTGACTTCATGGACCAGATGGCGGCCAATGAACAACTGCGTCTGACCGGACGGCAGGAGGCGGACCGTGTGCTGGTCCCAGATGCGGTTGAAAAGATTCTGTTTCCCGTTGCTGGCAGCCATGAGCGTGCGCGACACCTTGTTCAAATGAGACGATGGAAAAATGAACCACGAAATACTCGAACGACACGAAAGGAAGTTCAGGGAACTCGCAAGACCTCATCCGCCTCGAGAACCGCCGTCTTCATTCATCGTCCGGCCAGGGAATGAACTCTTCGTCAAACGCTTCCGGCGGCATGTTGTCGATCACCTCCGGCTTGTCAGCGCGGTCGGTGTCGCCATTCCCTTCCGTGGGCGCTCCCTCGCGGCGGGTTCTTCCGGAACCGCTTCCCCCCCGTCGTCGTCGTCGTCGTCGGCGGCGTTCGGGACTCTCGGGAACCGCCTGTTCGTCGCCAAACCGAGTGACGACATAGGTGCCGCTCTTGGCGTCGGTCTCCAGTTCCAGTAGCCCCTGCGCCTGGGCGTCTTCCAGCAGAGCGCTGAACGTGCGATAGCCGTGATAGGTTTCGTTGAACGCCGGCTTGAGCCGCTTCATCGTGTCTTTGATCATCGACGACCAGAGGCGTTCTTTGCTTTCGCGGCGGAGCGCGGTGAGCGCTTCGATCAATAGCGTGACCGCCTTCTTCTTTCCCTCGGGCATCTGCGGATCAAGTTTGGGGACATCCGAAGAGTCGGATTCGAGGTCTTCGTAATAGATGAATTCATCGCAGTTGTCGCGAAGCAATTCCGAAGTGGAGGGTTGCATCCCCAACCCGATGACGTGCTTTCCCAATTCCTTGAGCTTCGACACCAGGGGGGAGAAGTCGCTGTCCCCCGAGACGATGACGAACGTTCCAATGTGTTCTTTGGAATATGCCAGGTCCATGGCGTCCACGCAGAGCCGGATGTCGGCTGAGTTCTTACCGGTTTGTGAACGCCGCGGAATCTGGATTAGTT
This sequence comes from Planctomycetales bacterium, assembly GCA_046152955.1. Lineage (GTDB taxonomy): Bacteria > Planctomycetota > Planctomycetia > Planctomycetales > Planctomycetaceae > SIAF01. The sequence continues at coordinate 8,989 of JBJXGA010000061.1, read as the reverse complement.
CGATCGCCGCCTCGTGCAGCGCTTCGGTATAGCTGGAATACCGTCCCCAATCCGAATACGCCTTCTTGGCGACAATCTTCCCTTTTTCCACCATCCGTTTGAGCACACGTCCGATGTCGAATCGCCCGCGCGATCCCTGGAAGCCCAGGGCCAGATTCTCGAAGTCTATGAACAGGGCGAGCGAATTCGCTTGGTCAGCCATCAGATCGAAGTCTTTCATTGAGAATTATGCATGGTGGGGTGGGCGCCCAGCCTGCGGAGGACGCAACCGAGCGAAACTCGGCCCCACTCTGCGCGACGGGATGCAGGCAACCCCTGCATTGTAGCAAACTGCCACAGGGATTCAGCCGACTTGGCGAAAAAGGTCGCCCGCACTCAGACAGCGCTGTATCCCCCATCGACCATCAGATGCGCTCCCGTAATGTACGACGCCTCGTCCGATGCCAGAAACAGAATCGCCGCCGCCACCTCGCTCGGAGCGGCGATCCGCTTGAGCAGACAGGCCCCGCCCCAGCCTGGATCGGCGTCCGCCGCCGCTCGATCCATGCCCTTTTCCTTCGTGATGCGTTCCACGATTTGCGTCCAGATCGTCCCGGGACAGACCGCATTGACCCGAATCCGGTCGGGGGCCAGATCCATCGCCATACAGCGGGTCATCGTCGCCACTGCGGCTTTGGTGGCGTTGTAGGTCACGAACTGCGGCTGGGCCAGAAAACTGGAGATCGACCCCAGATTCACGATTGCTCCCCCTCCGGCTCGGCGAATCTCCGGAACGACGTGCTTGGCGACCAGGGCCGCCCCGATCACGTTGACATCCAGAATCCGCCGCCATTCCTCGACCGTGGCGTCGATCCCCTTGAGCACAAAAATCGCCGCATTGTTCACCAAAAGGTTGATCTTGCCGAAAGCCTCGGCGCCGACCGCCGCCATCCGCCGCACGCTCTCCTCGTCCGCCACGTCGGTAGGAACGAACAGCGCCCGTCCGCCCGTCGCGGTGATCGCGGAGGCCGTCGCGGTCCCCAGCGACTCATTGATATCGGCAATCACCACGGCGGCCCCCTCGCGGGCAAACAACTCACAGGTGGCCTTGCCGATCCCGTCGGCGCCACCAGTCACAACCGCGACCTTACCCTGCAGACGCTGCATCTTCTGGCTCCAGTACGAAGAAAAACACGGCCGTCGAATGCCGACCAACGGTCACCGAACTGACCGTCGCAGTCGAGCTTCGGGCCGATGATGCCGGGGGCCCCCTGGCATTCGCCCCCGTTCAGGACGAGAGTAGCAGTGGCAATCCAGGATTGCCAACATCGTGACGATCGCTATGTTGAAGTTGAAACGGGGGTAAAGATGCCTGACCAATGATCCGAGCGAGTCGCGTTTTAGAGTTTGAAGCGGAGACGAGTTCGCCGTATGATCCTTCTGATGCCCCGGCAATTCGAGATTTTTCTGGCGGAGACTCCGAGATGCATTTCACGGCCGCATACGTTCCGGTTCCGGAAGGGTATATTGCGTTTGTCGAGGAACTTCCGGGCGCAGGCAAATAGCCAAGGCGCTTCGCTTGCAGAAGCGCGGAGGAATCTTCGAGAAGCCGCGCAACTCGTGCTGAACGCGAATCGGGACTTGGCCGAGCGCTGTTTGACTGGGCAAACGAATGCCGTCAGGGAACCGTTCGAGTTGCCATCCCGATAAAGTTCCTGAATTCTGAAAGAACTTCAACCATGCCCCAACAGCTCTTCACTCCCCTCAATCACCGAGGCGGCGCATCCACCGGAACGCAGGCGGTGCGGTTCAACGACCTCATCTTCGTGGGAGGTCAGATGTCGCTCGACGAACAGGGGAGGGTGGTCGGCGAGGACATCACCATCCAGGCGACAAATGCCTTCGAGGCACTGCGGCGAGTCCTGGCCGAAGCCGGAGGGACGATGGCCGACGTCGTGAAACACAACGTCTACGTGAATTGCGAGGGAGATGCCGACCAGGTACGGACATTCATGGAAGAACTCGACGCCGTCCGCTGCCGCTACTTCGACTCCCCCGGCCCCACCAGCACCGAAACCCGCGTCGGCCTGGACCGTGAAGGGGTGCTGATTCTGGTCGATGCCTGGGCAATCGTCGGCGGAAATCGGGAACGACTCTCCCCGCCGGGACACTGGGACTGGGGGCGTCCGCTTCCCTTCGTTCAGGGATGGAAAGTGGGAGACATGGTCTTCGTCGGGGGACAGCGATCGCTGAACGAACGGGGAGAATTGTTGGGGGACGGCGACATTGAAATCCAGACCGACCACGCTTTTCGGAACCTCGACACGATGCTCCGCGCCGCCGGAGGTGACCGGCACAGCTTGATGCGCCAGAACACCTACTTTCGCTTTTTTGGCCAGGGGCGCGATGTGACGGCGTATTGGGAAAAGATGACCAATGTCCGCCGCCGCTACATGTCGATTCCGTCCGCCGCCGGCGCCGGCCTGCGGATCACCGGCTTTCCCAACCCCGCGGAACTCATCCAGGTGGAAGGCATCGGAGTCCTGGGAAGCGACAAACAGCGACTCCAGCCGGAGAACCACTGGGACTGGAGCATTCCCAACACTCAGTTCACGCAGGGGTGGCGGATCGGCAACTTGGCCTTCATCGGCGGCCAGATTTCCGCGGACAACAAAGCCCGCGCCGTAGGGCACGACATGGCCACGCAGACGCGCCACGTCTTCCGCTTCATCCGCAGCGTGCTGCAAGAAGCGGGGCTCGACGAATCCGACGTGGCAAAACTGTACATCTACTATCACGCTCCCGGCGACTGGGGGCAAATTGCCGAGACCTCGGCAACGATCGCCGCCGTGCAACGCGAGTTCTACCCTGATCCCGGCCCCTGTTCGACCGCCATCCGCGTCTCGGGCTTTGCGTTTGAGGATTTGTTGATCGAAATCGAGGCGATGGCGGTCTGCCGGCAGTGATTGTAAGCACAGTTTCGTCGCCTGGTTCCGAAGCCACTATCAACTATCAACTGGATTCCAAATTCCTTGAACTTTCCTGAGTTTCTTGCCGCGCTGTTTGAACATGGGGTCGTCCGGGCGCCACCGTTCGGCCTGTTGGCGCCGGAGGAACTGCAGGCGGGGCGAGAGCGCCTGGTCACTTTAGAGGAAGAGTACCGATCCACGTTGCCGGGAGATCCTCCTGAATTCGTTCCCCTGATCGCTGAGAAGGCCGCTGTAACGATGTTCCGACTCTGTCAGTGCCTGGTTTATCGCGATCTGGAGGTGGAGCCAACGCTGGCGGCGAATACCCAGCGGTTGATTCCGCCCGCCTCGCCGGCCTCCACCTACAGCACGGATTTGACGCTCCGCTTCCTCCCCGATGTCTGGCGCTTAAGCCGCGACGTCTCCCGCGAGGATCCGCTGGTCAAGTTGGTCGTGCAGTTGGCGACCCAAAGCCCCTTGTCCTCGGTGGGAATCGCTGGCGTCGAAGGGGTAGTGATCGACGGGTTTGCGGCGGACAACTGCCTGATGACCCTCTACGTTGACCGCATTTTGGAGCGGCGCGACCGATCGCGCCTGACTGATCCACGCGTCCGCCTGAAGGTACAAGAGGTATTGGGAATGTTTACCGAATTATCTCCCGAGCTGGCTCTGGCCAGCCAGACGCCACAACCCACGGACTGAAATGATGCCCGAGAGCGACCTGGACGATCCCAGACTGGCCGTTTGCCGACGACTCAGCGAAGAGGTTCTGAAGCCGCTGCAGTCGGCGTTCATCGGCAAGGATGAGATCATCGACCTCCTGGGAATCTGCCTGGTGGCGGGCGAAAACCTGTTCCTGCTCGGGCCGCCGGGGACTGCTAAAAGCGCTCTGGTTCAGGAGTTGGCCCGGCGTTTGGATGGCCGGGTGTTCGATTACCTGTTGACCCGCTTCACGGAACCGAACGAGTTGTTCGGGCCGTTCGATATCCGCCGTTTGCGCGAGGGGGATCTGGTCACGAACACCGAAGGGATGCTCCCCGAGGCAGACCTCGTGTTTCTCGACGAATTGCTGAATGCCAACAGCGCCATCCTGAATAGTCTGCTGCTGGTGCTCAATGAGCGGATGTTCCGGCGCGGGCGCGAAACGCGCCGCCTGCCGACGCTGGCGGTCGTGGGGGCCAGCAACCGCCTCCCGGAGGATGAAGCGCTCGGGGCGCTGTTCGACCGATTCCTGCTGAGGGTTCGCTGCGACAATGTTCCCACGGAACAACTGGCCAACGTGCTCGTCGCCGGATGGGAGCTCGACACGCAACCAGCCCCCACTCAGGGGAGTTTGGCGGTGGAAGAAATTCGGAAGATCCAGCGACTCCTCCGCGAGGTCGATTTGGGGGCGATTCGCGGACCGCTGGGAGAGCTGGTGCAGCGATTGCGGCATGCCGGCCTGCAGGTCTCGGACAGGCGGGCGGTGAAGTTGCAGCGGGCGCTGGCTGCCAGCGCGCTGTTGTGCGGTCGGCTGCGGGCTCAAGTGTCGGACCTGTGGGTTCTGCGGTACATCTGGGACACCGAGGAGCAAATGGAAGTGCTCGGCGCGCTGGTCCAGGATGCACTGCACCGGGGAGGCGCTGACAGTGAAGGGCTCCGGCATCCTCGCGCGCAGGGAAACCGTGGCCCGGATCCCGAGAGCATCGCCCGCGATCTGGAGCGGATGGACGCGCGGCTGCAAGCGACTGATCTGGCGGACCACGAACGGAGCTTTCTGCGCGACCAGTTGGGTGTCCTGGCGGGACGCTGCCCCTGGGTCGAAGATGCGCAGCAACGGGCATTCCTGCAGGCGCAGGTGGACGGGTTGTGGCGGATCCTGGGGAAAGGACCATGAAACCCACCTGGGCGGTTCGTCTTCCTCATGCAGCTCTCGAAGCGGCCTGGCAACTGCGACTGGAGCCATCGATCGAGGTGGCGGCGTTGGACGATGGGTTGTGGCTGCGTGGTTCCGCGGCCGATGAGCGGCTGCTCGCCTTGCTCCGCCGCCTGCCAGGGGCTGACCGGTTTGACGTCCTTCCGGACGGCCAACTGCGCCCCTCCGGGTCGCGCCTGCCGAGAGGCGTGGTGCCGGCCGCTCAATGGGTGTCGTTGCGGACATTCGCTGGAGTGTCGCTCCCCGTGGCACAATTGGCGGGAAGCGTGGCGGAACGGATTCCGGTCCGTCTGGTTCGCGCGTCGGAACCACACAGCGCGACGTTGCTGGTCACCACGGCTGCGGGTTGGCGCGATTTCGGACTGACGGCCCCACGAATTCGGCTCGAACGGTTGTCGTTTGCCATGACCGGCGACGGCCGGGTTGCGGTGCGCGGCGAACCGCTCCCTTCGATTCCTGGAGTTCATTATTATGTCTGCGACGATCTGGCGATTCCCTGTGGTTGGAGATGGGCGCCCCCCCTGGAGAGCGCACTGGTGAGGATCTCGCTGGACCTGGCGATCGGGGATGTGGCCTTGTTTACCAGCGATGCCTCCTGGGAATTGCTCAAGAAAGATGATTTTGTCCCAGGATCTCGCAGCGCGATCCGGTCTTCGACTTCGAGCGCGTGAGTGCCGCATGAGCAACGACGACCATACGGCCTGGTACTACCTGGCATCCCCATTCAACTCGTTTTGGGAGTGGAGGGATGAGGGGCAGGTGGTCTGTTGGCAAGACGGGGGAACGATCGCCTTTGCTCCCGAAGTCACCGCTGTCGTCCGTCGACTGGCTGACCAGGGGCTGCCACCGTTCGATGCGATCGTCATGTTTCTGGCGGCCTGCCGCGGCAACTGGCAAGGGGCAACTCAGGAATTCCGACGACCTTCACTGCAGCCATTGCGCCTACATGAGCGCGATGGGGATCTCTGGAATCAAGGATTCCGGGAACTGCTGGATAGCATCGCGGCACTGCCGGTCGATTTACGCGACAGTCCAGAGCGCAAGGCCTCCCTGGCGGCGATCGTCTTCGAGTTGGCTGTTCCCGCTCGGACAGCCGACGTATCGCTGGAGATTCTGCGAGAGCTGGAACGCTGGAGCACTCGACTGAGAATGATGATCGCCAATCGACAGGTTCCCCGTGACGACCTGCGAAGGGGATTAATGCCATTCTGGGGACTTCCTCCGGTCATCACGGCTGAGCACGTTCGCTTGCGGCAGGCGACCGGTCTGGACCAACTCCCGCAAGCCGCCCCGGATCAGCCCCCTCCTGCCGAGTCGCTGCGGCAGTTGTTGAATCAACTGGCAGAAGACGAAGAGCTGGGGGGCCTGGTCCGCCTGACGCGCAACCTGATGGCCGCATTATCGATCCCCCGATCGGTTTCCGAACCACAGGAATTGCCTCTGGGGGGCGTTTCGGACATCTCCAATCGGGGATCGTTCGATCGGTTGCTAGTGAGCGAGTTGGCGCAGGACGATCTGACGTTCACCGTCCGCGTGGCGCTGAACGAAGCTCTCTACTTGCGGCGCGAGGCGCCGCCGCAACTTCCGCCGCAGCACCGGCTCGTGCTGCTCGACAGCGGCGTTCGAATGTGGGGGGTGCCGCGCGTGTACGGCACGGCCGCGGCGCTGGCCCTGGCCGCCGGACGCGATCCCCGAACGACGACACAGGTGTACCGCGCCCGCGGACCGCATTTGGATCTCGTGGAGGTGAACACCAGGGCCGGATTGCAGGCGCACTTGTCGGTGTTGCAGCCCGAAGGGCCGCCGGCACTGGCCCTGCCGCTGCTGGAGCGACTGGCAACGGGTGACGATCGCCCCGGCGAAGCCGTGCTGGTGACCAGCGAAGATTCGCTGAACGAACCTGCGTTTCAACAGGCGCTCGCACAGGTGAAACTCCCGGCGCTGTACCTGGTGAGCGTGACTCGCGAAGGACGGCTGCGCCTCACACGGCGCACGCCGCTGGGAAGCAAATTGCTGACCGAAATCCATTGTCCGCTGGGGGAAATCCTGGCCCCCCAACCGCGCACTCCGGAACTCATCGACCCGCGCTCAGGATCTGGATTGCCGGCCATTCTGGGGGTGCGGCCGTTTCCGCTCCGTCTCCCCGCGTCAGTCGATCCCGCCTCCCTTTGGGGAGGCCCGACCTCAGGACCGCTCTCCATCACCAGTGACGGCCGGCTCTTGCATTGGGATCACACCGGTTGGGGACCACGACAACTGTCTGACACGATTCCGCCGGGCAGATTGCATTGGCACGACGGCGCCAACGCGTCGAAACTGATGACCGCCGTCGTCGGACGGTTGTCTCAGGGAGGCTTGCGGCTCCTGTTCATTGACCGCGACAGTGGCGTGTGCATCACGGTGCCGTTGCGGCTGCACAGTGAATTCCCCCGTGGAGTCGCGGCGCACGCGGGAGTGTTGTTCGTCATCTGCCGCGAACATGTCGAACTGTTTTCCCTGGATGGCGGAGCGTTTATCAATACGGCGCCGCTTCCCAATGGGATGATCTGGCTGAGAGATCGGTTCTTTGCTGTTCAAAGTCAGTGGTACGCACTGTCGTATGACGGATCGACAGCGCGCTTCGAACTGGTCTGCGAGCCGGCGTCCCTTGGGGCGGGTGAATTGCTGACGATTGCCGACCTGCGCGGCATCGACGGGCCTGCCGTGGTCACCCGCCAAGGGGAAGTGATCCGGCTGGATCGCAGAGATTCTCAAGGGAAACTGGCCGAGGCATCGGTCGTGCTGCGGCTCCCACCAGGGGCATCGCGCGGTTCACGCGCCGGCGTTTGGCTTGCCGCCGTCTCACCGGCTGGCGACCGGCTGGTACTACAGCCGGACGATGCGTCGGATCATCGACGGTTTCTCTTGGATCTTGAGGCGTGTACCTCCGCCGAGACGCGCGGCGATCCCAGGGCGGCACTCGTAGCTCACCTCCTGGCCCAAATCCGAAATCGCACATTGAGAAACCGTTTCCACGCCATCGGGACGGATGGCGGCCGCCTGGTACTCATCGCGTCGCGCCAGGGAGAGCCTTATCGGATTGAGTCGGACTGCGACCGGAGGCAACTGGTGCTGCAACAATGTCCGCGGGGAACTGGAACCAACATGCGCCAGTTTACGAACGTGGATGGTCCGGCCGGAACGCATTACACGTTGCGCGAGGCCACCTGGAGCGACGGGAGCGCGGTGTTTCTCGATTCGCGCGGCCTGTTGCATCTGAAGAGCTCCGACCCCACAATTCCTGAGTTGACGCTGGTCTTGACTGACGGCGCGTTGGCCGGATGGTGCGCCGATGGATCGCTGTTTGGCCCGCCGTACTTTACCGAAGTCGCCACCGGTCGCGATCCGATGCATATCGAACAGAACGTCCTGCGCCGTTTTGTCAGCGTGCTTCAATGAACACGATCACTCTGTCCATGCGTTACAGCGACCAGCCGCAGCGGGAGCTCGCGGCCTGGTTCTTGCCGGGCGCCGATCCGATGAATTGGATCGCCCAAGCGGCCGACTGCGGCATTGTGCTGGATCAGGCACGACTGTATGTCGTTTCCCAGGGACCGCGAGGGGGCCAGCCATTGGGGGTCCTCCTGCTGTCGGGAAATCACGACAAGGTGAACTCTCCGGCACAGTCTGAAGGGCATTCGCCATCGCGCCACGGAAACCCTCCGATTCCCTACGGCTGTCTGGCCGGGAAGTTGTATCTTCCCCTGGAGGGGCTCGTCAGCCCGTTGGTGACTGACTCCGAATTGTCGCGGCTCTTCCCTGCAGATTGCGAAGCGCTCATTTGGCATCCGATCGCCGGGCTGATCGGGTTTGAACCGGGCGATCGGCTCAGCTTCGGCCAGTTGCTCCTCCCCCCGGTGCGGGTCGAGTCGCAGTGGGATCGAGCCCAACCCGGGAGCTCCTGCAATCATCGGCTGCGCTCGGTGACCCCGACGATCATCCCGACCGTCGAATTCGTTCTGGAGCAGGGACAGGATGACATCGGGTCGCAGGCCCAGGAACTGTCCGACCTTCCTCCGGCGCCGAACGAAACCACTCCCAGCCCCCTGGGGCGCGCTCTGGCGGGTGCGGCGTCGACCGCGGCAGG
>JBJXGA010000208.1:0-11124 GCA_046152955.1 Planctomycetales bacterium | reverse complement strand
CGCAAATGGTTCGTTAACTTCCGGTACTATCTCCGCAATTCTCAATTTGAAAAGTCGGAAGATTTCCTCCATCGCCTCTTCATCCGTTCGGAGGTGGGGGAACTGCATCGGCTTGGTGCCAAAAAACTGCTGATACAATGGGCCCAGAATCTTGTGCCGCTCATTCGTATCTACGGCATCGAGCAAGTCAAACAAGTCCGATAGTCGACAAAAGCATGGTTCTGACGCAAAAAGCTGATGGGCCAGGTGCAAGAGATTACTCATTTCGAAAGATTTGTTACTGCATCTGCCCAAGCGGCTTCTTCAGTCGCTCCACTGCCGAGCGGCTGTTGGCCAAGTTCGCTGATGTCCGAGGGCAGAATCTCCCAGGAACCGTTCTCGTATGATGCCGACTGGCCTATTTCAGGCACCGGCCCGATCTTCTTTGCTCTGGCATCCGGATACTTTTCGCAAACAATTGTTTTGTTGTCGGGCATAGTCCATCCTGTTTACGGAGACACGTAGCGCCCACCAACTTTACCTGCCCCCACACATTCTCGCAATCCGCCAGTTGGTGAAGCCATTACGCGGCAGCTTCATTGGGCGTTGGTCCAGATGCCGTCGTGCTCCCTTTTTCGAGTCCTGCTCGGGCGCCCGAACCGTACGGGCTGTTAACCTACGCACCCCCCGGCCGGAGAGAGTGAGAGAGTTTTGGTGCCATTGGACCAACCGTTGGGCGTTTTGACCGGGGCCCCGATCTCTTTGGTCGAAACAGAGACTTTTCGCCACGCAGGCAGATTGCCGTAAATCCTTGTGGGAAAACAAAGAACGACAAAACGCCGGGAGTCTCGACTCTCGGCATTTTCCGTCAACCCGTGGGTTGCGGGGTTCCGCTACTGGGTGAAAGGCTCCCCGAACCGAACGCCTATCGTAACGACTCTCTTTGGAGCGATTTTCGTAACGGTTGTTCGCAGAACGAGTTGCGAATTTGAAGTCCTGATCGGTCGGTCGAGCGATCCGGACGCTCCTCGAACTTCCGGGCTGTGGGTTAACGCTCCTCACACAAACGGCCAAAGGTTCTGATCGGCGAACACCGAATCGAGGGCGTTCAGATCCGACTTGTTGTTCCATACGACGCCGTTGCCGAAGTCCAGCTTCTGGTTGCCGGTGATCCCGACGTTGACGATCGGCGCATTCGGTACTCCCACTTCGACCATTTGCGCCTGTGTCGAACTGACGAATTTGCCTGTCAGCAACGCGCCGGTGTCAGTCACGAACAGCAGCGACGACCCCGACTGTTCGACGTAGGTTGGCGTATTCGTCGCCTCAACCGACCAGTCGCCGCGCAGCCTGGGGAGCGGCGTCCAGACCGGACTGTTGCTCCAGGTGATGACGCCGCCGTTGATCGTCGCCGTGCGGCGATCGCCGTCGGTCTCGGAAATGCTGGTCGGGGACGCCAGCGTCCCATGCGTCACGACGCCGTTCGACGCGGTGAACCACAGCGTCCGTTCGAGTTGATTGATCCCCGTTTCGCGCCCCACGTGGTTGATGTACGCCCCTGACAGGTCGGGAAGCTTCGTCCAGACGATGCCGTTGGTCTGCCAGGTGAGTGCCGTTGGGGGATCGCCGGTCAGAAGGCCGTGGGCCGAGCCCCAATCGTCAGCGACCACTTCGGTCGCCGAAACGAAGTGACCGGTCGAGGTTCCTCCCGAGCGGTTAACGAACGTCAGGATGTTCCCCGCTTGCACGATCCTTGTGTCCTGTCGGCCCACATCCCATACGCCACCCAGGTCTGGTAGTCCCGTCGGCACTGGCTGATAAGTCCAAGCAGTGCCATTGGCCCAGTTGATCGTCGTCGCGGCGACGGTCCCGACGATTCCCCCCCATTCGGTCGCCACCACTTCGGTCGGACTGACGAATCGCCCTGTCGCCTTCCCTCCCACCTTGTTGACGAACAGGAGCGTCGCGCCGAGTTGCTCGATGCGGGTCGGATTCCCCGCCGCGTTGGCCCACCCGCCGCCGATGTCGGGAATCAGGTTCCAGACCGAGCCGTTGCCCCACTCGATCCGCTGGCCGTCGGCGCTGATCGTCCCAGCCAAATTCCCCCAGTCGGTCGCCACGACTTGCGTCGCGCTGACAAACTGAATGGCCGACTTCGCCCCGGTGCCGCCGGTGAGCGTGACCTCCGTCCCAATCTGCCGAATCCCCGCCTCGCGACCGCTGGTGGTGAAATAGCGCCCAGCGAGCTGCCGGACCTTGTTCCAAACAGTGCCGTCGGCGAACGTCAGCGTCCCGAGCATCGGGTCAAAGACCCCTTGCAGGTTGCCGCTGCCGAAACTGGTGGCGACGACCTGCACCGGACTCTCGACCGTTCCGATCGACAACTGTCCCGTCCCATCGACGAATGTGACCGCATCGCCTGCACGCATCACGTCGGCAAGTTGACTGCCGCCAGCGAAGTAAGAACCCTCCAGCGCCGCCGGGCGGATAAACGAGGGGAGTGCGGCAATCGTCGTCGCCGCGTCGGGAGTGCCGGGCGCCACCTCGACATTCCCAGCGTTGTCGGTGGCCACGCTGTAGAACCTGTATGTGTGACCGACCACACCGGTGAACAGGATCGACGTCTGCGGGGTGTTCGTCACGAAGCGTGTGAACCCCCCGGCGTTGTCGGCGACAAACACGTCGTACGTCGCGACCTCCGACCCGCCGGCATTGTCGGCCCCCGACCAGAAGACGCGGAACACGGTTGACCGAATCGTCGCCGGCAACGCGGCGACGCTGCTCGTCGGTGGCGTCGTGTCGATGGCAGTCAACATGACCTTCGTCGTCGCCTGCGCCCCAGCCGGTGTCGACTCATGATTTCCCGCCGCGTCGGTCGCCACACTGTAGAAGCCGTACGTATGCCCATCGACGCCCGTGAATTGTCCTGACGTGCTGGTCGTTCCGGTGCGGAATGCCGTGAACGTGGCACCGTTGTCGGCGACGTACACGTCGTAGCCGGCAATCCCTGACCCGCTGATGCCGTCGCTCCCCGACCAGTTGACGGTAAAGGTGGTCGTCGATTGCGTGGCGGCGAGAGCCCCGACGGTACTGTTTGGCGACGTCGTATCGACGAGCGTTGTCGCATCGGCCGTAGCGGACGCCGCTTCGACGTTGCCGGCGACGTCGGTCGCCTGGCTGTAGAATCGGTAGGTGTGGCCGTTCGAGCCGGTGAACGTGGCCGAAGTCGCCGTCGTGCCGGTGACAAACGGAGCAAACGCCCCGCCGTCGTCGGAGACGAAAACATCGAAGAACGACAGCCCCGAGCCGCCGGAGGTATCGCTGCCGGACCACGTGACGGTCAAGCTGGCCGAGCTCGTCGCCGCCGGAAGTGCGGCAACCTGGCTGGCGGGAGCGGTCGTATCGACGAGCGTCGAGGCATCCGGTTCGCCCGGCACCGATTCCACATTGCCTGCGGCATCGGTGGCGACGACGTAGAACGCATACGAGTGCCCGTCGTCGCCTGTGAACTGTGCCGACGTGTCGGTAGTCCCGGTGAGAAACGCCGCAAAGGCGCCGCCGTTGTCGGATACGAAGAGGTCGAAGAACGCGATCTGCGAACCAACGTCGCCATCCTCCCCCGACCAGCTCACGGTGAATGTCGTCGTGTTCTGCGTCGCCGGCAGCGCGGCGACAGTGCTCACAGGGGCGGTCGCATCGACCAACGTCACCGCATCGGCTTCAGCGGGCACCGGTTCAACATTACCGGCGACATCCGTGGCGACGGTGTAGAACCGGTACGTGTGACCATTCTCCCCGGTGAACGTGACCGACGTGTCGGTCGTCCCATTGATCAACGGCGTGAATGCCTGACCGTCGTCGGAAACGAATAGGTCGTATGCCGCGACGCCGGTTCCCAAGTCGCCATCGCTCGCCGACCAGGAGACAAGAAACATGGTCGCCGTCGAAAACTGCGGAAATGCGGTCACGCTGCTCGCCGGCGCGCTGGCGTCGATAAACGTCGTCGTTTGCGCCGCCGCGGGCGCAGGCTGACGATGGCCCACGTTGTCGGTTGCCACGCTGTAGAACGCGTACTTGTGGCCCTCTTCGCCTGGTGCGGTGTCCGACGTGCTGGTTGTGTCGTGGAGCCAGAGGAAATAGGGGGAGTCGTCGACCGACACGTAGACGTCATACGTCGCTACCCCGGACCCACCCGCCTCATCTTCGCCGGCCCAGTTCACGAGGAACGCCGCCGACGTCTGAAGTGGATCGAGCGGTGCCACGCTGCTGATTGGGGCTTCGGCATCCAGCGTGTTGAACACCTTTGGCGTGTCGATCGGGTCGTTGAAGTCAAAGATGATCGAGGCACGGTTCTCGACGCGCGTGCCGGAAGGAACGTCGGCTTTTGCGCGAATCGAATAGCTGAACGACCCGTCGCCGCGGCCTGTCGCGTCGTTGGGATAGAGGATCCCGGTCAGCGGATCTTCGGGAATCCACCCGGTCGTGGGATCAATCGCCGTGAGCGTAAATGTCAGCTCTCGCGTGTCGCGGTTAAGTACCGCCGAGACGTCGACCAAGATCGGGATGCCGTTGGCATCGAACGGGACCATCGCTTCAAAATGGTTCAGCCCGGAGGGAACGGCAATGGACCGGTTGGCGAACTTGATTTCGGTCAGCTCGAAGGAATCCAGGTCGAGGTCATCGTCGAGGCGGTCGGTGACTGTGACCAGGCGTGCCGGCGCACTGGCGTCGGCTTTGTTTTCGAACAGGACCACGTAGTTGAGAGTCTGATCTAACGCGACATAGGCCGCGCTGCCGAATCCGGCAGGAGCGATCTTGTCGTTGGGATCCCAGGAAGTAAGAGTTGTGCCCGAGTTGCCTCCACCGGGGCCGCCGGGGCCGCCTGGTGAACTGGCAGATCCGCCGGCACCACAGCCGGCCCCTCCTCCGCCACCACCACCTCCTCCTCCGCCACCTTCACCGTCGCCACCGTCGCCATTTGAATTCCCGCCATCACCATAGCGACTGTGCTTGTGGCCCCAAGCCGGAGCATTCTTCTCGATTCCTCTGAACACTCCCTTTACAATGCCCCACCATGTTGGGAAGTCCCCACCTTTAAAATCATCGATCGCCCCATCCACCATCCCATCAAGATAGATCTTTGCCGCGTCACGCAACGCTGAAGGTAGCCGACTTAATCCATCTGAATAATAGTTATGGAGGTTCATCGCGTCCTGCAGATCGCAATCTTCATCATCCAATCCTGACGGATCCACTTTGAGGGTAGGCAGGTTGTCCGAATAGCTGTAGAGGTTGAAGTTTCCAGAGGCAATCCCAAGTGGATCCAATTGTGTGAAACGTCCTGATTCCGGGCTGTAAGATCTTGCCCTCATGAAATACTGACCTTCCCCATCCTCCATCACCCCCAGCGCTCCAACGAATTCGAACGAATTATCCACGGATTCGGACTTGGAGAGCGCAATACCGAATGGGTCGTATGCGTACGTATTGAGGGTCGCTCCACTCGCGTCGGTCAATTCGCTCGTATGCCCGATTGCCTGATAGGTGTAATAGGCCGGTGCAGCCGACGCACCGGTCCGCGATACCAATCCGAAACCGTGGTCGTAACGGGCGACAAGATTGTCGGCGGCATCGTATTCCGCCGCAATGTCGCCCCGGCCAGCGGGGTCGAGGACATAGCGAGTAGTGACGCCATTATGCGTGCTTCCGATTCGGTTGCCGAACGCGTCGTACTGGTACGTCCACACGTCGGTCGGCGTTGCCACGCCAACCAAGCGGTTCTCGGCATCGTACGTGTAGGTCGTCGTGACGCCGTTCTCGGTCTTCGACGTCATGTTTCCGTCGAGGTCGTATGTGTAGACCGCGCCACCGACGGTCGCGTATTGGTTTAGGTTGTTGGTTTCATAGTCGGTTTCGACGCCGTTGGTGATTGTCTTGATTCGGTTTCCGGCGGCGTCATACACGTACTGCAACTCCTGGTCCGCGATGGCCGGGTTCGTCGAGTCGAGCACGGCCCGCGTCAACTGACCCAGCGGGTCGTATTCGTAGGTCCAAATCCCATCAAGCGTCCCCATCGACACTCGCCGGCCCGATGTGTTATATGCGTAATCGAACCGCGACAGCACAGTGTCGTCTGGTTTCAGATTGGCCAAGTGCTCGATGTGCCCTGCAGAGTCGTATGCGTAGGTCGTGTAGACGCCGTTGCCGAGCGTCTTTTTCGCCAGTCGCCCGGCCGCGTCATACTCGTAATGGACGATCAGGGCGCCGATCCCGTCGGTCATCCGCTCCAGCCGCCCGGCTTCATCGTACGACGAATTTTCGGCGTGGCCATCCTGGTCGGTCCGATTCGTCCGCCGGCCGACGTCATCGTACGCGAACGTGAAGAATTTGCTGCCGGGGTAGTCGATCCGCGTCAGTAGGTCGGTTTGCGGATCGTAGGTCATCGAAGTCGTGCCGCCGATGTCGGCGGCTGATGTGAGGTTTCCAACCGCGTCTTAAGCGTAAACGAACTCGACTCCCGCCGTTGTCGAGTCGTCCTTCGTCAGCACCTGCCCGGCGATGTTGTACGTGAATGTGATCGTCTGCCCGCGACGATTCGTCGACGACAACACATTTCCCTTGGAATCGTAAGTGTAATCCTCGTGCGTGCCGTCTTCGTATGTGATGCGGGTTAAGTTCCCCTTGGCATCATAGGCGTAATCCATCCCGTTCCCACGGGCGTCGGTGAAGCCGGTCAGGCGATTGAACGTTGTGTCATAATGAAACGTCGTCGTCTTCCGCAGCGGATCCTGAACAGCCGTCAGATTTCCATTGGCATCGTAGGTGTAGTTGTATCTTTCTCCTTCGGGACCGGTGATTTGCGTGACGTGACCGCAATCACAGTTCACGAAATCGACGGTTCGCCCATCGGCGTCGCGGACCTGCTCCAGCCGCCCATTGAGTCCATACGCCAGGTGCATCGGGCGCCCGGTCCCGTCCGTTACTGTGACCTGGCCAGCATTCCCGTAGGCGAAGTTGACGGTTTGGGCGTCACCGTCGCGCGATGTCTGCGCGAGTCTTCCGCGGGAATCATAGTTAAAGTAGTCGTGCGTACCGTCGGCGTAGCCCACCGAGAGCAGCGCGTGTTTCGTTGGCAAGGCGTCGCCCGAATCGTACGCGTACTGAGTTACGCGATTTCCGGGGGCGGTGACGCGAATCAGGTGTTCGCCCGCATCGTCGTATTCGTACGTCGTCACGCGATCGTCCGCGGCACCTGGCCCTATCGGATCGGCGACGCTCGCGATGTGCCCGGCAGCGTTGTACGAAATCAGGAGTTGCTTGCCGTTCGAGTGCGTGAGCGTCGTGAGTTGCTTGGCCCCGTCATATGCCAGCGTGATCTTGTTGCCGTTTGTATCCTGCACAAAATCAAGCAGCCCGTCGGCTCGGAACTGCCAGACGGTTTTGTCTGTCTCGGTGACCCGAAAACCGTCGCCTGTGCTTGTCAAGACACCATGATCGCCGGCGGCGCCGACATAAACGCCGCGGTCGAGCGTGAAGAACCGATCGACGCCTCCCGGCCCACGTAGGACCACGTCGCCGTTCGTCTGGAGCTCGGCCCGGATGTCCCAATTGTTCGCCCAGCCGCGGCCCAGGGCCCCCTGGCGATAACGAGCAAGAATCGACTCGCCGAAAACACGCGTGAAGCTGAGCGACAGCCCGGGCGTGGCGACTGCCGCGTCGACTGCTCCGGCCAGCGTCGAGACGGGATTAAGCGACGCCGAGGCCTGGGCGATTTCGTAGTTCCAGAGTTTATCCACGTCCTGTGTGGTGAGGCCCAGCGTCGCGAGGTAGTTTGCGTCTTCTGAAAGCTCCAGAACATAGTCGGCCCACAGGTTACCGATATCCGCGTGCAGATTGGATGCGATTGCCAGCCATGCGTCTTCAGGAAACGATGCGGGCCGATTGTTAGCCGTGATCGCGGACCAGTCCATTGAGATGAACTGCTCGAAGACTGTGGCAAAAATTCCCGAATTCCCACTAATGGTGATCGGCTCCGCCAACGTTCGACGCCCATCGTTCAATCGCTCTATTTGTGGATTTGCACCCGCTTGATTCAACAAAAATACCCGCTCAACCGTGTCCGCTGCCGTCAGTACGGTCAGGTTGAATGACACCGGGAAATGCCCGAACGTGTCGAGGCCAAAGTAGTAAATCGGAATGCGACCTGAGTCGCCTGGCTGGAGAATGCCCGGCGTCGCGCCGGAGCCGGTTCCGATCACCCGTGCAGTGTCGGTGACCGACGGTGCGAGGTATTGGTAGCCAGTGAAGGGATATGCCAACCCGCGATCGGCCGTAATGCGGGCATGTTGCGGGCTGCTGGCCACGACAGTCAGCAGCGGCGCCGGCATTGGGGCATTACCTGTGTTTTTGTACTCGATCCAAATCGTCTGCGGTGTGACGGCGAGGGACGCCACGCCGTCGGGAACGATCAGTCGCGTCTCCAGGTGTGGCGTTCCCTGTTCGACTACCGTAAAGGCCGCCGCACGCTCAACGATCCGCGAGCCCTGGAGGAATCGAACGTCGTACACTCCTAAGGGCCAATCGGCGAGAGCCATTTCCAGGGTGACGGTGGTCATCGACACGAGGTTAACCCGCGCCGGCACTCGGATCGACGCATCCGGAGCAATGAACTCGACCGCAAAATCAGAAGTGAAGCCTGCCCCAGTCACTGTCACAGTTGCTTTCACGGGACCGGCGTCACCCGAGGTCGGAGCAGCTCGAGGCGCAATGTCGGGAGTCATGGTTGTCACGACAAAGCTGCCGGTCGTCGCCGACAGCTCATAAGGCAGGTAACCGTCGATCTGGTCGCCATAGACCAAGATGTAGAATGTGCCACCACCGGGCGGGGCTGTGAACGCGAGTTGCTGATCTCCCCGATTGGGTTCGAACTCGGTCTTCGCTGCACGAAGGTCGTAGCTGATCCGCGTAGGGATCGCATCGAGGCTGACGTAGAGCTCACTCACGCCGGATGTGACGAGACCATTGAGCACCAGACCCGCGGTATTGCTGCCATTGATATGGATCGCATAGTAATGGCTGCGGCTGCCGGACGTCAGGACGCCGCTGCTGGCGGCGCCGTTCCCGACGAGGCCATGCACACCCACAGCGAGGGAGAACGAAGCGATGACGTTATCGGCTTCATCACTCCCTTCTCGCTCCTGGTTGAAGACGTCGGCACGGACGAGGATGTGGTAATCACCCGGAAGCGTACCCGGGACATAAGCGGTCAGATCTCCTGAGTAAGTTGCGTCCTGCACCAGGCCGCCGGTGTGCTGTACAGTGCCGAGCCGCTGATCGTTAATATCCCATTGGTCATCGGCCGACAGATAGACCGCGTCGGTCCAGTTGCCGGAAAGCGCGACGCCGGTTGCGTTCCGACCAGCCCACGAAATCTCGACCGTTTCACCGGCGAACAACGGGGCCGTATGCACGACCAGATTCGACAATTCCAGATCAACGGCGACAAGGTGAACCGTCGCATCGAAGGTGTCCTGGCCGGCCTCGCCGCGCTGGCCGTCCTGATCCTGATCGAGCTGGTTGCCTGCGAGGTCGCGGACATCGGGTCCGACGACGACATGGTACGTGCCAACGAGCGTTTGGCCCGCGAACCCGATCCGGAAACGATTGAACCCGACTTGTTGAATGCTCGACGCCGCAAGTACCTGCCCGTTCGGCTTCGTGATGGCGACGTCGCCGGTCGTAAACGTAGTCGTGTCAATCGCCTCGCTGAACCAGACATCGACGTGGTCGAGCGTGCCGGCGACGTCGCCGGCAGGCGTGTGCTGCGTCAGTCGAGCGCCAATTGTGTCGAGAGCGAAACTCACCGAATAACTATCGTCGGGTTCCCCCGCGATCCCGTTTCGATTCTGGTCGAGTTCACCACCTTGCGCGTTTCGGAAGGCGGGAAGCACCGTGACATGGTAAATTCCGTTTTCGGTCGGAGGGGCAAAATTGATCCGGATGCTTCGTCTGTCGAGTTGAAGAATACCTGTCGGGTCAATGCGGCCCAATGGGCCCTTGATTTCGATTGTCTCCGAGACGACGGTCGCCGCGTCAACGTACTGACTGAACGTCAAGTCAACGTGATCAAGCGTGCCGAAATTGTTGCCGTTCGCTCCGTGAGGAGCGAAGTCTCGAACACGGAATGGCAGCGGGCCATTCACGATGTACACCGTGCCGGCGGCCCCCTGATTGCCGCCGGTGCCCCCCAGGGCGGTGATCTGCGTCGTGTCGAACGTGCTGAAGTCGGGAGCGTAGACCGCCACCCGTCCGCCGCCGCCGGAGCCGTGTCCGCTCGTCGATGCGCCCCCGGCGGCAGAGATCGATCCCACTCCCGAGAGCGTGCTGGTCGAAACCAGAATCCCGCCTCCCGACCCGGCTCCGCCACTCGCCGTGACCCCGTCGGCCAGCAGCTGGCCATCCAGCACCAGCGAACCGGATTGAATCTCCACCAGGCCGCCCCCCGCCAGGTTGCCGCCTCCACTCCCCCAGTCCTGCGGATCCAGGTAGTCCCCGTAGACCGCGTTCGTGACTCCGTTCGATGCGCCTCCCAGACCGCCGTAGCTTCCGCCGCTGTTGCCTGTCGCTCCCCCCGTCGTCGTGTTTCCCGTCGTCCGTCCCGGCAGGTAGCCTTTCCCCGAGACGTCGATCACGCTGTCGCCATCGACCGTCAGTGTCCCGCTCACCTCCACGTCCAGCTTGTGCATGCGGGCTGTCGTGGCTGCGAACGTCGTCAGCACCGAGCCGTGGCTCAACGACAGTTCGGTTGCGGTCAGACTGTCGATAACCACCGTCGACGCATCGACCGCCATGACTTGCTGCACGTCCAGCGTCCCATCCACTTGCAGCAACACTCCCGCCGAGATCGTCAACCCCCGGCTGAACGTCAGGTGCATCCCTGCATGCTCGGGTGAGACTTGCGTGCGATTCCCCCGCAGGATGACGTCGTCGGGAATCGTCACGTCGGTCTGCCCCGGCAGTCCCAGCGGCGTCCAACCCTTCCCCGCCGCGCCGGCATCCACAATCAGCGTGCCGAACGTCTCATCCGTGTCCTTCAAGTACACGGTCCCGGCGCCACCATGCGCCCCGCTCGCCCCTCCCAGGGCC
>JBJXGA010000053.1:0-11184 GCA_046152955.1 Planctomycetales bacterium | reverse complement strand
GGGATCGTACTTGTGGTTGTGGCACTGGCAACAACTGACCGTCGTTCCCATCCACACGGCCAACGTTGTATTCACGCGATCGACGATGGCGACGTTGCGGAATTCTTCGTCGTTGGTTCCCCCTTCGTTATTGGTGAGCGTATTGCGGTGAAAGGCGGTTGCCAGCCGTTGCTCATCGGAAGGGGCCGGGAGCAGATCTCCCGCCAGTTGCTCGATCGTGAACTGATCGAACGGGAGGTTGCGGTTGTAGGCGGCGATCACCCAGTCGCGCCACCGCCACATGTACCGTTCGCCGTCGCTCTGATAGCCGCTGGTGTCGGCGTACCGCGCTCCGTCCAGCCAGCGCACCGCCATCCGTTCCCCATAGCGCTCGGAGGCGAGCAGGCGGTCCACCACGTTTTCATAAGCGTCGTCCGCGGAGTCGTTGAGGAACGCGTCCACCTCATCGGGGGTTGGCGGGAGTCCGGTGAGGTCCAGCGAAACGCGGCGGATGAGCGTCGTCCGATCCGCCTCGGGAGCGGGGATCAGCCCCTCCTTTTCCAGCCGCGCCAGGACAAAGCGGTCAATGTTCGCACGCACCCAACGCTCCTGGGATACTGCCGGAAGTTCCGGCCGACGGGGTGGAAGAAACGACCAATGCGCCTGCCAGGGCGCTCCTTGTTCAATCCAGCGGCGAATGAGCTCGATTTGTGCCGCGGTCAACGACTTGCCCGATTTCGCCGGCGGCATTCGTTCGACCGGATCCTCAGCGACCAGCCGCTGATACAACTCGCTTTGGCTCACATCCCCTGGGACGAGCGCCGCGCGGCCACCCAGGTCGGCCTTTGCTCCCGCTTCCAAATCCAGCCGCAAGTCCGCTTGGCGCTTCGCCGAATCGGGACCATGACATTGAAAGCAGGCGTCTGAGAGCAGCGGTCGGATGTCGCGATTGAATTCGACCTGGGTTGTCGCGGGGGATGGGGGCTTCGGATCGGCCTGGCCTCGATCAGCCAACCCTGCCACGCCCACCACCAATGCGGCCAACCGGATGGCCCATCGCAGCACGTGCATCGCTTGCATCAACGGACACTCCGCAGTTCCATCGGGATTCCAATCAATCTCAGGCATCCCCCGTGGAAGGCCCGCTCCGGGAGTTTAACACCTGGGACTGTCAGACAGGCAGTCAGCCGCCGGGCCGCTTCGAGTCTGGGTCTGTGAATCCAACACAAACCGAAGACGCCCCAGGACTGGTCTATCATCGTGGAGGGGGGGTGAGAAATTCAAGTGCAGGGCTGGCCAGTCCTGTCGGACCCCCGGACGCCGCTGAGCGCGTCAAGGAGGCTCCTGGAGTTCAATCCGCGCGCGGGCCTCTCCGGCATTGTCGTGCAGCTCGTTCCAGGGGTCGTTGAGGCGAAAGTACAAATCGCCGGTGATGGTGGGGGTAATGACCGCCGCACGGCCGATCGGCAGGATGCCGAGCATCGTCGTCTGCGCGGGATCGGATCGCTCGGGGACGCTCCGAATCGTCGCCAGCAGCATTCCCAGGGGACGCCCCGCGTGATACCGAACGCTGATTCCCTGGGGCTCACTCTCCCAGGCCGGTTCTTCGTGTTTCTCTTTGCCGTCGCGCACGGACGGGGCGCCCGCTGGCGTCGCAGTCCGATCTGAGCGGTCGGGGTGGGCGATCGTAAACCGTCCTTCCGCGGTGATGCGATAAGTTTTTCCCTGCTCGACCAGAACCCCCGACGATTGCCAGCCACGCGCGGCTTCGACTGTCGCGGCCACCGGCGTGCCGGGGCGCAGGCGCTCGCCGGCACGGAACGTAATCGCCGAGCGGGACTGGTCGTAGCCATGACACAGGGTCGAGGCGAACAGCAGCCATTCGTCTTGAATGTCCCGAGCCGAATCTTTGAGCAAGGCCCGCCACTGGGGAGCATCTTCGCCGGTCACCACGGCCCGCCCCGCCTGGCGAAAGGATTCCGAATAGCGCGGATGACCATCGAAAAACCGGCACACCGTCCAGGCCCAGGCATAGGGGGGATTGCTCAGGTAGTCATCCGACTTGAGGCGCATCACGTCGGGCAACCCGCGCGCCCCGCGGTCGCGGACTTCGTCCTCCACCAGGCGAATCCGTCCCAGCCCCGGAAATTGCTCGCGGTCGTGCGGCAAGACCCGAAATTGCGGTCGCCCCTCGTCGTCGAACCGATGCGTTCCGAACAATTCCGCCATCCCCTCCATGTACCAGATTTCCCTCCGGAACGGGTGTGCGAGCGCCATCATGTAGCAATGCGTCCCTTCGTGGAGCAGCAGGTGGCGGCGGTAGTAGTCGGTCGGCTGATCGTTGAGCCAGAACAATGTCCCCTGGTTGCGACCGTGCGGAAACGGTGGGAGGTTCTCGGGGAGCAACCCCGTCTCCCGAAAGGGCCGCTGATCGGCCATCAGGTAGCCGGTCATCTGAAACTCCTGCCCTTCCCGATCAGGAGGAAGGGGACCAAAGTATTCGACCCACTCATCGAAGCAGCGATCCATCAATTCCGGGAGCGGTTTGGCCTGTTCGGGAGCAATGTCGGTGTACAGCACCAGACGCTTAGAAGTGTATTTCAGAATTCCCAGTGCGGCCAACCGCTGATCATCGTGGCGGGGATGAACATCGGTGGCACGCCACAGCCGCTCCCCACGCCCGGAAGCATGCGCCGCTCCCGGCTTTTTCGATCGACCTTGTGAGTCCCCTTTGCGTTTCGGCTGCGCGCCGGACTTGGACTTGGACGAAGCCGGTGCGAAAGGGGACTGCGCCACAGCACGCGCCGCGCCAGGCCAGTGCTGCGCATCGTCGTGATTCCATCCAACACACAGCGCCGCCAGGGTACACAACGCTGCCAGGTGCAACGCCGTGCTCCTCTTCTTCGTCAGCGTGTGTCGATCGGCAAGTCCATTCCAAGGCATGAAGTACATCATAGCCGAACAGCACTTCCCTGTAGGAGGATTTCTCCGAAATCCTCACCCTGCGGCCATACCCACTCCACGCATGAAAAGGGGGGTCAGCGCGGCAACGGGGAGACTGTGCCGGTTTCCGGACTGGAGGCGGTGGCGTACAGTTTGCGCGGGATGCGGCCTGAGAGGTAGGCCAGGCGGCCGGCGCGGGTGGCCATCTGCATGGCATAGGCCATGGGTCGCGGGTCGCGGGCGCTGGCGATGGCGGTGTTCAGCAGCACCCCGTCGCAGCCCAGTTCCATGGCAAAGCTGACGTCGCTGGCGGTGCCGACTCCGGCGTCGACGATCACCGGATAGTTCGGGTCGTTTTCTTTGAGGTATTCCAGGCAAATGCGGATGTTGTTGGGGTTGAGAATCCCCTGACCGCTTCCGATCGGGCTGCCGGCCGGCATCACCGACGTGGCCCCCGCGTCTTTCAGACGCTTGGCGGCAATCGGATCGTCGGTCGTGTAACACAAGACCTGAAAGCCCTCAGAAACCAGTTGCTCCGTCGCGCGGAGCGTTCCCAGAGCATCCGGCAGGAGGGTCTTTTTGTCGGCCAGGACTTCGATCTTCACCCAGTCGGCCCCCGGATTCTCCAGCCCCAGCAGGATTTCGCGCCCCAGCCGGGCGACGCGAATCGCATCTTCTGCCGTGAAACATCCGGCGGTGTTCGGGAGAATCGTGTATCGCCCCAGGTCGATGAAATCGAGCAGACTCCGCCCCTGGCTGTCGATCAGCCGCTCGCGGCGGACGGCGACGGTGATCACCTCGGCCCCGCTCGCTTCCAGGCAATCCCGCATCAGGTCATAGGTGGCGTATTTGCCGGTCCCCACGATCAGCCGGGACTCCAGCGTATGACTCCCCACAACCAGCGGGGATTCCATAGTCAGCGTGTTGGACATGTCCGGTCAGCCTCCTCCCACCAGCGTCACGATTTCGAGGGCGTCCCCATCTTGGAGGACGCATTCGGCATGGCGAGTGCGCGGGACGACTTCGAAATTGCGCTCGACGGCCAGATACCGCGGCTGCATCTGCAATTGAGCCAGGAGTCGGTCAAGGGTGATTCCCGCTTCGACCTCGCGCGGCTCGCCATTCACGCGGATTTGCACAAGTTGCTCGCTTTCAAGTTCATGCAATGCAGTCTAGGAGCGCTGCGCGAGAGCGTCAAGGACCGCCGCTAAGGGTAAACAAGTTCTCAGTTCTCAGAACCCAAGACTCAGGACTCAAGACTCTCCCCCGCAAAATGACAGCGGACGAGATGCCGCGAAGCAGGGGCTTGAGGCGCCAAGAGGGGGAGCGTCGTCCGGCATTCCACCGGCTCTCCCTTGGTCGCATACAACGGACAGCGTGGGTGAAACGGGCAGCCGGACGGGACGTTGATCGGGGAGGGGACCGTGTCGTCCCGATCGAGCGACTGCACTCGCTCTCCCCGACTGCGACGGACGCGGGGATCGGGGACCGGAATCGCCGCCAGCAACACTTTGGTATAGGGGTGCCGCGGCTGTTCATACAGCGCCGCCGTCGGCGCCTGCTCGACGATCTTTCCCAGGTACATGACCGCCACCTCGTCGCTGATGTGCCGCACGACCCCCAGGTCATGGCTGATCATCAGATAACTGAGTCCCCGCGCCTGCTGCAGATCCTGTAACAGATTGATGATCTGCGCGCGGATGCTCACATCGAGAGCGCTGGTCGGTTCATCGCAGACGATGAACGCCGGTTGCAATGCCAGCGCCCGCGCCACACCGATTCGCTGCCGTTGTCCGCCGGAGAATTCGTGCGGGTAACGGTTCATCGCCTCGGTTCGCAGGCCCACCTGCTGCAACAGCGCGGCGACGCGGTCGCGGAGTTCCGTGCCGCGGGCCAGTCCATGCACCAGCAGCGGTTCTCCCACGATCTGCTGGACCGTCATGCGGGGATTGAGCGAGCCGTAGGGATCCTGAAAGATGATCTGCATCCGCCGTCGCATCTGGCGCAGCGCGGCACG
Organism: Planctomycetales bacterium; assembly: GCA_046152955.1. Lineage (GTDB taxonomy): Bacteria > Planctomycetota > Planctomycetia > Planctomycetales > Planctomycetaceae > SIAF01. Next base: position 6,245 of record JBJXGA010000053.1, on the reverse strand, counting down.
ATCGGCGGTGAGGACATTCTGGCCATCGAACATGACGGAACCGGAAGTGGCGGGGATCAGCCGCAGGATTGTGCGACCGACCGTTGTCTTGCCGCAACCGCTTTCACCCACCAGCCCCAGAGTCCGTCCCGCCCCCAGTGAGAACGAGACCCCATCCACTGCCAGCAAGTGCGCGCGAACGCGCCCCAGCAGCCCGGCCCGGACTGGAAAGTGTTTTTTCAGTTCACGCACTTCCAGGAGGGGAGCCGGCGTTGCGGAGCGAGTTTCGGGGGCTGTGGGCTCGACTTGGGTCATCTGTCCCTGTTCCATAGTCATTGGCATCACCGGGGAGTTTCCGCCGCTCCCCAAAAACCGTCGCAAGCATCAGACTGTCGCGGCCAATGGGGGCGTGGCCACTTCCGCATGATGCCAACAGGCCACCTCGTGCCCGGCTCCCAGGGGAACCAAGGGTGGTTCGACGCCGCATTGGTCGTCGCTCCAGCGGCAGCGCTCTCGAAAGCGACAGCCGGGGGGAAAGCGAGTCGCGGCGGGAACCGAGCCTTCGATCGCCTCCAAGCGGCTCTGCGCACGGTCGATGCGCGGCAGGCTGGCGAACAGTCCCCGCGTGTACGGGTGCCTCGGGTTGGCAAACAGTTCGTCCACCGACGCGCGCTCGACGATCTTTCCGGCGTACATCACCGCCACTTCGTCCGCCAGTTCCGCGACGACCCCCAAATCGTGTGTGATCAGGAGCACCGCCATCCCCCGTTCGGCCTGAATGTCGCGCAGCAAATCGAGAATCCTCGCCTGAATCGTCACATCGACGGCAGTCGTCGGTTCGTCGGCGATGAGCAGCCGCGGATTGCACGACAGGGCCATGGCAATCATCACCCGCTGTTTCATTCCTCCCGACAGTTCGTGGGGATATTGATCGAGGCGCCGTTCCGGATCGCTGACATGCACTGCCCGCAGACTGCGGAGGACTTCCTCGCGGACCTGCGAGCGCGGGACTCGCCGGTGCAGGCGAATCGCTTCGCCAATCTGGCTGCCGATAGTGAACACCGGATTGAGACTGGTTCCCGGCTCCTGAAAGATCATGGCGATCGATCCGCCGCGCAGTTCCCGCAACTGGGCGGCAGACAACTGCAGCAGGTCGCGTCCTTCGAAGCGAATGGCGCCGCTGACGAATTTGCCGGGGGGCATCGGGATCAGTTGCAGGATGCTGAGCGCGGTGACCGTCTTGCCGCAACCGCTCTCGCCGACGATCGCCAGCGTCTTCCCGGCGGGAATCGAAAACGTCACCCCATCCACCGCCCTGGCGTCCCCCGCATCCGTGGCAAAATGGGTCCGCAGATCGACGACTTCCAGAATAGGTCGGGCGCCGGATGCGTCAGAATGGGTCAAAGGCTGGGGCATGCACCCCTTCTAGCAAACCAGCAAGCGGCTGGCAAAGGGATCGGTCGGGCGGCGAGTTTCAGGAAAGCCATCAACTTTCAGGATGGGCTCTCTCCAGGTAGACTGCCACACGGCACGCCATTGTTCTGGTGCAGACTGACCCAAACCGCCCCTGCAAAGATTCTCCTCATGCGGCTATTCGCCGGAACCGTGTTTGATCGCCCCCCGCTGTGCGACCGGTGCGGCAAGGTGGAAGCGGACTGCGGCTGTCCGGCTTTGCCTCCCGCGAAGCCGCAGGTTCCGGCTCAGCAACAGACCGCCCGACTGACGGTTGAGAAACGGCGCAAGGGAAAAATCGTGACCGTCGTGCAGGGGTTGGCCGCCAGCGCCAATGATCTGCCGGGGTTGCTCAAGAAACTCAAAAACCATTGCGGCGCTGGTGGGACACTGGATGGGGACTCCCTGGAGATCCAGGGGGATCACCGCGACCGGCTGCAAAAGTTGCTGGGTGAAATGGGATACAAAGTCCGAGTGTGAGTTACAGCGCGCGCGCCGCCCGACGCCGACGATACACGCGAACCACCCAGAAGACGACGAGGCACAGCACCAATCCGGCGATGATCGGCACGACTACCGCCAGGAGTGACAGGACGAACGACGCCACCAGCTCCATCGTGGCAATCACGAAGTTGCCGAATCCGCCCGTCGTCGCCGTCGATGCGCCCCGAGCGATGACCGTGGTGCTTTGAACGACTCCGGCAGCGCCCCCTCCGGCGATGATCGCCGTGGACCACTGCAGAAAGGGACTCATCTCCGAAACGCAGGCGGCCGTGGCTAGTATTCCGGCAACGACTGCTGCCGGAGAAGCCAGCATGTCGAAGACGTGATCGATCCACGGAATGTAGAAACCGACAATTTCGATGATGGTGGCAACCCCAATCGAAATCACCGCCGGCCAGCTTCCGATCCAGCTCCAGCCGTCTGCCAATGTGAGTTGACCACTCTTTACCGCAATGCTCATCACCAGCATCGGCACGAACACCCGGAAACCGCAGGATGCGGCCAACCCGATACCGACGATGATTCCGAAGAGCAGGTCCATAGTCCGGTCCAAACGATTGCTGCGATCCGCCTGATTACCGCCGCGTTCCTTCCGGAAGCCCCAGGAGGTGCGCCACAGCCAGGCTGTTGCCAAAGTTTTTGAAGTCGTGGAATGTCCAGACGACTTTTTTCTCGCGGGTCACTTCCAGGAGTTGCGGGTTCGATTCTCCCGCATGGCAGTTGCCCAGGATGATGTTGCCGTTGGGAAGCGCGTGCAGCGAGGTGACCCAGGCCAGCGTGACTCCGGGCAGTTCCTTCTGGTCGAGGCTCCATACAATGTTGCCGGCGGGATCGACCTCAATCACCCGATTGTTGTTTCCGCCGGCGATCAGCGTATGCCCGTTCTCCAGCCGCACAGCGCCGAAGACCGACACTCCGTGCCCCTCCGGGCCGTGGCCAGGAGACGGCGGCCGTCCATTGAGATCCAGAGTGTAACTCCAGGCCACGTTCCCATCGCGATCATATTCGCGGACTTTGCCATCCCCCTCGTGGCAGACCAGGTAATGGCCATTGGCCAGTCGGCGAACCATTCGCGTGTCTCGATGCGGATCGGGATGATCGACGGTGAGGGGAATTTCGTGGACGATGCGTCCCTGTCGGTCGACTTCGATAATTCGCTGATTGCCGCTTTCGGCGATCATCGTCAGCTCCCCCTCCAGACGCTGAAAGGCATGCACCTCGACGCGCGGCGTCTGCGAATCCTTGGGGCGGGAGGTGTATTCCCAGACGATGCTTTGGTCGGGGGCCATTTCCACGATCCGTGTGGAACTGGCGGGAAACAGGACGTTGCCTCCGGGAAGCAGCCACAGGTCGTGCGCGTCCCCCTGGATCGGCGTCTCCCATTCGATCTCACCATCCAGGCCGACCATCGCCACCCGCCCCTTGTCGGAGGCCAGCAGGCGATATCCCGTGTGCTGCGCTCCTGGTTCACCACCGAGGGCTTCCTTCAACCCCGGCACCTGATCGGCCCCCGAGGGGACACGGATCGTCGATCCCTCGAACGAAGATCCGATCGGTTCGAACCGGCCTCCCAGGTGGGTGGCCAGGAAGGCCTCGGTGACGGCGTTGAACGACAGCCGGTTGGGGGGACGCGCGAAGCCATGCCCTTCATCGGGATACAGGACGTACGTCACTGGAATCTTCTTCTGGTTCATCATTTCGACGATCTGGTCCGCTTCCGACTGCTTCACGCGGGGGTCGTTGGCCCCCTGGCCGATCAGTAGCGGCCGCTGGATGCGATCGACGTGCGTGAGCGGCGAGCGCTCGGTCAACAACGCCTTCCCTGCGTCGCTGGTGAAGTCCCCCACCCGGTCTTTGAACATTTGGATCATCGGCTGCCAGTAGGCGGGAATCGTCCCCAGCAGCGTGAGGATGTTGGAGGGACCGACGATGTCCACACCGCAGGCGAAGACGTCGGGGGTGAACGTCAATCCGGTGAGCGTCGCATACCCGCCATAGCTCCCCCCCATGATGGCCACACGCCGCGGATCCGCGATTTTCTGGTCGATGGCCCAGCGGACGGCGTCGATCAGATCGTCATGCATCTTGCCGGCCCATTCCTGATTTCCGGCATTCAGAAACGCCTTGCCGAAGCCGGTCGAGCCTCGAAAATTGACACTCAGCGTGGCATAACCCCGGTTCGAGAGCCATTGCGCTTCGGGGTCCAAACCCCAGGCGTCCCGTGCCCACGGACCGCCATGCACGTTCAACACCAGCGGGACCGGCTCTGTCGGGCGGCCATCTCCGTCCTGGTCGGTCCCTGGTGGCAACGTGAGGTAACTGACCAGCGGCAGACCGTCGCGGGCCGGAATCACCAGCGAGTGCATTTTCACCAGCGGCAAACCCTTCAGCGCGTCGCGGTTGCTGAACAGGAATTTCGCCTGGCCCGCGTCGCGGTCATGCAGATACGTCCGCGCGGGGCCATCGTCCAACAAAAACGCCACGGTCCAGCGGCGATTGTCGAGCGACTGGCTGGTGATCTCCATTTCGCCATCGGCCACCGTCCGCAAATACTCCAGATCCCCCGCGACCGCTGGATTCAACACCTGCCATTCCTTGCGCAAGTAGTTGAACGATACGGCGTCGATCGTCTTTTCCACCGGATGCACCAGAGCGCCGCCGATGTCCGACAGGTCGTTTTCCGCAATCAATTCCTGAGCGCCGCTTGCGAGATTCCATTGCATGAGCGCTCCGGTGTTCCGCCCGCGGCTGTCAATCAGGTACAGGGCATCCCCACCCCGGTTGAGACCGACGGGAGAGGTGGTCAGTGTGTCTTCCATGGGAATCTTGAGGAACGACTCCCAGTCCCCCTGCGCGGTGCGGCGGAACAGCTCATTTCCGCCATCGGGATTGAAGCGGGTCGCGAACCGGAGGTTGAAGTCGTCGTCCGACAGATAATCGACGAACCCTTGCGCGTTCTCTTCCACCAGTTTCCGCTCGCCCGTCACGATGTTGACGCGATGGACGTCGTGCAGTTGCGGATTCCGGTCATTGAGTTTGACCAGAATCTCCTCGGGGAGAAGATGGCTCACTTCTTGAATCTGCGCGTTGACCTTGGGAAGCGGCGTCAGGTCTTTGGTCTGGTGGTTGGACAGATCGACGCAATAGACGTGCCAATCCTCGTCCCCGCCGATATCCTGCAGGTACAGCAGATGGCGGCTGGTGAAGGCCCAGAAATGAATCCGGATGCCGCGTTGCGTGTCGCTGGTCACTGCCCGCGCCGCCGCCGGGTCATCCACCGGACCAACCCACACGTTGAGCACTCCGTCGACCGGCGCGAGAAAACTGATCTGCGTGCCATCCGGGCTGATCCGAGCACCCGCTTTGTCGGGGTTGCCGAACAGAATCTCTCGGGGGATGAGCGGAACGTCGGCTAGATAGGCCGGTTCGCGAGCAGCCGACAGCGGGGCCGGGGTTGGGGAGGTGTCGCCGTGGTCGGAAGCAGAGTGAGTCGCAGGCTCGGCGTCGTCGGCCGTTTTGTGCGAAGAGGGGTGTTCATCGCTGGGGGGCATGTCGGGTTCCTGATCGGAATCTGAGACAGAATGAGTGGTCGCAGCGGTGGTTTGGTCCGCAGCAGCGGTGTCGGTCGATGGCAAGGCTCCACCCGTGCCAGCGGTCGCCTGATTGGATGCTGGTTCTGTCGAGGAGGAAGAAGTGGTTCCCCCGCCGGCGGCTCCCCCCGGACGGCTAGACCCGGTATCACAACCCAAGAAGCAACTCGCCGCCAGGCACCACGCCACGACACTGATCCGTCCTGTGTGCATTTTCTTAACTCAGATGAAGAGGAGCCATTGTGTTCATGGTCAGGGAAGGCCGCGGCGGATTCACCCGCCCGCCCCACCAGCACTTGCACCGGTACGATACCCAATCCAGACGCACCTGACGAGCAATTGAATAGCAAGGTGGGGGAGCGGCTCATGTGCAGAAGGCGAACGGCTCATATGCTGGCTACCGAAAAAAGAGGAAGTTGTGGTTGACAGTGGGGATGGAGCGTGTAGAATGCCACAGTATTGAGATTGAATCTCAGTATCAGCATTGAGCATCCCCACTCCCTGGAGACTTCATCGTGTCCCGTCCACTGCCCCAATCCCCTCGATACCGCGGTTTCACCCTCATCGAGTTGCTCGTCGTCATTGCCATCATTGGCGTCCTTGTCGCGCTGCTGCTCCCCGCCGTCCAGCAGGCGCGCGAGGCGGCCCGCCGGACCCAGTGCAAAAACAACCTCCGACAGATCGGGCTGGCCCTTCACAACTACCTGGAGGCCTTCTCCG
>JBJXGA010000051.1:0-8064 GCA_046152955.1 Planctomycetales bacterium | reverse complement strand
GGGATCGTCGCAACTGCGACGGGAGTTGGCTAAGATCATCCGAAGTTGCGTTGGACGATTCTTTGCATTGCTTTCTGAGGAGCCTCACCTTGCGTCTCTCCGTATTGCGCCTGCTGGTTGTTGGTTTGATTGCGGCCTGTTGGTCGGCGACGGGGGTCGCTCAGGAGAATAACCAGCCCCCCAAAGGATTCCAGGCACTCTTCAACGGGCGCGATCTGACTGGCTGGTACGGATTGGGACACTTTGACCCGCGGCAATTGCGGGCCATGTCTGACGACGAGCGTCAAAAGAAGCGCGCGGCGGAACTTAACGATTTCAAGAAACACTGGACCATCCAGAATGGCGAGCTGGTAAACGACGGCGAAGGGGGCTACGCCACCACTGACAAAGACTACGGCGACATGGAACTGTGGATCGATTACAAGACGGTCCCCCTGGCCGACAGCGGTATCTACTTGCGGGGATCTCCGCAGGTACAAATCTGGGACTACACCAAGGATGGGGGGAAATGGGAAATCGGGGCCGACAAAGGCTCAGGCGGGCTGTGGAACAACAGCGCCGGGACGCCGGGCAAAGATCCGCTGGTGCTGGCTGACAAGCCATTCGGCCAGTGGAATCGATTCCGCATCCGTCAGCTCGGGGACCGCACCTGGGTGTGGCTGAATGACAAGCTGGTCGTGGAGGGAGCGCCACTGGAAAACTTCTGGGATCGCAGCCAGCCGCTGTTCGCAAAAGGGCCGATCCAGTTGCAGACTCACGGGGGAGAAATCCGCTGGCGGAACATATTCCTCCGTGAAATCGGTGCGGACGAAGCGAATGCCCTGTTGCGGGGGAAGGATCCGGAAGGATTCGTTTCGGTCTTCAATGGCAAGAATCTCGACGGCTGGAGCGGCGCGGCGGACAACTATGAGGTTCGTGATGGGGCCATCGTCTGCAAGCCTGGCCAGGGAGGGACACTGTTCACGAAGGAAGAGTTCGATGACTTCGTGGTCCGATTGGAGTTCAACCTCCCCCCGGGAGGAAACAACGGCCTGGCGATTCGATATCCCGGTGAAGGGGACGGCGCCTACTCGGGTATGTGCGAACTGCAAGTGCTGGACACCGAGCACCCGAAGTACGGAGGGCTGGATCCCCGACAAGCGCATGGTTCCGCGTATGGCATGATCCCGGCGCACCGCGGTTTTCTGCGTCCGGCCGGACAATGGAACTATCAGCAGGTTACGGTCGCTGGTTCCACACTGAAGGTGGAACTCAATGGCGTCACGATTCTGAACGGCGACCTGGGAAAGGTCACCGAATTTATGGCTAACTCTCCACACCCCGGCAAAGACCGCAAGAGCGGCTACTTCGGGTTCGCGGGACATTCCGACCCGGTCCAATTTCGAAACATCAGCATCAAACGCCTCAAATCCGGAAAGTGATCGGCGACAGATCCTGGGACAACTACGGTCGTTCGCCCGTCAGCAATTCCGGACGGTCGAGCATCAGGTAGTGTCCGTGGTCGGCGGTCACGATCAGCAGCGATTCGTCCCAGTTGCTGTGCCGCTCCACCCAATCCGTAACGACTTTGACCGCTTCATCGCCGCTCAGGACGGCGCCGATCGAGTTGTCGAGGTTGTTGTCGTGATTGGCCCAGTCGACGTCTCCGGCTTCGACCATCAACCAGAATCCGCGGGGGCTGCGTTCCAGCACGGCCAGCGCGGCGATCGTCATGTCGGCCAGTGTGGGATTTTCGTACAGGTCGGCGGGGAAATAGCATTCCGACTTCTTTTGGCGCCCCAGCGTCGGCAGATAGTCGCCGTCCGCCGTCCGGAATGGCAGGTGGCCTGAGAACATTCCGTTGCCATAGAAGCCAAACAGTCGCCGATTCTCCACGGCCGCGCGCCCTGCCGCGTCGAGCAGGTTCATGCGTCCGTTCACTCCCGCCGTGCGTTGCGACACGAGATATCGCCCCCCGTGAGCCGCGTCGATCGCCTGCAAGTCCGCGGGAGTGATCCACAGATTTCCGGGTACGAAATTGGCCCCTTGCTCCTTTTGCTCCGCCTTGCTGTCTCCGGCCCCGCCACCGATCAGCACATCGACCCCAGGGAGAGGCCGCTGCGGATGGGCGATGGAGGGGAGTCCCACCAGGTCGCGCGTCAAATCCTGATAATCGTCCCGATTCACATTGTGCGCATACGCGCAGGCGGGGGTGGCGTGGCTGATCGGCACGCTGGTCACGACGCCAATCTTCATCCCCAGCGCCTGAGCTTCGTGGGCCACGGTAGCCACCTGATTCCCCTCGACGTCGATGTTGATCGCGTCGTTGTACGTTTTCACACCGCTGCAAAAGGCGGTCGCCGTCGCCGCCGAATCGGGGTAGGCATGTTCCCCCAGCCCCTTGGGATCGCTGGGAATTTTCGAGATCAGGTAGAGCGGATCGGTGGCGGTACTCCAGGGAAACACTCCTCCCTTCAGCGGATTGTAACCGCCGCGCTGCGCTCCGCCGGGATTCAGCACCCGCTGCCCGTCGACGTCAGTCTTGGTCCCCTCGTTGTGGGGCGTGGTGACCATCCAGCCAAATTCGGTCGTCCCGCGGGCCGTATAGTCCTGGAAATGCAGCCCCGTCCCCCGCCCCTCCCGGTAGGCGACCTTGCGGCTTTTGTACGTGGACGCCGCCCAGGTGGTCTGCCAATCCATCCCGTCGAAGATCACGACGAAGATGTGCTTCTTCCCCGCAGCCAGTGCGGCCCGCTGGATCGACGCCAGTTCCGTCTGGTCGAGGTATTCGGCGGCCGGATTCAGCGTATTGGTGGGGGGGGATTGATAAATTCGCAGCAATCCCGGCGCGCGGCGGTACACGCTGTTCGCTCCGGTGTATTCGGACAGCGAAACCCCCGGTCCCGAGCGGGTCGTGCCGAACGTATATACCGGAATCAGGCGATTGCTGTGCGTTCCCCAACCGGTGTACGCCGCAGGGTTGGGGCCCCAATGCCCGATCGGGGACGAATCCCGGACGATCGCCGCCGTTTGCAGATCTCGCAAGAGATCGTCGGCACACGCCCGGTGCGCTCCAGTCAGGCCGATGTTCGCCATCAATGCCAAACACGTGACTCGAAACTCCCAGCGCATGGATATCGGGGTAACTCCTCAAGGGGAAGGCAGCGGAAGGATTCAATGGTGGACTCACGATGGTAGCGGCTTTCTGGCAATTGCACAAAGTTGACAGTCCGGGATGTTGACAGTCCGGGAAAACCTGCGCCAACCGTAGCGACATCTCGACGGCCTCCACTTCTCTCTCCTGAGAAATTGATGCCCGCCCCTTTGACGCCTTCCGAGATTCGCGTCAAGATGGAGACCATCCTTCTGGTGTCCCTCGGCGTCGATCCTGCCGTCTGTTTCTGACCTTGCGCTGACATGTCTCGCATTCTGTGTTTGGCACTGATCGCCGTGCTGATCCCGACCGTCACGGTGTGGGGGCTGCGACGCGTTCCGCCACTGCGCGTTCTGGAGGAGCCAGCCGCGGGAGGGGGCTCGCGGTTCCCCCCCTCCCCCGTAGGATTTTCGCGCAACGAAATCGGCCCTCCTCCGACACAGCACCCGATCATCACCAATGTGCAAATTGTTGACTTCGACGGGGACGGCGCATCGGACATCCTGGCCTGCGACGCCCGGCGGCAGGCACTGGTGCTTTGCCAACGGGAGTCGTCCGGAGCCTGGAGCGAGCGCATCCTCGCAGAAGATTTGGCGACTCCCGCCCACGTGACCCCCGTCGATCTCGATCAGGATGGAGATCAGGACTTGTTGGTGAGCCTTCTGGGGGACATTCTGCCCAATGATGGTGTCATTGGGAGACTCCTCTGGCTGGAGCAGACTCCCGACGGATTCCAGCGGCACTTGCTGGTGGATGACGTGCGGCGCGTCGCCGATTGCCAACCGGGAGATCTCGATGGCGATGGTGATCTCGATCTGGTGGTGGCGGTGTTCGGGTATGCCCGCGGCGAGGTGTTGTGGCTGGAGAATCGTGGGGGCGGCCGCTTTGTCGAGCGGGTTCTGCTCACGGCGCCGGGAACGATCCATGTCCCCCTGGCTGATTTCGACGGGGATGGCGACTTGGACATCGCGGCGATTGTCACGCAGGACGAAGAAGAGCTGTGGGGTTTCGAAAACCTGGGAGCGGGGCGGTTTGAGCCGCGCCGATTGTGGTTCACCGTCAATTACGATCTGGGGAGCGCGGGACTCATCCAGGATGACCTGGATGGGGACGGGGATGTCGATCTGATCCTCCCGGTCGGAGACAACCTCGAGGATTCGCACAGCTTTCCGCAGCCGTATCATGGCTGTCTGTGGTTCGAAAACCAGGGGGGCTGGAACTTCGTCTCGCGACGGATCGGCTCGCTGGGGGGAACCTACGCCGCGGCGGTCGGGGATCTTGACGCCGACGGCGACCGCGATGTTGTGCTGGTTTCGATGTTCAACAATTGGGAGGAACGGGGGACCGCGAGCGTCGTGTGGCTGGAAAACGACGGCCACCAGCAATTTCAAACGTGGCAAATTGACAGCCAGCCCACGCACCGCGTGACGGTCGCTGTGGGAGACCTGGATGGGGATGGCCGCGCCGATATTCTGACCGGCGGGTTGCATATCATTGGTCCGTTCGATCGACAGGGGCGTTTGACCGCCTGGTTCCATCAGGGCGGAGGTGGCTCCCCATGAAACGTTGGCAGACGCTGCTGCGGCTGATCATCGGGCTGGAACTTGTGGGGGCGGCCGTCGCGGTCGGCTGGCGCCTGAGTTCGACGTCTGTCTTACCCCCCCCAGTCGCCGACAGCGAAGACGCCACGACCGGACGCGAGTTGTTGGCGCTGCCGCACGCATACCTGATTGACAGCGGCGACAAATGGCGCACGCTGGGGGAAACGTACCTGGTGTTTGGCTACTTTGCCAAAGCGGACGCCTGTCTGGCCAAAGGGGCTGCGGCGCAGCCTGAGTCGGCCGAAATCGCCCTGACGCGCGGGATGTGCCTGGAGCGTCTGGGAAAGCTGGACGAGGCAGCCAACTGGTTTCGCAACGCCGCCGACCTGGGGACTCGGGAGGTGGCCCCCCTGGCCTGGTATCATCTGGGGCGGAATTTCTTGCGCCAAGAGCGTCCCGACGAGGCCGCAGCGGCGTTCGAAGCGGCGGGCGATCTGTACCCAGGCAGCGTGTACCAACGTGCCAAACTGCTGGTCCGTAGCGGACACGCCGCGGAGGCCGAACCGCTCCTTGAGCAACTGTCAGAACAATACGACAACGACTTGCGGATCCTGCAACTTCGCGCTCGAGCGGCGGACCAGACGGGACGGGAGGATTTGGCTGTCGAACTTCGCGCCGCTCTCAACCTGGCCTCAGCGCGGCTCCAGGTCGATGATACCGATGACTTTCAGAAACCGATTCGCGAGCGGTTTGGACTGCCGCGAGAGATTGCACGCGCGGAGCGATTGCGCGAGGCTGGCAATGCGCGCGGCGGCGCGCAGCGCCTGGCCCGACTGGTGGACGACGACCCGCTCTGGGAGCAGACCTACCTGTACCTGTTACAGGATGCGGCCTTTGCACTGTTGCGCGTCGAGAATTCGACGTCTGACGAAATTGCCCAGGCCCGGCGCCTGCTCGAACGACAAATTCAGGAGCAGGGTTTTCCCACGGCGCTGGCCTGGGAACTGCTGGGAGACGTGGAGCGGCGTTCCGGCCATGTCGAACAGGCGCGGGATGCTTGGAGTCATGCCGAGCGCATGCTCCCCGGCGCGTCGGTCTTGCTGAAACTGGCCGAAGTGGAGCAGGATCAGGGGGAGGTGGAAACCGCGCGGAGGCATCGGGCACAGGCCGCCCAATACGCGGGGATGGAATTGCTCCGCCAGGGCCAACTTGACCAGGCGGTCGCCCGTTTTCGAGAGGGGGTGGCGCAGGATGCCAACCTCCCGGACTTGTGGTACTACGCCGGCGAGGGGGAACGGTTTCTGGGGAATACGACCCAAGCCGAGGCCGCCTACCGTCGCGCCCTGAAACTCAATCCTGACCACGGCCGCGCCCTGGCCCGCGCCGCCTGGATGGAATCTCGTCGAAGTCAACCTCGTCCTTCTCAGTAGGCCCGCGCCGGTCTGCGCAAACGAGTCTCGATTTCAACCGAAACCGTGGCGTGGTCATCGGCGAATTCTGTTCCAGCCCGCCCGCAACGGCATTGTGCCGTTGGAGCGAAAGACTCGCAGGCTAGAACCCAGCACCATCAAGAATGATCCCACGTGGAGCACCGCTCCCCCCTCCCCACCGCAATCAACGCTGGTGCGCGCGAAGACGCATTGCCGCGGCGGGGAGGGGGTGGCGATTCATGAAGCGATGCCTCCTGGTCGTTCCAGCGGAACAATTCCCGGATCAATTCACCGACATTTGTCGCTTCAGACACTTGCCCAAAAGACTGACGGCGGCGCGCGGCTACGTGCCCTGGTCGCGAATTGTGAACAGCGTTTCCAGTCGCGTGATCCGCAGCACATCGCGAACGTCGGAGGAGGGATTGAGGATTTCCACGTTTTTCCCGCGCTGTTTGACCGTCGCCAGGATTCCCAGCATGCCGCTGGGGAGCATCTTCACGTTGGCGACGTCAAATGCAAATGTGGAGCACGACGGATACTCTTTGATCAGTTGCAGGAGCTGATCCCGATAGCCCGCGACGCACAACTCGTCGGGAATATCCTTTCGCCCATAGGCAATGATCAGCCGGTCTCCCTCCGGAGTGATTTTGAGCAGATTGGGGTCGATCGGTTGCTTGCTCAGCACCCCCGAGTCCCCGGAGGGAACGTCCGCCAGTGCCGGATCCGTATCGTCCAACACCGAGTCATCGGGACTGTTCAGCGAGAAATCCTGGTCATCGGGCATGATGGTCCGCTTTGTAGGCTGGTGGGATGGAAAGGAGAGATGTCCGACGGATTGTCATCGTAGCCAAATCCCCCGGCGGATGCCAGATAGGCCCGCGCCCGTTGCCCGGCCCCTCCGAGCCCCCTCCCGTCAGCGTCGTAGCGCCGCGGTCACTTGCAGCCGTGCGTTTCGGGGTGCCTCGATTCGGATTTGGCAACGGGGCCGGTGTGACTCGAACTGGCATCGGACAAACGTGGCGGAGGTTCCCTGCAATTCCAGAGCGCACTCCGTTTCGGCGACGTTCCACGTCCGAATTTTGGGGCCCGCCAGAGTGTGTCTTCCCAGATCAGAATTCAGGTCCAACGCCGGCCACCCTCCCTGATGCAGGGCAATCGTCCAACCGCGGAACAGCTCTGCGAACGGAATTCCACTGTGTTCTTCCAGCTTGGCGACTCCCGTCAGCGGATCGCTCGCCAGCGCGCGCAGCAACGATTCGTCAGATTGCTGGAGACACCAGTCCAGGAACAAGAACGTCGCCCCACGGCAACCTGCGTCGCGCCACCGTCCCGTGCGGTAGTAATCCTGCACGACCAGCGGGGCGGATTCGGGTGCATCCAAAAAGGCGGTGATTCGGTGTTCGAGATTCGACCACCCGGCCTGTTGCATCCGTTCGGCCAGGTGCGCATAGCCCTCATTCAACCAGTCGGCTTCGACGGGGAGTCCGGTAGCGCTCAGGCCGCCCGGCAAGCGCAGACTGCACACGACCGCATGCGCATATTCGTGCGCCAGCAAGGGAACCAGCTCCGGTCCTGGCCGCAGCCCGGCATTGAGATACAGAACGTCCGCGCGATTGCTGTAGGGGGGAACTCCGGAGGGATCGAAATCCTGGCTGCGGACGAATCCCTGGACCGAAGTCCGCCCCCCTTGCAGCCGTTCCAGCCAGCCGGTCAGCAAGACCGCCAGTTTGCCATCCCCATCCACGTCGCGATGCTGTCCCAGAATGACCCGGCTGCGAGGCAGAATCTGCCGATCCAGAAGTTCGATCAGCTCCCTGACCAATCCATTCGCGATTTCACCGGGTGTCACCTGGAGGTCTCGATAGACCCGCACCTGGTCTCCTTCTCCCACCAGAGTGGCGCGGACCGAAACGTACCCGCGCTGGTCCTCCAGCGGCGTGTCCGTGACATGCAGAAAGAA
>JBJXGA010000048.1:0-6029 GCA_046152955.1 Planctomycetales bacterium | reverse complement strand
CTTTCGCCTCCCGATGCTCTCCACCCCGCCTCACGGCGACGCAGTCACGGTCGGCTACAGGATCAAACCAGAACCTCCTGACGAGGACTTGCACCTCGCCGATTCAACAAACTTGCAAACGCACTGGTGGACGCTGCCAGTGTCCACGTATCATCACCCCAAAATGCCCGCCGCTCCCCCTCCCCAGCCCCTTCCCCCGGTCCGATGGAATAGGCCGAAATCGCGACCAGTATCCACCAACGAAGCCACGCCGGAACTCAGCTCGCGTCCGCTCAGCTCGCCTCCGTTCAACTCGCCTCCGCTCAGCTTGCCTGAGCGGGGCGCCGCCTGGCCGTTACCTGATGCAAGGCATCCACCACCCGCTCTCCGTGGAGCTTGCCTCCGCGGGAGCACGCCTCGCGCAGGCTGGGCTCTGTTGGCCCGCTTTGCTTCGACGGGGATTCAACGCGCGAGTGCGATTCGAATGGACTCGTACCATCGGAGTCTTTTTCCCGGACAAAGCGGAAGTGGCGCGGAGAAAATCCCCAGGTGCGCGAGGCGTGCTCCCATCGAGGCAAGCTCGGATGGAGAGCTGCTCCCGACGGGGTAACGCGCGGTAGCTGCCAGGCATCTCCCCGCTGAGGCAAGCTCAGCGGAGGCGGAAGCCTGCGCCCTGTGTGGGACGGCGACCCGCGCCCACGAGACCTTCGCTCGCAACTCTGTCGACGAACCGGCGGCGACATGCAGCGCTCGCGGCGCAAACGGCGTCGCCACCTGATTCGACCGCTCAGACCCCGCCACCCGTGGGACTGAGTCTTGAGTCTTGAGACCTGGGTCCGGAGTCTTGAGACCTGGGTTCTGAGTCTTGAAGCTCACCCCCCACCCCCCGCCACCCGCCACCATCCGCCGGACGCTAACCTGCCGCACGGGCCTGTTTCAGCGCGGTTTCAAGAACGCGCATATTGGCCAGCCCATCTTCCGCCGGGGGAAGCAACCGCCCGGCGGTGATCGACGCGCAGAAATCGGTCACCTGTTCGGCGTACTGGTTCGCCCGTGGGATGTGAATCGTTTCCACGGAATCACCCGATTCCGTTCCCCGGCGAAGCAGCAATTGTGCTTCAGGGGGAGGGAGGAAGGCGTCCGGCAGCGTGATCGAGCCCTCTGTTCCGACCAGTTCCACGGCACACCGAAAGGGGGCTTCGAAACTGCAATCGATGTTGGCGAAGACCCCGTTGGGGAAACTCAGGGCGATCTGCATCGTCACATCAGCTCCCGAGGGATGGAATCGGGCACGGGCATGCACTGATTCCGGTTCGGACTGCGCAAACAGCCTGGCGGCGTTGACCCCATAGCAACCGATATCCCAGACCGCCCCGCCGCCGCGCTGGGGATCGAGACGCCAATCCTGGGGATCGAGACGAAACGAAAAGTGGGCGCACACCAGCCGCAACTCGCCGATCGTCCCTTGATTCAGCAGTTCCCGTACGCGGCGGGAGCGGGGATGATGTCGCCACATGAACGCTTCTTGAAGAATGACCCCCGCCTTGCGGCAGGCGTTCACCATCTCCTCCGCTTCCGCGACCTGCGGGGCGAGCGATTTCTCGCACAGGACATGCTTTCCCGCCTGTGCCGCTCGGAGCGTCCACTGCGCGTGCGACTCGCCTGTCGTGGGGATGTAGACCGCGTCGATCTCCGGAGCACCGATCAGCGCTTCGTACGAATCGAAGATCCGCGGGTTGCCACACTCACGAGCCAGTTCGGCGGCCACTCCCGGCCGGAGGCTGGCCAGCCCCGCCAGTTCCGCCGCCGGAGACTCCAGGATGCCGGGAATCAGGCCGCGGCGCGTGATACGGCCGCAACCGAGGATGCCGAAACGAACAGGACGCGTCATGATTGTGGAGCCTTCGTCACTTGCCTAGCATAGTTTCCAACACCGATGCTGCACGCCGGGCGGGGGAGGCGGCAGCGGCTTGTGTCACGCGATTCCTTTCAGAATCCGTCGAACTGTTTTCCGTCCCAACCTGGTTTTCCACGATCAATCCCCCCCTGTTTAACAAGGAGTCTGCCGATGCGAAGCACTGGTTTGCTGCTCATCGCGAGTATAGGGGTCGCCGCGATCCCTGCCAACGTTTGCGCCGGCGACTGGCGCCAGTTTCGCGGACCGCAGGGAGCGGGCAATGCCGTGGGGGAGCAGGCTTTGCCGACGGAGATCGGCCCTGACCGGCATGTCGTCTGGAAGACCCCCCTTCCTCCAGGGCATTCCTCGCCGGTGCTGACGGACGACCGGATCTATTTGACCGCCGTGGAGGGGGAGAGCCTGTGGACGATGGGGCTGGATCGGGACTCGGGGCGGGTGCTGTGGAAGGTCGCCGCGCCGCATGAACGGCTGGAGAGCATTCATCGCATCGGCAGCCATGCACAGGCGAGTCCGGTGACAGACGGGGAGCGCGTCATCAGCCTGTTCGGCTCGTGTGGCATGTTCTGTTACGATCGAGATGGCCAGTTGTTATGGCGCGTGCCGCTGGGGCCGTTCAAGAACGATTTTGGAGTGGGGAGTTCGCCGATTCTCATCGACGACTCTGTCGTGCTGGTGCAAGACCACGACACCGACTCATTCCTGGCGGTCTACGACAAACAGACCGGGCGCGAAATCTGGAGAGTGGACCGGTCCGAGTTCACCCGGAACTACGCCTCGCCGACGATCTGGACCGTGGCCGGCCGCCGCCAGATCGTGTGCGCGTCGTCGCTGCGCGTTATCGGCTACGATCTGGAATCGGGACGCGAGCTGTGGACCGTCCGCGGGATTGCCCGATTCGTCGGCGCCACGCCGATTGTTGGGGAGGACGGTATGTTGTACATCGCCGGTTGGGGGGCGGGAGGAGACGTGGGAGGGGACAAAATCGTATTGGCTCCGTTCGACGAGTACGCCAAGGAATTCGATCAGAGCGGCAATGGATCCATCGAAGAATCGGAAGTTCCCGAAGGGCCGGTCAAGATGCGTTTTTCGCAGATCGATCGGGACAAAGACGGCTCGATCACCCGCCAGGAATACGATTCGTTCAAACGGCTGCTGGATCAGGGGCGCAACTCGGTTCTGGCGATCCGACCCGGCGGGTCGGGGGAAATCACCGACACGCACGTCGCGTGGACCTACCTCAAGCACGTCCCGTTCTGCGCCACCCCGGTTCTTGCCCAGGGGCGGCTGTTTGCCATTAAGGATGGGGGGATTCTCACCGCGCTGGATGCCCGGACCGGCAAACCGTACAAGCAGGCCAGACTCTCCTCGGCGGGGGATTATTACAGTTCTCCGGTCGTGGGGGACGGCAAAGTCTATCTGACCAATGAAACCGGACAATTGACCGTGGTCTCCAGCGATGGGGACTGGCGCGTGCTGCACACGGCAGACTTCGGCGAAAACGTCTACGCCACCCCCGCCATCGTCGACGGCCGCATCTACTTTCGAACCGCCGGCACCTTGTACTGCTTCAAAAAATAGCCGCAATCTGGCCTGTGCAGTCGTCTGAAACGCCAATCAAGCGAATCGATCCCGGAATTGATCCGCTGGTCGAATACGAACACGAACGCATATGAAACGTTGGCTCCCCACCGGCCCTGTGCCGGTGGAAGCCAGGACTGGAAGCTACTCACACGCTTGACTCGCCGTTTCCCGCGCTCATGAACCTCTGCCCCCCTCCCCGCCGCAGCAAAGCATTCTCGCGAAAATCGACGTCCGTTGCGGCGGGGAGGGGGGCAGAGGTTCTACACGGGGGATGACTTCCTGACGATTGGCATTAGCATTCAGTCATGCGCTCCACCGGCACAGGGCCGGATGGGGGCGAGCCGGAAAGGAACTGATTGGCAGCCATGGCGCTGCTGTACTCGAACGCGAGCCAATTCTGCGCAGGCTCCGTCGCCACTACCAAAACCGCTTTGAGTGATCGCTCGCACACTCCGCGGGGCCTGGTGGCCGCTGGTTACGGATCGCTCCGTTCCGTTTCCACTAGGCCGGGCAACGTCCCGAAATCCCGCTCGGCGTTGGGGTCGCCGGGGGATTTGGCCGCCGCGTCATTCAAATAGGCGATCAAATCAGCCATCCCCTGCAGCGAAATCTCTTTTTCCAGCCCCTCGGGCATCAGCGACTTGTTGCTGCTGGTGAGCTCGTCAATGTCTCCCCGCAGGACGGTGACCATCTCGTCCTTTTCCTTTTTCAGGGTAATGCTGGTGGCGGATTGCGCAGCCAGCAACCCGGTGTAGCTGCGACCATTCTTGTCCACCACCACGTACTGCAAGTAGTTGGGCAGGACGTACTGGTTGGGATCGAGGATGTGCGTTAACAACGCCCCCGGATCGCGCGATGGCGAAGAGGCCAGGTTGGGACCGATGTTGAATCCCTTCCCGGCAAGCTGATGGCAGGCCGCGCAGTTCTTTTCGAAGACCAAGCCTCCGTTCGCCAGGTCGCCACGAAGCTTCAAGGCGGCCTGGTATTCATCGACGATCCCTTTGCGCGGGCCCGGCCCGGCCGCGCCGAACACCTTTCCCGCCAGCCGGCGGATTGTTTCGTTCTTATGTTTGACCAGCATCTCGCGGCGCGTCGGTTCAACGTCCGCGACCGAAACGTCGTCCCGGAGCGCCGCCTCCAGCAGCCGCCGCGTTCCCTCTTCGCGCGACAGCAACGCCCCCAACGCCGCGCGGCGGATTTCCGGAACGAACGATGCCCAGCGCTCCAGCAGCAACGCGCCCACCTGGGGATCAGGATCATCCGCCAGGGCCTTGATCGCCGCCAGTTGCAGCGGTTCGGGTTGCTCAATCGCCAGCAGTCCTCCGAGCAATTCCCGATGCCGCGGTGAAGGGGCGCAGCTCAAGAGCCCCACGGCCGCGATCTTTTGCTCGAGAGGAGCATCCGCGCGCGAGGCGATCTGCGCCCCCCGCGTCAGGGCATCGCGCAGAAAATCCGCCCCCGGCCCGGTGGTCTGGAGCGCCGCGAGCCCAGCGCCGCTGCGCTTCATCCCCGTACCCAATTCGAAGAGTAGGCGCTGCGCGTCTCCCGAGCGACCGGTCGCCTGCAGCTTGGCCAGTGTATCCAGCGTCGCCGCCACCTCTTGGGGCTGATTCCGAACGCCAACCACTTGGGCCAATTGTCCCAGCATTCCCGCCACGGCTGGCGCCTGGTCAGTGGGAATTTGCAACAGCTCGATCAACATGCGATCGGCAGACTGGGCCACCGAACTCAAAACGGCGGTCCGAATCCAGGGATCGGCGCCGTCGCGCCTGGCCAGCCGCGCCAGCGCCGCGACACTCTCTGGCGCCGTTGACTCTCCCAGCGAAAACGCCACCTGAAAGCGAATTCGGGGATTCTCGTCATCGGCCAATTGGGCCACGCGTGCCAGGAGTTGCGGATGAGCCCCCAGCCTTGATTCCGCCAGCCGCACTCCGTTCTCCCGCACCCCCGCGTGCTCATCCCCCAGAAGCGCCAGTCGCGTCGCGTCGTCCAATTCTCCCAGTCCCTGCAGTGACCACGCCGCCAGCAACCGCGCCTGGGGCAGAGAACTCTCACGCGCCACTCGCCGCAGCGCCGCGGCCGCGCTCCGATCCTGCCGTTCGTACAGCAACCGCTGCGCCGTGTCGCGCCACCAGCCGTGCGGGCTTTCCAGGGCGGCGAGCAACTGCGCCGTGGTGGCGTGGCTCAAACGGGGAGGGGGAGGGGACTTAAATCCCGGAGGAGCGATCCGATAGATCCGCCCAGTGTTGCGGCCGCTCTTCAAATCGAGATGCCGGACGACGTCCAGAGGGACATGGATGGATTCCAGCACTTCGCGGCTCATGTCGCAGCAATACAGCGTGCCATCGGGAGCGTTCACCAGATTCACCGGGCGAAACCAGATGTCGGGAGTGCGGATGAATTCGGTCTGCTGATCGACACGCAGCGATTTGAACGGCACCCCATCGGGAACCAGCGCGCGGCGATGGATCAGGTTGTTCTGGCCATCCCCGACGAAGACCTGGCCGTAGAATTCCGAAGGATACGCTCCTCCGCGATAGACCATCACACC
>JBJXGA010000046.1:0-19275 GCA_046152955.1 Planctomycetales bacterium | reverse complement strand
CGGGAGTATGGAACTGACAGCCTCTGCCACCTCCGGGCGTTGTACCTGAGTTCGAACGACCGATGGGAACATTACTGGACCCGAACCGTCGCGATTTGACATTTACCCACTTTCGAGACGCACACACCCACCAGCCGCAATCAAAGGAAGAAAATCGAACAGGAGGGCGCGGAGACCGCAAAGATAGACGTGGCCCTCGGCCGCATGGAGTCGAGTCTCCCACCCTCGCCAGTGATCGACAGCGGATCGTTTGGCTGACCACCGCCAGATTTTCTCTGCGTCCTTTGCTTGCTCCGAGCGTCCCCTGTGCGCCCGGAATCTGTTACGATCGTTTTGCCCATGCCAACCAGTTCATTTGAATTGGGAAAGAGGTGTCTATGATCGCTCGTTTTTCCGCACTGAAAGCAACGGTCGCGGCGTTCACGATCCTGGGAGCGCTCGGCGCTCGCCCGGACGAACCGGCGATTCCCGAGAGGACCGATCTTCGGGTCATCGCTCGGCTTTCTGAAGAACGTTTCGCGGGCTCCCCTGGGCACATTTTGGCGTTTTCTCCCGATGGGAAGCTGTTGGCGGAGGCAACCTTCGGCATCGGCATCTGGGATGTTTCCACCGGAAAGCGGGTTGTGAAGCTGAACGGCCATTGGGCCGGTGGTTTAAGTTTGACCAGGCGCGGCGTGTCGGCCATCGCCTTTTCCAATGACGGCCAGACTCTGTATTCGACCGGTGGCGACGGCGCAATTCGCGTTTGGGAAGTCACCACGGGAATGCTCCTGAAGGAAATCCTCGTTCCCTGGTTATGGGTCGATGCCAACCTCAATTGGAGCCACGGTCTCGTCCCACTCTATGGTTTGTCCGTCACTTCTGATGCCAAACGGCTGGCCACGACTGCACACGGCGGGTCGGTCCACGTGTGGAATCTCGAAACGGGGGAACTTGACTGGAGTCTTGGGAAAAACGTCGCAGAGAAGATTGATCCTGCCAAATTCGGACCGATTGAGTTGAAGAACATTCAAGAGGTGTGGAAGCTGCCGTTGGATCCGCGCGTTCCACATCCCAGGCCACTGTTTTCTCCGGACGGAAACTCCCTGGTGCTCGCACTGAATGATGGTGTTCAGGCGTGGAACGTCAAGGATCGAACTCAAAAGTTCAAGACGACGACTGGCGGCGCCGTCAGGTACTCGCCCGACGGCCTCTCGCTCGTGACCGTGCGTAGTGATGATATCACCATCTGGGATGCGCAGACGGGCGAGCGGACTGGCGGATTCGTCAGCGAACTCCCGATGACAGCGCCGCTGCGCTTTCTGCCTGACGGCCGACTCGTGACCGGCATTGACGAAGGGAATGGAATTCGCATTTGTAAATTTCCAGCCGGCCGGCCGGCGAAGAGCTTCGCACACGGAAGGGAAAGTCCCCGCGGCATGGCTGTTTCACCCGATGGCGGGCTGCTCGCAGCCGCGTTCGATGGGTCGCGATTGCAACTGTGGGATATTCGAACTGGCAAGTTGCAGAACGATGGAGGGCACAGCGCTCCTGTCAACGCCCTGCGGTTCTCGCCGGACGGTCGCTTCCTTATTTCGGGTTCATCGGATTGTTCGCTCCGAGTGTGGGAGACGAACGAATGGACGCAGTAGCAATCGCTTGTCCAGCCTAAGATGTACGTGAGCGCATTGGAGTTTCTGCCCGGCGGCGACCGGATTCTCGTGGGTGACAGGACGGGAACTTCGCGGCGAATCAGAGTGCCTGCACTCGATGTCGAGGAGTCGTTCAAACACGAAGACGGAATCAACGGATATGCCGTCCGTGATGCACAACTCTTCGTTGCAATCGACCGAAACCCCGGGACCCTTGAGACTTGGGATCTGAACGGAAAGCCGAATAGGATCGCCAGCCGGAAGCAGCATCCGACCTACGGAATGCGGATGGCGTCTGCCCCTGGACAGAGACTCATGGCGAGCGGAGACTACGACGGAAATGTTGTGGTCTGGCGAGACAATCCCGCCGAGCCGGTCGCCAGTTTTCACGCCGATGGTGAGAGGATTGAAGCAATCGCATTCTCACCCGACGGGCAACGGCTGGCGACAGTCTGCGGAAACAACTCTGAGCGCCGCGCAATCCTCGAAATCCGCGATTCGATCCAATGGACGGTGCAGACTCGTTTGCAGGTTGGCGGTAGCGGCATTACATCCATCGCCTGGTCGCCCGACGCAACGACACTGGCGATCGCTACGATGGGCAGACCCTCCACTATTTTCTTTGTGACGCAGAATCACTTGGAATCGGTCGAGTTTCCGGAGACGGAGTTCTGTTCGATTTGCTTTTCTCCCGATGGACAGTACCTGGCGGGTGGTGCCGAGGACGGGGCGATTACGATCTGGTCATTTGAAAGTCAGAAATGACGCACTTTGACGATACCGCTGCCTGCCTTCTGCGCGAGCGAGAGTCAAAATGACATTGTGGGATAAATTCATCGGAGACCGTTGCCTGGGCGATCTCGCTTGAATGATGTGACGCCGGAATACGATCTGATCAGAACCAAGAATCTCCGGCGCTACGAAGACCTCGCCTCAGCGGGAGCCCGCCTCTCGCAGCGCAGCCCGCTTTGGCGCGCCACGCCTGGACGGGGGAGGACGCCACGCACTGACGATTCGAGATCACTTCGGCATCACGGTGCCGGAATCCGTGAGTCGTCTCCCCGGACAGAGCGGAATGGCGAAGCGACGTCGCCGGGCGCGCGAGGCGTGCTTCCACCGAGGCAAGCTCGGATGGAGAGGCGTTCAACGCGGCGCGGCACCTGGTAGCTGTCAGGCATCGCCCCGCTGAGGCAAGCTCAGCGGTGGCGGACGAGTGTCGCCGCGTCACTTGCCGTTTCATGCCTGTCGGCGGGCCACTGGCACTGGTTCCATCCCTCTCGTGAACTCCCGATGGACAGATCGGCCGGCGAACGTTACGAAAGTCGGATTGTCTGGCGCGATTGTCCGCCGACTGACACTTTCTGGGATTCGTTCCGATGCTCTCTGCGACCTGGATGTTGACTCTCTCGGCAGTGCTCCAATTGGGAGAGGGTGGGTTGAAAAATCCCGATTTCGAGCTTGATCGACCCGGCGCAGCCCCCAGCCACTGGGATCTGCGGGGCATGTCGCAGACTCAGGGATATCAGGCCAAGGTGAGCTTCAACCGCCCCTTCGAGGGAAAAAGCTGTCTGCTCCTGGAATCTCCCGCGGAGGGAGTGAATGGGTTTGGGATCTATGGCCGCGTCACGCAGCGTCTGTCTGCCGTTCCATTCCGTGGGCAGCGCGTGCGGTACAGCGCGGCGCTGCGGCTGGAGGCGCCTCCCGTCCATCGCAATCATGCCGCCCTGTGGCTGCGGGTTGTCCGTCCCGATTTTCAACCAGCGCATTGGACCGATCAGGCAGCCGACCCAGTTCGCTCGCCGGAATGGCGTCAAGTGAGCGTCGTGGTGGATGTGGCACCGGACGCGGAGTGGCTGGAAGTGGGATTCACTCTCAGCGGAGCGGGGAGCGCCTTTGCCGATGCCGCGCAGATTGAAGCCGTCGAACCGGCGGGAGGAGGAAATGAACCGCCGCGGGCTTTGTCGCCGCGGAGCCTCAACAACCTCGTGGCCTTTTCGCGGCTGGTGGGTTATGTCCGCTACTTCCATCCGAGCGACGAAAGCGCCGCGAGCAACTGGGAGCAAGCCGTACTCGACATGTTGCCGCATGTCGAGCCAGCCATATCGCCGGCCGATCTGGCACAGCGCTTGACCGAGGCGTTCGCCCATAGTGCGCCGGCGTTGCAAGTGTTTCCGTCGGGAGCATCCCCCCCGTTGCTGGCGGACCTGTCGGCTCCCCCAGCCGGAGAGAGCCAGGTGGTCGCGTGGCGACATGATGGGGTGGCAACCAATGGCTCGCTGGGGGTCTTCAAGAGCGAACGGGTGGTGAACCAACAGCTCCCCGGTCGCCGCGGGCAGTTTCCGATTTCTCCCGAGTCACAGCCGAAGCCGGCAGAGCCGTTTTTGGCGGACTTGGGAGGCGGAGTCACTTGCCGCGTGCCGCTGGCGTTGTATGCCGATGCCGAGGGAACCCGGCCCCGCGCCCTGCATCCCCCTCTACCGACAACGAAGCCGAGTGGATTTCCCTTGACGGGGGATGACCGCACGACCCGCCTGGCTGGCGTGATTCTGGCCTGGAGTCTGTTGCAGCATTTCTATCCCTACTTCGACGTGGTCGAAACCGATTGGCCCGGCGCGCTGGGCGAAGCGCTCACGCAGGCTGCGGTCGATCCCGACGCGCAGGCTTACTACGGCACGCTCCGGCGACTTCTGTCCAAAATACAGGACAGTCATGGCATGGTGCGCGGCGGAAGTGGAACTCCGCTCGTCGATGGCACGCTTCCTCTCGCCTGGGATGTTGTGGAAGGGAAGCTGGTGGTCGTACAGGTCGATCCGGCAGCGGCAGAGCTGACGTCAATCGGCGATCTGGTGACGCAGATCGACGGCGTGCCATCGAATCACGCGTTTGAGCAAGCTCGGGAGCTCACCTGCGGCGCGACTCCCCAGGCGAGGCGCTTTCGGGCGCTCCAAGACCTGCGGAACGGCCCGGCCGGCTCGAAGGTCAGTTTGCGTCTGGCTCGGGTCTCCGGGACCGAAACGACGATCGAACTGGAACGCCGGGCCGCCGATGACGCTCCGCTGCGGGGACCATCGCTTCGCGAACCGCGCCTGCCAACGGTCAAGGAACTCAAACCGGACATCTGGTACGTTGATCTGGATCGCCTGCAGCTTCCGGAGTTGACCCAACTGCAGCCGAAGTTAAACGAGGCGGAGGGAATCGCCTTCGACCTGCGCGGCTATCCGACCATCGCGGGATACGGGATCCTGCAGCGACTCCTCACCAAACCGATCGAAAGCGACCGGATCGGACAGGTGATCACTCGACTTCCCGACCGCCAGGAGACGATCTTTCAGCCTCGCACCTTTCCAACACCTCCCGCCCCTCCGCGACTGATGGCCCGAATCGCCTTCATCACCGATGGACGGGCTGTGAGCGCCGCGGAGAACTATCTCTCGCAAATCGCCAATCACCAGGTGGCCCCGATAGTCGGCGAAGCGACCGCCGGGAGCAACGGGGGAGTCAACCTGTATTTTCTGCCGGGTGGT
The DNA here is from genome assembly GCA_046152955.1 of Planctomycetales bacterium. Taxonomy (GTDB): domain Bacteria; phylum Planctomycetota; class Planctomycetia; order Planctomycetales; family Planctomycetaceae; genus SIAF01. Next base: position 14,120 of record JBJXGA010000046.1, on the reverse strand, counting down.
TATCGGATCTCCTGGACCGGACAGAAGGTGGTGCGACTGGACGGGACCGTTTTTCACGGAGTGGGAGTGCGCCCCACGCACCCCGTCCAGCGCACGCTGGCCGCCGTGGCCGAACAGCGCGACGAAGCGTTGGAACAGGCGCTGCAGCTTGTTGATCCGTGAACGGGGTGGTCGGTCCACCAGTGGTCAAGCCTCAAATCGCTTTTGTCAACGCGCTTTCAGCCGCACCGTCACCCGCTTGGATTCTCCGGGACGCAATCGGACTTTGTGGAATGGCTCCTGCGGGCTATTCGGCGAGTAGTAGGCGTCATGGTTGATGACGAACTGCATCTCCGTTGGATCGTCCACGGGAGCCACGGGGAGGTTGCCAACCAGGGCGATTCCCTGGGAATCGGTCTTCACCGTATAGCGGTGATTCCGATTCCATGGGGGAGGCCAGTCCTTCCTTATTCCGTGCTGCAGCTCCTCCCGAATCAGCGTCCGCGTATCGAATCCATCGCCCAGAATCTGTGCTCCTCCATTGATCCAGAATTGATTGGGCCAAAAACTGACGGCTGCCTCGGGGAGCGGCTCTCCCAGATGATCCAGGACGGCGACTTCGCACTGCGCCGTGCGGCGCATGGGAATGTTGCGGATGATCGCCCCATCCGACAGCCGGAACAACTGCGGATTGACATGCCCTGCGCTGGATTGGTAGTTCACCACCGTGAGACCGTTTTCGGAGCCATACTGTTCGACCTCGTCCTTGGCCGGTGACGCCGAAACCCAACCGTCGCACAGGACAATGAGCTGTAAATTCTCTTCCGGCGGCAACGCGTCGAGGACAAACCGACCATCCTCCGCAATCGCGGCCGTCGCGGACCAATGCCATCCCTCCCAGGAGTTCGGCCCCGCCACGATGCTCGCCACGACGCGACCGTTTTTGATCGGGCGCGGCACATCTCCCGAAACGCGTCCCACCAGGCGCGCCGTCGGCTTGAGCGTCAAATCCAACACGATCGGTCGTTCGTCATGCGTTGTCAAATCGACGAGGTCGCTGAACAGCGCCGGTCCCTCGTCCGGGAGTTGCACGACCCGCACCAAGTTGGAGGCCTGATCGGTCGAGCGATCCACCCGGCGAATGGTCAGGATCCCTTCTTCTTCAGAGAACTCAATTCCATCAAAAAACTGCCGACTGAGCACAGGGTACGTTTTGCTCAACAGCTCGTCGCTGCCAGCGCGGCGCGAACGGATGACGATTTCCACCGATTCCGCCAGCCGGATCTTTCGATCCCCGGCCACCGGCACATAATTCGACCAGAGGGGATGGTCCGGATGATCGACCCGCAGCGCCACCGACATCAAGCCCTGTTTCAACGCCTGTTGCAGTAACTGGGCCAGCGCTTTCACCTCGGGAGGCCCCTCGGGTATCTCATCGGGGAACTTGATCCTGGCGATACCCTGCGGATCACTCTCGACAGCCGGCACGATGCCCTGATCGATCCCAAAACTGCCAAGCTGAGCGAGCACCGCCCAGGCTTTGACCTTGGCGCCGGGGACCGGCCTGTCATGGGAATCCAGCACCTGAAATTCAAATTCTCGCGGCGGTGTCGGCTGATCGGCTCCCTTCCGCACCTCCTCTGGTGCAGCCTGAGTCTCTGGATCCGCGAAATCCTCTTCCGCGCTCCAGCCGCTCGGTGAGTATCCCGCGGCGACCAGCCCCACTCCGATGACGCCGATCCAACAGAGCAGCCGACGATGCCAAAACATCCTTTGCACTCCCGACGATCAATTGGACGATGCAACACTGCCCAAAGAGGGAATTCTACAGCGTGGCGCGTACCCCTTCCAAGTGAGAAACAGACATTGCCTGGGAACATCGCTTGCCGGTAAAATGCCGTCCAGCGGTTGCCCCCATCGTTTTCAGAGGGAGTCTTGGCCTTGCGTTCCCCCATTTTCGCCTTGCGACTTCGTTCCGCGCCGTGGGTGTTCTGCCTGTTGGCGCTGCTTGCCGTGGCCGGCGGAAAAAAGGTTCCGACTCCGGAAATCGACTTGAGCGAGTATGATTTTCGCGATGGAGACATTGTTTTCCAGCATCTTCCCTCGAAGCTCGGGTCGATGATCCGGGAGGTCACCGACTCCCCGTATTCTCATTGCGGGATGATCGCCCATCGCCATTCAAAACCGTATGTCCTCGAAGCGATCGGGCCGGTTCGCTATCTCCCCTTGCGCGAGTGGCTGAAACAGGGGGACCGCAGCCAGTTTGCCCAGATGCGATTGAAAGAGGTCACCGACGAGCAGATCGCCGCGGCGATCCGGGCCGCCGAGAAATTCCTGGGCCGACCGTATGACATTCAGTATGAGCTCGACGACGAGAAGATTTATTGTTCCGAGCTGGTCTACAAGGGTTACTTGCGCGGAGCGGGGCTGGAGGTTGGCAAGCAGGAGACGCTGGGGGAATTGAAGTGGGAGCCGCACGAGGCGTTTATTCGGGCGATCACCGGCGGGCCGCTCCCCCTGCAGCGTGTGATGGTGACTCCCGCCGCAGTCGCCAACAGCCCCGACCTCAAATTGCTGTACAGCAATTTTCCCGCGCGGCGCGACGACCCGACCTACAGTCGCAACGACCTTGCGGGAACCTGGCGGGGAGACTATTCGATCCGCGCCCTGGCTCCGGCCAGCGTCCAGGTCGAACTCGACAAAAATGGGGCGTTTGATGCCGGGACAATCCAACTGGTGGACGGGTCGGCGGTTCCGATCCGACAACTCGAAGTCGCCCCCTTCGCCAGGAGCCGCGAGTTCACCGCCCGACTGACCGACGCCCGCGGGTTTGACAGCGAAGTCCGCGGTCGCGTATTGGATGAAGCACGACGGATCGTCGGCACCTGGAGCGACGGAGACGGGTATCGGGGAGTATTTTCACTGGAGCGGCAGGAGTAGGCTCAGAGGCGATTGTCAATCGTTCCAAGCGGTCACAATCAGCGCATCCTCCTCGCGCGTCACCGGTCGGCGATCAAAGTCCCCCCAAATCTCCCACCGCGTGAATCCGGCCAGTCGCAGCAGCAGCTCCATCTCGCATTTGAAGAAATAGCGACCGCTCGACTGACTGCGATGCGTTGTCGCCACCGCTCCGTCGGCGTCGAGCAATTCCATTTCATTCACGGAATACTGGATCTGCGCGATGCGGTCGAACGTCCGCGTGTCATACATCCGGATCGGCAACCCCGTTTGGGGATGCGGCAGCTCCCCTTCCAGAACGCGCGTTCCCTGTGGATACGACAGATACTCGAGCGAGGGGAAAAACGTATCGAACGTCAGCGTGCCGCCCGGCAGCAGATGCTCGCGGCACGTTTGCAGGCAGCGAATCTGCGACTCGGCCGTCAGGTTGTGGATGAAGGCGTTGAAGGGAATCATGATGGCCGCAAACCGCCGCGGGAGGGCAAAATCACTCATATCCGCCTGGTGCAACCGCGGCGACAAGCCCCGTGCGGCGGCTTTGGCGCGGAGTCTGTTGAGCATCGGCTCGTAAAAGTCCAAGCCTTCAATGTCGGCCCCCGCTTCCAGACTGGGAATTAGAATCCGCCCCGTGCCGCAGGCAACGTCCAGGACCGGCCCCTGCGCCGCGCGCGCCAGACCGACGTAATGCTCCAGCCCATACGGCAGATCGGCGCCGATTAAGTCGTACAGATCGCCATCGTCAAACACGGATGGCAAGTCGCTGTGGGGGGCAGGTGTGGACATTCCGGGAATCTATCACACCGCCGCGTCGGAAGTCGACGAACGCGGGGGCGAATCCAACGCGTCGGCAAACCAATCCGAACGACGGCAAGGTGCGATCGAGCCGCGTGTCCGCCGACGACTTCTGGAAAGACGGCCGCCTACTCCCGATTCATGTCACTCGAACATCCCCCCGCGGCAGGAAGATAGCAATGCCGCACGTAGTCCATCACCATCCGGTCGGCGCTGAACCGCCAGCCGAGTGTCTGAATCGAGCGCTTCATGCGGGCGATCCAATCCCGTGGCACCCCGTCGGAGTCACGGCGATAAAACATCGGAACGACCTCTCCCTGTAAGACCTGGAGCAGTGATTGCGCTTCGCGCCGATCCTGGATCTCGCAGGAGGTGTGCGTTTCACCCTGCCCGATGGCGAAGCCGTTGCGACCGTCGTAGGCCTCGGCCCACCAACCGTCCAGGATCGAGCAGTTGAGTCCGCCGTTGAGGACCACTTTTTGTCCGGAGGTTCCCGACGCTTCCAGTGGACGGCGGGGAGTGTTCAGCCAGACATCGACCCCCTGGATCAGATGCCGGCAGGTATTGATGTCGTAGTCCTCAATGAAGACCACTTTGCCGGCAAATCGCGGGTCATGAGTGAGTTGCGCGATTCGCTGCAGGACTTCCTTGCCGGGATTGTCCTGGGGATGGGACTTGCCGGCGAAAATCAACTGGATGGGACGCAACGGATCATTGATCAATTCGGCGATGCGCTCCAGGTCATCGAAGATCAGATGGGCGCGTTTGTAGGTGGCGAACCGGCGGGCGAAGCCAATCGTCAGGGCGTCGAGGCTGAGCGCTCGGCGCAACTGATCGATTGATTGTCGCGGCTCGTGCCGAAGTTCCGCCAGCCGGACGAGATGATGCCGGACGAATTCCAGCATCTGATGCTTGAGCAGCAGGTGCGTTTCCCACAATTCCGGATCGTCGATCTGTTCGACTGCTTCCCAGGTGGCCGGGTCGCCGCTCCTCCCGCTCCAGTCGGTCCCCAGATGCCGGTCATACAGGCGACGCATCGCCGGCGCGAGCCAGGAGGGGACGTGGACTCCGTTGGTGATATGACCAATGGGGACTTCATCTGCCGAGCGTCCGGGATACAGGCTAGTCCACATCGCCCGGGACACTTCACCGTGCAGCGACGAGACGGCGTTGCGACGCCGCGACAGTTTGAGGGCCAGAACGGTCATGCAGAAGTCTTCACCCTGATCCTGGGGATTGACCCGCCCCAGGCTCATCAGCCCCTCGTGCGACAATCCCAGCGCGTCGCGCAACGGACCGAGGTGTTCCTCCATGAGCGCCGCCGAAAACCGGTCGTGTCCGGCCGGGACGGGAGTATGGGTGGTAAAGACCGCGTGCGTGGCCACTCGATCGCGGGCCTCTTCGAACCCGATCCCTTCCGAAGTCATCCGTTGACGAACCACCTCCAGAGAGGCAAAGGCGCTGTGCCCTTCGTTCATATGAATCACGCCGGGTTGAATCCCCAGAGACTTGAGCGCGCGGTAGCCTCCGATTCCCAGCAACAGTTCCTGCCGGATCCGCACGCGCCGATCCCCTCCGTAAAGTCGCGCCGTCAGGCTGCGGTCTTCAGCCGAATTCCCTTCGACGTCGGAATCGAGCAAGAGCAGCAGGCAACGGCCGACTGCGACTTTCCAGACGCGGGCCGCGATCGTCCCCGAGCGCGTCTCGATGGCGATGGTCACAGGCGCCCCTTCCGGATCGAGCGCTGGTTCGGCCGGCAACAGCTCTCCCTTGACCTGCAGGTAATCCTCCACCTGCCACCCGTCGTGAGCGAGCCGTTGCCGGAAATAGCCCTGCTTGTAAAACAGCCCCACCCCCACCAGCGGCACCCCCAGGTCGGATGCGCTTTTGACATGGTCGCCGGCCAGGACCCCCAATCCTCCGGAATAGATGGGAATCGACTCGTGGAGCCCGAACTCCGCCGAGAAGTACGCCACGGGTCGCGCCTGCAACACCCCGGCATAGCGGTCCCCCCAGGTTTTCCGCGACTGCAAATATTCCTGGAGTCGCCGCGAGGCGTAGTTGATCCGGCTGTGGAGCACGTCCGCGGTGACGCGGTCTTTGAGTTGATCGCGCGAGATCTCGGACAACAGCGCCAGCGGATTGTGGTCCAGCACGCGCCAGCGCGACGGGTCGAGATCGTGAAATATTCCCAGGGATTCCGCATCCCAGCTCCACCACAGGTTTCGAGCCAGCGCCCACAGTCGCTCGTGCGCCGGGGCTACGAAATGCTCCAAAGCCCGCACGCTGCTGGCCAGCGGGCCAAGCTGGCTTCCCGCCGCCGTCAACATCCGCAATTCGTCGGCCGTGAACCCCCGGCGCTCAATGGTCTGGACGACCAGAACCCCCTGCAGAACCCCCCGGTCGAACAGCGGCACTCCCAGGAATGACTGATAGGGATCTTCTCCCGATTCACGGAAGTATTTGAACCGCGGGTGCTGAAGCGCGTCAATCACTTCTACCGGCTTCAGATTTTCCGCCACCAGACCCGCCAGCCCCTCATCCAGCCGCATTCGCAGCAAACCGACGCATTCTGCCTTCAAACCCACGGTCGCCGACAACACGAGACTCAAACGATCGGGCGTCAGCAGGTAGACCGAGCAAACGTCGGTGTCAAACCTTCCTTGAATCAGCCTCACGATGATCGACAACGTGGCGCTCGGCTCGCTGGCCTGCGAAACCAAATGGCTGATTTCCTCCAGAGCCAGGAGGAGACTCCCTTCATCAGAAGCGGTGAACTCGTCAGGGGGCGATTCGGACGTGAGGATCGACATGGAAGAGACGCTTTCGCGAAATGAACTGTCATCGGCCAATGCGCACCCTCCGGCAGGCTGGCCTGGCCTCTTCCACTCCAATGCAGTTCGCGTGCCGTTGGAACAGACTCCCGCGAATTGGACCCACGATCGAGCGGCGGGAAAACTCCTGGTGACATCGTTGAGACGTCCACTGTGGCAACATGTTCAAATCACAGGCAATACCTGCCTCTTTCATCAGCAAGGCCGAATTTTGCGGCACTGGTCTGCCGAGGGAAAGACCATATCGGACTTCGTCGTGCCGCCGGGAAAGAGTTGCTCGCGGCCACGTCGCAGGCAACGAATCTGCGATTCCAAGGTCCGAGTGTGAATGCAGTCGCCGAAGGGAATCATGGTCACGCCGAACGCTGCGGGAGAGCAACCTCGTTTCTGCGCGCCTGGTAGATAGGCGACGGCAATCCCCGCGCGGGCTCCTTAGCGCTCCGGTGCCGTGAACTGTTATGCCTGGTCGATCTGCTCAAAAACGGAAGAATCCCTCAATTGGATTTCCCGTGCCCCTTCGGCACGTTGCGACTCTTCGGACACAGTCGCTCAACGCGAACGCCAATCGGTGATTTTCTGTCCGGAATTCTCCACACTGGCCTGGCTGCAAGGTGTATGCTGGGTAGTCTGCTGGCTCTGCGAAAAACAGGCAGGCTATGCGTCCAGTTCGTCTTGGTGTCGTCCGAAGTGTCGCCATTGTGGCGTTGGCGTCGACAGAGCAGATCGGTTCAAGGTATCCCGCATGGCAACCCCGCAGTCCCACGATGCCGCACCCGACGCGGCGACCAAGAAGAAGAACTCGTCACAGTTCGTCGGTTTTGAACTGGCCGGCCAGGACTATGCCTTTCGGATCGAGCAGATTCAGGAAATCGTCATTCTCGAAAAGGTCACGAAGACCCCTCAGGTTCCGGACTATGTCGAAGGGGTCAGCAACCTGCGCGGCTCGATCATTCCCATCATCAATCTGCGGAAACTGTTCGGGCTCGAACCCCGAACGGTGGATGGCGAAACACGGACGATTGTCGTCAACGTTGGCGAGCGAACGATGGGTTGCACCGTCGACACCGTTTCCCAGGTCATTCGCATCCCCGAAGAGAACATCCAGCCCGCTCCGGAAACAGTCACCGCGAACGGTGCAAATTACATCGCCGGTTTCGCCCGCCAGAACGGCCGCCTGATCATCATCCTCGACATCGACGAACTGCTCGATCCGCGGAAACTCGAACAGGTCAGTCAGGCGGCCGGAGCGGACTTGCCCAAGCCAGGTTGAGACCCAATGCCGTCTGCCTGTTGGCGGCCGCACCATCGTCAATTCTAAAACACACTCCCCGCGTCACACTCGGACTCAGATCATGGCAGAACCCCGCCCCCGTCGAAATCCCCGCTTGCCGACCGCTTCCGCCGCTGAATCGCGAGCCGGCGCACAGTCCGCCGACCTCGTCGGAATCACCGACGCTCTGAACCGATCGCAGGCGATGATCGAGTTTCAGATGGATGGCACGATCGTGACCGCCAACGAGAACTTTCTGCGCGTAATGGGCTATTCGCTCGACGAGATCCAGGGGCGGCACCACAGCATGTTCGTCGACGACGCCACGCGTTCGAGCAGCGAATACCGCGATTTCTGGGCAAAACTCAATCGCGGCGAGTTCCATGCCGGCCAATTCAAACGTCTGGGCCGCGGCGGCCGCGAAGTCTGGCTGCAGGCGACGTACAACCCCGTGCTCGACAAGAGCGGCCGGCCGGTCAAGGTCGTCAAACTCGCCGCCGACGTCACCGACGTGGCGGAACGAGAACAACTGCTCCAAGGGCAGCAACAGGCGGCGAAGGAAGAACTGGAACGCAAGGTCAACTCCCTGATGCAGGTCGTGACGCAGGCGGCCGACGGCGATCTGACCCGCGACAGCCACGTGACGGGAGACGACGACATGGGGCGGCTCGCGGCCGGCATGCGCAAGATGTTGGCCGACTTGCGCAACGTCATCGGGCAAGTCGTCGAGGCCGCCAACCAGCAGAACGAAGGGGCGCGAACCATTGCCGAGAGCAGCGCGAACCTGAGCGAGGGAGCACAGTCTCAGGCAGCCTCGGTCGAAGAGATGACCGCGGCGGTGGAACAACTGATCGGTTCAATCGAGGTCATCTCGAAGAACGCCGTCGACTCCAAGGCGCAGGCCGATGGCACCGTCGCACTGGCCAAAGGGGGAGGAGCGACAGTCACTGAAGCGGTCAACTCGATGCGGCTGATTCAAAAATCGAGCGAGCAGATCAACGACATCATCCAGGTGATCGGCGAAATTGCCAGCCAGACGAATCTGTTGGCGCTGAACGCGGCGATTGAAGCGGCCCGCGCCGGAGAGCACGGCCTGGGGTTCGCCGTCGTGGCGGACGAAGTCCGCAAACTGGCCGAACGGTCGAGCGAAGCGGCCAAGGAGATCTCGCAACTGATCAAAGAGTCGTCGCGGCGGGTCCTCGAAGGGGCGAATCTCTCGGAAAAAGTCGGCGAGTCGCTCAAGTCGATCGTCGACGCCGTTGACAAGACGGCCACCGGGATCGCTAAAATCGCCTCGTCCACCGAAACGCAGGCGGCCAGCGCCGCCGAAGTCAAGACGGCCATCCGCTCGGTTTCGCAAACGACCGAATCCAACGCGGCGGCGGCCGAAGAGATGGCGGCCAGCGCCGAACAGCTCGGGGCTCAGGCCCAAAGCCTGCGAGATCTGATGTCGAAATTCAAGGCCTAGTTCAGCGAGAGCTGCCCACGTGTCGGAACCCGAAAAGCTGTCGCAGCAACAGTTCGACCGGTTTCGCGATTTCATCTATCGCCAAAGCGGGATTCGGATGGACGCCTCCAAGATTACGCTCGTCAGCAATCGGATCCGCCGCCGCCTGCGGGCTGGCGACCATGCCGACTTCGACACCTATTACAAACATCTGACTTCTCCCAAGGGGGCCGCCGAACTCGAGCAGTTCCTCGATGCCATCACGACCAACGAAACGCATTTCTTTCGCACGCCCGCCCATTTCGACTGGTTCAAGAACCATTTCGTGCCGGACGCCATCGTGCACCAGCGACAGGGTGAGCGGCCGGCGCAGTTGCGCGTCTGGTCGGCGGCGTGCAGCACGGGCGAAGAGCCCTATTCGCTGGCGATCTGCCTGGCGGAATGCGGGCTTCGGCTGCGGCACTGGAAGCTGTCGATCGTCGGCACCGATATCAGCGAAGCGGTTTTGAAGGACGCGCGCACGGCCGTTTACCGCCAGCGGTCGCTGGAAGAGGTGGATGCCGTCCAGTTGCGCCGCTATTTCGAGGCCCAGGACGACGGGCAATCGTGGCAGGTGCGGCCGAACGTCCGCGAGCTGGTCGAGTTTCGAAGACACAATCTGATGGAACCCTTGCGGTTGCCTCCGTTCGACTGCGTCTTTATTCGCAACGTGCTGATCTACTTCGATCGCGAATCGAAAAAGGTGGTCATCAAGCATCTGATCGATGCGCTGTCCCCCGGCGGCTATCTGGTGGTGGGGCCCTCCGAAGGGGTCTACGACATGCTCGACCCGCTGGTCAAGAAATCGACGTTCTTGTATCAAAAGGTCTGATTTGCCGAAGGGGGCGCCCGTGAGCGAAGAGTTCGATTTTTCCACCGGGATGCCGTCGTCCGAGATGGCGCAGTACCTGCAGTTGTTTCTCGACGAGACGTCGGAACAGTTGGACGCGCTCGTCGAATCGCTGCTGGTGCTCGAAAACCACCCGACCGACACCGGGCAGCTCAACGAGGCCTTTCGCCTGATCCACTCGATCAAGGGCTCGTCCGGGATGATGGGGCTCGACGGCATCACCGTCCTGACCCATCACCTCGAGAACCACTTCGAGCGACTTCGCTCGGGGCTCGTGGAACTGGATCAGACGGCCATGGGGCTGATCCTGCGCTGTATCGACTTCCTCCGCGAGTGCAATCGCCGATTGCGGACGGGCGAGGCGCTCGGTTCAGCCCCGGATCTGCTCGACGAGCTCAACCTGTTGAGCGCCGGTCCGCAGGCGGCCCCCCTGCGGCCGGCCGGAGAATCGCCGGCGGCTGCCGGCCCTGCGGCATCCGTTCCGGTTCCGCCGGTGACGATGGATACGCCGGCAGCCTCCGCCGATCCGGCGGCCGCGACAGGCGGTCCGGAGCCGGAGACCGCCGCACCCGTTCGCGAATATCGAGTCGACGTCCGATTCGAACCCGACCTCCCGCTGGTCGACTTGAAAGCCGAGCTCGTGCTGGCGCGGCTGGCCGACATGGGCGCCATTCACGAGACGCGGCCGGCTCGTTCCGAAATCGAAAGCCACGCGGCGTTGCAGCGACTGCAGGTGCTGCTGGCGACCGATCGTTCGCCGGCCCAGTTGCGCATCGCCGCCGACGTCGATGGAGTCGATCTGATCGAAATCGAGGAAGGGGTCACACGCTTCGCGGCACCGGACAGCGTCCCCCTCGTTGCGGAAACTACAGCCGTTGCCGCCCACCCGGTCGCAGCCACCGTGACCGCGCCTGAGGCACCGGCATCCCGCGAGGAACCGCCAGCGGTTGGACGGGAGGCCGAATCCGACGCAGCCGAGGAGCATGCCGGCGCGCACGGTGCGGCTGCGGCAGCCACTCCCGGCACGGAAGCCGCCGAAGGGCGATCGAAAGTCGTCGAAACGGTGCGCGTCGACATCGATCGGCTCGACAATCTGATGAACCTCGCCGGCGAACTGGTGGTCAACAAGGCCCGCTTCGTCCAGATCGCCAGGCAGATGAGCCCGGCGTTCAAAAAGTCGAGCCTGTCGGGCCGGGCCAGGGCCTTCGGCGAATCGATGCGCCGCGCTTTGCAGTTGATGAAGAGCCAGGCCAATGGCGGCGATGGCGGCCAGATCGTCAATTGGGGCGAGCAATTTCACGAGCTCGAATCGGAAATCGACGCCCTCGAAGAGCAGTCTCGGTTGTGGGAGGACAGCCGCCGTTGCTTCGGGCAGATCACCGAAGCGATCGATCAGATGACGCGCGTTTCCGACAGCCTGCAGCGCGGCGTGCTCGACACACGCATGGTGCCGGTGGCGCCGCTCTTCAACCGTTTCAAACGGGTCGTTCGCGACATCGCCTTGGAATTGGGCAAGAAGGTCAACCTGGAGATTCACGGCGAGAAGACTGAACTGGACAAGCGGATGATCGACGAGTTGGGCGATCCGCTCGTGCACCTGATCCGCAATGCCATCGACCACGGCATCGAGCCGGCCGATGTCCGCCTTCGCCGCGGAAAGCCGGAAATCGGCACGATCGCGCTCGAAGCGGCCCACAGCGGCAACAATGTGTTCATTTCCGTTCGCGACGACGGCGGGGGGATCAGTGCCGAAAAAGTCCGCCAGCGAATCGTCGAACGGGGTCTCCTGTCGGCCGCAGTCGCCGAAGGCTTGTCGGAACAAGACGTCATCGAATTCATCTGGCACCCCGGGTTCAGCACGGCCGACGTGGTCTCGGACATCTCCGGCCGGGGCGTCGGCATGGATATCGTCAAGACGCGCATCGCCGAACTCAACGGGACGATCGACATTCAGCAGGGGACCGGCCGGGGGACGACATTCACGATTCGGCTCCCTCTGACGCTGGCGATCATTCGCAGCCTGCTGTTTCGTCTGCGACACGGGATCTTCGCCGTTCCCATCGACAACGTTCGGGAAATCGTCTCGGTTCCCGTCGATCAGATCGTCACGGTGCACGGCAAACAGACGTTCGACGTGCGCGGCCAGTTCATTCCTCTGGTCGACATCGACGACATCTTCGATTGGCACCAGATGCGCTATCGTTATCCCGGCGACCGCGAAGTCGCAGACGAATCCGAGGCAAAGCGCGTCAACGTGGTGATCCTGCATTCGGCAGACAAAACGATGGGGCTCAGAGTGAACGAACTGCACGGCGGGCAGGATATCGTCATCAAGTCGCTGGCCGAGAACTTCATCCACGTCCGCGGTCTGTCGGGAGCCAGCATCCTGGGAGACGGCTCGGTGTGCCTGTTGCTCGACGTGGGGGCGGCGATCGGCATGGCGACCGACGCGCGGAGGAAAGTTCAAATGTCGGCGTAACCAGGAAAGGAAACACTCCGCACGAGAATTTCCTGTCCCCCATCTTCCTGTCTTATTCGTCAAAACCATGGCGCGCCCGACAGTCGCGCGAAACGGACCGCTCACCAATCACGCGACGTCTCAGGACCGAACCACCGATGCTTGCCGATCGACAACTCGCCCGCTTGACGACCCTGTTCCAACATGGGTCCGATGACGCCTCGCTGGCCCTATCCAAATGGCTGGGACGCCCCTCGCGGATTTCGGTCGAGCAGGTCGAGCAGGTTCCCCTGGCCGATGCGACCGAGGTGCTCGGCGATCCGGAAAAACCGGTCTGCTTCTGCGCCATGACCTTGCACGGCCAAGTGACCGGGCAACTCATCCTGGCTTTCGACGACGCCAGCGGACTGGGCCTGGCCGACCTGCTACTGGAACGGCCGATCGGCACGTCGACGGCGTGGGGGGACGTCGAACAATCGGCCGCCCTCGAAACCGCCAACATCATCGGTTGCGCCTATTTGAATTCGCTCGCCAAATGCTTTTCCGAGGCCGCCCCCCAGTCGCTGGACCAGTCGCACGAACTGGTCCCCTCACCTCCGCAATTTGCTCGCGATTTCGCCGAGTCGTTGCTGCAATTCGCACTCATGAACCAGGCCATGGCCTCGGACCTGATTTTTCTGACACGCACTGAATTCCGGATCGAGAACGCCCCCGTCAACTGCAATCTGCTGTTCGTTCCCGATGCCGATTGCCTGAATACCCTGCGGGGCCTGCTGCCGGCCTGATGTGCGGCTGAACTCCATTTGAGGAACTGTGGCCCAGTGAATTCGCGGACCAAACCCTTGTCGCTGCCGATGGGCGAGATCGCCGTCGCCCGGAACGAAGGCGTGCTGCGCACGCTGTTGGGCTCGTGTCTGGGACTGGCGCTCTACGATCGACGGCTGAAAGTCGGGGGCCTGGCGCATATCGTGCTGCCTCATTCGCAGGGGCGCGTTGAAATTCCCGGCAAGTTCGCCGACACGGCGCTCCCCGCCCTGCTGGCACGGATGCAGCAGCTCGTGAACGGCGAGCGGCTGAAACCGTGCGCCAAAATCGCCGGGGGGGCCAACATGTTTGCGACGAGCGATGCGACGAACACGATCGGCGTGCAGAACGTGGACGCGGTCGAGCGGTTGCTGGACGGAATGCGGATCCCGATCATCGCCCGGCACTGCGGCGGTGCGCAGGGGCGGCGGATGACCCTGGATACCACCACGGGGGCGGTCACGATCGACGTCGTGGGCGCCGAGACCATGACGATCTGAATCCGGAGTGAACACGATGACGAAACGCGTATTGATCGTCGACGACGCCTTGATCATGCGGATGCGGATCAAGGAAATCGCCCTCGACTCGGGCTGGGAGATCGCCGGCGAAGCCGTCAACGGCGAAGAGGGGCTGGCGCGCTACCGCGAATTGCGGCCCGACCTGATGACGCTCGACATCGTCATGCC
>JBJXGA010000039.1:0-45388 GCA_046152955.1 Planctomycetales bacterium | reverse complement strand
TGTACAAGGCGGAGACCGTGCATGGCCGCCAGTTGCTGATCGCCCGGCGGTTGATCGAACGGGGGGTGCGGGTGGTGCAGTGTTATCACGGCGACGTCCAGCCGTGGGACTCGCACAACAACCTGGCCGAAGAGCACCGCAAACTCGGGAAGGAAGCGGATGGACCGATTGCCGCCTTGCTCACGGACCTGGTGCAGCGCGGCCTCGTCGAGGAAACGCTGGTGATCTGCGGCGGCGAATTTGGCCGGACTCCCGCCGTCGAGATTCCGATCGGCGGTGGGAATCCGACCGGACGCGACCACAATCATCACGGATTCACCGTCTGGCTGGCCGGCGGTGGAGTCCGGGGGGGGCTGGCCTATGGCAACACGGACGAGTTCGGATACAAGGCCGTGGAAAACCGGGTGCATGTCCACGATCTGCACGCCACGCTGCTCCACCTGCTGGGGTTCGATCACGAACGCCTCACCTACCGCCACGCCGGACGCGATTTCCGCCTGACTGACGTCCACGGTCGGGTCGTCAAGGATATCCTGCAGCAGCCGGCATTGGTGGGATAGGCATTGTTGCCGGCCGCTCTCGTGGTGACGAATTCTAGTCTTCCTGGCATGGCGAAGCATTATTGCACGACCCATGCAGCGCCGAGCGGCAAAGTCGACTCTGCGCTAGGCGTGCTCCCGTCGAGGCAAGCTCGACGGAGAGCGGCCCATGATGGTTTTTCGATTTGGTAGCTGTCAGGCGTTGCCCCGCTCAGGCAAGCTGAGCGGAGGCAGTTGGACGTCCCGATTGCCGCAACGGCGGTCGAAGGCGAAATTCCCGGTACTCACTCGAATTTCACCGACTCCTGCGGGGTCTCGGCGGTGTTCATTGTCTGCCTGCCGCATCGTTGTCAGCCATGCGGCGGCCGCCCGCATCCTCAGGCTCGTCCTGAGTGGTGCGGGCGTCGTTATTTTGGCAGCGGTCCGCGATCCGGTGCCAACGTGGTTGCAGCGATGCGCCGCGCGGATTATAACTTGTCTGGTCGACCGAGCCGTCCCTGCTGGGCGCGCCGACTATAGGCCGCGGCTGCCGTTCACGCGCGCCCCAAGCCCAATTCCATTTTTTCAAAATCCATCGCCGAAAGCCTCTGCATGCAGACCATCGACTTTGCGCGCTCTTTTCTGACGTTTCGGCTGGACATGCTGAAGAAACCGCCGCAGACCGTTTCGCATCCCCCGCCGTACACGCTCAACAACGCCCGCATTCAGTTGGACTGCGTGTGCGACATCGCCGATCGGCAGACGCGACAGTCCCACCGCTTCGTCCTGGGTGCCAGTTGCAAGACGGAACGGGTGGGAGTTCCAGCGGACATCTGGACCGTTCCCAATTCCGACTTTGTTCCGGTGGTCTCACCCGATCAGTTCCTGAACATCAAGACCTATGCCTACATTGGACAGGAAGAGTCGGTGACTTTGTATGGGCAAGGTCGTCCGCAGCCGGACCGCCAGACGGGACGGACCGCGGAGGCCTTCGACTCGCTGCGAATTCACATTCAGGACGCCGAGGGGATCGACCTGGCGACGCCGCAGGCGATCATCGCCGCCACCTACGCGCATCAGCCGCTCGTGGCGCAGACGGAATTCCAGGCACCGCGCTACGAGGTCCGGCTGACCTATCCGGTCAAGACGTTCAACGTCAACGAACGGGACAACATCTATCAGACCGACACCGGCCCGGTGTTGTTTCCCGATCTGACGCGTGAGCCCGAGGAACTGATCGAGTCGCTGGAACTGGCGTATTCCGCCTTCAACGCGCCGGACTGGATCGAGTTCCTGGTGCGGACCCCCACGCCGGCGCCGGGCGGGGTTATGGTCCATCATTATTCTCGAGCCATCCGGTGGGACGGAGTTCGCAATCGATTGTTCGCGATTGGACCTGGGGGAGCGACCGCTCCCTCGGCGTGATGGGCGTCCCTGCGGCTTTGTGGAGTCGATCCGATGTGTTCTGAAGCGCCGCCCCCCAGCCTTGCCGAGGCGCGCAAGAAGCAGCGTCTTCTGGACGTTGTCGAATGGGCGGGAAACAAGCTCCCCGATCCGGCGCTGTTGTTCGTCCTGGCCTTGTTCCTGACATGGGGCATCTCCGCCATTCTGGCGCCGATGGAATTCAGCGAGGTCGATCCTCGTTCTCCCGATCAGGCGCCGATCCGGGTCGTCAATCTGTTGACGATGCCGGCGCTGGTGAATTCCTTCGCCAATCTGGTCAAGGTGTTCGTCGAGTTTCCGCCGCTGGGGCTGGTGCTGGTGGCGCTCCTGGGGGTCGGTGTGGCGGAGCACGTGGGATTCATCCAGGCGCTGATGAAGGGGCTGCTGCGACTGACTCCCCAAAAACTGCTGACGCCGATGGTGCTCACGGTCGCCATTCTCAGTCACTGCGCGGGAGATTCCGGTTACGTGCTGGTAATTCCACTGGGGGGGATCATGTACGCCGCCGCCGGTCGGCACCCGTTGCTGGGAATCGCTACCGCCTTCGCGGGAGTGTCGGGGGGGTTCAGCGCCAATTTCCTCCCTTCGGGGCTGGACCCGTTGCTGCAAGGATTCACCCAGAGCGCAGCGCGGATCATCGACCCGGAGGCGGCCGTCAATCCGTTGTGCAACTGGTGGTTCATGGCCTTCTCGGGGGCCGTGACCGTCCTGGTCGGTTGGTATGTCACGGACCGCATCATCGAACCGCGGCTCCGTCATATCCCGGTGGATGGCCTGGCGGCGGACGCACCCCGGATGGAGCAACTCACGACCGGCGAACGGCGCGGACTCTGCGCCGGGCTGGCGATCCTGGGACTCTCCCTGGCCCTGCTCACCTGGCAGGCCTGGCCCATCGATTCCCCCTGGCGCTCGACACAGGGGGAATTGGCGGGGCGCGACGCGCCGCTCATGCAAGCGATCGTCCCGTTGATCTTTTTGTTGTTTCTGCTGCCAGGTGTGGCCTATGGCTACGTCGCCGGGACGGTCAAGAGCCATCGCGACGTTGTGGCGGGGATGACCAAGGCGATGGGCTCCGTGAGCTATTACCTGGTGATGGCGTTTTTTGCGGCACAGTTCACGGCGGCGTTCACGCAATCGAATGTGGGAGTGTTGCTGGCGGTCAAAGGGGCCAATGCCCTGTCGGCCCTGCGGCTGCCGCCGCAAGTCACGATTTTGTCGCTGATCGCCCTGACGGCGGTCGTGGACCTGTTGATCGGATCGGCCTCGGCGAAATGGGCCCTGATGAGCCCGATCTTTGTTCCGATGCTGATGACGCTGGGGATTTCGCCGGAGCTGACGCAGATGGCGTATCGCGTCGGAGATTCGAGCACGAACATCATCACGCCGTTCATGCCCTATTTTCCGCTGGTGGTGGTCTACGGCCAAAAATATGTGAAGAGCGCCGGGATCGGGACGCTGGTTTCGATCATGCTCCCCTACTCGATCGCGTTTCTGTTGGCGTCGAGCCTGTCGCTGATCCTGTACTGGTGGATTGGCTTGCCGCTGGGGATCGACGCCAGCTATGTGTATCCGCGGTGAGGATCATCGCAATGTGACTACTTTTCCGGTGCCTGCGGAACGCTCGGCGGCCTCCAGCGCCGCCACCGCGGCCCGCGCTTCCTGCGGCGTCACGACCGTCGGTGGAACGCCGCGGGCGACGCAGTCCACAAAACTGGCGATCTCCGTCCGGAGCGCGCCGGTCGGTTCGCCATGCATCTGCGGCCAGTACAGAGTATCGGGAAAATCGGTCCCCTGCGACGTCTGAATCGCCACGTTGGCGTCTCCCCCATGCACATACGCCGCCCCTTTGTCACCGATGATCTCAAGCTGTTCGTGGATTCGGAACGGCGTCCCCTCGGGCAGAAACCAGACGTTTTCGATGACGCCGATGGCGCCGCTGGCAAACCGGTACATGGCCCATCCCAGGTCGGGGTGTTTTAGTCCCCGGACGCTCAGCGTTTGCGCGTAGACCGACTCGATGCGATCCCCGGTCATCCACAGCATCAGATCGGTGTCGTGAATTCCGTCTCCCAACAGCGGCCCGATGTCGGCCAGCACGCTCCGGCTGCGCGCCGCCGGGATGTTGCGGCGGGCGTACATCGAGACGATTCGTCCGAGATCCCCGGCAACCACCCGCTCCCGGACCGCGGCGTAGCGGGGATTGAACCGGCAAATATGTCCCACCATCAGAATTCGTTCCGCCTTTTTGGCGGCGGCGATGATCCGATCGCAGTCGGCCGCCGTCCGCGCCATCGGCTTTTCGAGCAGCACGTGCTTCCCCGCGCGGAGCGCCGCGATCGCCGGTTCCGCATGATCGTCCACATGTGTCACAATGCTCACTGCTTCGATCTGGGGATCGGCCAGGAGTTCGTGGTAATCCCGATAGTCGTCGGCCACCTTCAAACGCTTTTTGATTTGCCTCCGCCGGGAGTCGCGGCGTGTACAGACCGCCCGCAGGTCAACGTTGGGCAAAGCGGCGAGCACCTCCGCGTGCTTTTCGCCGAAAAACCCCAACCCAATCAGGCCGCAGACGACTGTGCGCATCAGTGACACTCCTCCGTCCAGGTTCCGAAAAGCACGATGGAATCGCCGCACAATTCCCCATCACCCTCTTGACGAATCTCAGGGGGTATTACCATTCCCTGAACTGGACTGCAATATTCGATTGTGAGCATCAAGAGGAGCGTTCATCTTGGAGATCTCGGCACCGCAATCGTTCTGCCAGATATCGTTCTGCCTACCGCTTCATGCACCAGCGATCGTTGACTTTCCTGAAAATCGCGCTGGCCACTTGTTGGTCACCCGGTTGCGCGACTCGGCTCCAATGGATTCACCGCTCGACTGAGCCTCTCAAAATGCGATTCCGGGTTGGGTTTGACAGAACGATGGGGGCAGGATGATGTGGAGGAATTGATTGTGTCACGGGGCATGTTCCTCTCATCCTGCCCCCATCATCCTGCCCTTTTGAGACCCCGCGCCCGTGATCGACACGGGATCCTTTGGCCAACCACGGCCGGATATTCTCTGCGTCCTCTGCGTCCTCCTGTTCAATTTTTTCCTTTTGGTTGCGGCCCCAGGTCGCACTGTGTCCTCCTGTTTGACTTCGCCTTCGGTTGAGATCCTGGGCCGCGGTGTGTCCTCTGCGTGCTTCTGTTCAATTCCCTTACTGCTCATGGAGTCTGTGCGGAGCGTTGTGACAACCCTCACTGGCTCGCTGCCGCCGGTGCGGCGTCCGACTGCAGGTACGCGACCAGGTCGCGGATTTGCTGCTCGGTCAATTCGTCCAGCAGCTTCTCCGGCATCAGCGAGGCAGCCGACTCCTTGAGTTCCTCCAGATCGGCTCGATTGAGCACCGTCCGCTGGTTCTTGGCGTCGACCAGAGTGATCGTCTCGGCGGTCGATTCGGCCAATAGTCCAGTGATGATGCGCCCGTCGATTGTCTCGGCGACGTGTGTCAGGAACTCCTGGCGAATCACGGAGCTCGGATCCACGATGTTGCGCACCAGCAACTCCCGATTCTTGCGCTCGGCACCAGTCAGGTCGGGGCCAATTGCAGTTCCCTGCCCGTGGAGCTTGTGACACGACGCACACAGTTTCTCAAAATGCTGGAGGCCGCGTCGGGCGTCGCCTGGACCGCGGTAGAGCAACTGCGAGACGGCGTTGATCCTTCCCTGCATCTCCAGCGGAGTGACGGTCTGCACCCGTCCCCAGAGCTTCTCGATCTGCTGCACCAGCGCTGGATCTTCATGTTGCCGCAGTCGCTTGAGCAGATCCAGCGAGACGGCCGTTGCCGGAATCTCTTTTCGGGAGATTGCCCCCACCAGGTCGAGCGCCCAGGTCGGGCGACTGCACAAAAGCTCGACGGCGCGCGGCTGTGCGGCTGCTGCCAGTTGCGGGTACACCGTCACGACCGCAGCGCCGATTTGATCGTCGCTGAAGTAGCCCAGCGCGGCCAGAACGGCGCCCTGAATCGCTTCCGGCTCGGACCGCATCAAGAGCGGTAACAACGCGGTCGGCGCATTATCAGCTCGTGTTTCTCCCAGAGATTTGATCAGCGGGATCCGACTCTCGATCGGCGCAGACCGATCGGCCACTGTTCGAAGGGCACGGTCCGACCCCTCCGATGCATTGAGACGCAGCGCCAGCTCGACCACCAGGGGGGAATCTCCCGCCGACTGCAACAGTTCCGACACCGAACGCTCAAGGGGCGGGGGAGGTTCTTCCAGCCGCCGGCCGGAGAACGCCTGCAAGAATCCACTCAAAACCAAATCCCGCGCTTTGGTCCCTGGCGACAGCTCCAGCAGCCGGGCGCAGGCTGCGTACCCGGCGTTCGACCCTTCGGCGGCGAACCGCCGCGCCAGCCGCTCGAGAAGAAACCGCTGCATGAGTGCCGTCTGCCACGCCGCAGGAGACTGGAGCAGTTCCAACACGCGGGCCGTGTCGGAGACGGCCTTGTCTTCCAGCGCCCACCAGACGAGGAGCGGGAGGTGTACGTCGTCGGCGTCTTCGTCGTGGCGGATCAATTGCTCGACGATGAGGAGCGCTTGACTGGCGGGAAGACGCTTGGCGGTGCAGGCGAGTTGGCTGCGGACGACGACGCTGGGGTCGTGCTGCGCCAACTCCACGAACGCTTTCAGGATCGCCGGAGAAACGACCCGCGCGTCTCCCAGCAGGCGGATCGTCCAGGCCCGGACGTATTCGTGGGAACTGGTCAGCGTCCGCTGCGCCAGGGGACCATCCAGAGCCCCCACCACGTGCAGCGACCACAGTCCCTGCAACGCCAGCCGCTGGTCCGGACTCTCCAGCGCCATCGTCGTCAGCGCGGGGACGACCGATTGATCACATCGCTCCGCGATGATCCGCCGCGCCTGCCGAGCGTACCAATCGTTGGGATCTCCCAGCAGATCCAGCAATTGGGCGGTGGATTTGCGATTCAAATCAATCGTACCCGCCCGGACCGCAGCCAGTCCCGGCGGGGCGACGCGCCACACGCGACCATCCAGGCGACTGGGTTGATACCATTCGCTCCGGTTCTTCGGCGAGGAGTGTGAGATGTTGTAGTCGTACCAGTCGGCGATGTACACGGCGCCATCGGGTCCGACGGTCATGTCGACGGGGCGAAACCAGATGTCGTCGCTCGTGACAAAGTCCCCCGCGTGGCGCGTGGCAAACGTCGAGCCACGCTCTTCGATCGTACACCAACGCGCGGCGCTGTGGCGGGTGTGCGGACAGATGCAGGCATTATTGTACTGCGGAGGGAACGCTCCCCCCTGATAGATAATCGCTCCCCCCGACAGACTGTCCCCCACGTATCCGTGGTGCAGCACCGGATGAAAATAGCCATAGGTGTGCGGATTGTGGAGCGGCCCATGCTTGCCAAACCCCTTCACGAAATAGGCCCCCTGGACATGGTGCTCCAGCGGCTCCACAGTGTTTCCCGCGGGAAACAAGTTGCCGAATTGGTCGAACTCCACTCCCCAGGTATTCCCTCCCCCTTCGGAGAACAATTCAAACTGATCGGTCCTTGGATGATACCGCCAGATTCCCTGTTGAAATCCAATCCCGCGAATCTCGGCTGTCGCCGTGCTGCCCTGCGCTCCGTAAAGCCAGCCGTCGGGCCCCCATGTGAGCGAATTGGCGAAGGCATGGGCGTCTTCCATTCCAAACCCGGTGAGCAGCACCTTGGGGGGACCATCCGGTCGATCGTCGCCGTCGCGGTCGGCATAAAACAACAGATAAGGCGGCTGCACGACAAACACGCCGCCGAAGCCCAGCGCCATCCCGGACGCCAGATTGAGATCGCTCAGAAAGTGCTTGACCGAATCAACGCGGCCATCGCCATCCACATCTTCGTACACCGATATACGGTCTTCTCCTTTGGGCCCCAGCGGCGGAGGATCGGGAATCTTGTCGTATTTGGTGCGCAGCCATTCGTCCATCTTCACCGCCTTGAGTCCCTCCGGGTTGGGATACTGCCGATATTGCAGCACCCACATTCGTCCCCGGTCGTCAAAACAGATCGAGAGTGGCTGCGTCACGTCTGGCTCCGCCGCCACCAGGCTGATTTGCAGCCCCTCGGCGACCTTCAAACGCTGCTGTTCCTCCGCGGGAGAAAGCCCCGGCGGGTGGTCGGCAGGGAGATCAGCCGCGAAAACTGTCGCCGCGAGGCGGACACAAACCACAAGGGCCGTTGCACACGCCAGGATCTTTGGGAAGGGAAGGCAAAACGGGCGGAACATCATCTCTCCAAATCATTCAGCCAGTCGTCGTGGTTTAGTCGGTAGGGCTTCCCATCGTCGCGCAACCGGCAACGCGCCGTCAAGTGAGTCGCGTCGGTCGACTGACCCGCAGCATCGTGAGACCCGCCGTCGCCGATCGTGCGGTGGACTATTGGGTCGGTTCCGCCTAAAGTTTTGGTTTCCTGCCTTTTCGATTCCAGCCCCATTGACCACGCTCCCTGGGAGTTTCCACACCATGCCCCTCTCTTCACCATTCCGTCGAATGTTGGTCGCCGCGCTGTCTGTCTGCGCACTGTTCCTGGTGAACCCCGGTGTCGGATCGGCTCTGGGGAAGGGGGGGGTGATCCGAGCGGGAGCCGCCAAGGTCGATATCACCAATCGGGACGTGCCGCTGGTCAATGATCCGTTGCATGCCCGGGCGCTCGTCTTGGAGCAGGGGGAGACGAAAGTGGTGCTGATCGCGCTGGATGTCGTGTCGCTGGGCGAGATCGGCTATGTCCGCAACGACTACCTGGGGAAGGTCCGGACGCAGCTTCAGCAGGAATTCAACATCGACCCCCGCAACGTGCTGATCAACGCCAGCCATTGCCACGGGATTCCTTGCACCGACATCGACCAGCGGACGGTGCAGGCGGTGCGCGAAGCGGTCGGTCGGCTGGTTCCGGTGCGCGTGGGGGCCGGGCGCGGCGAAGAGCGGCGAATCATGGAAAATCGCCGACTCAAGCTGAAAAGCGGCAAAGAGGCCGACGTTCGGCACGCCTATTCCCTTCCCCCCGATGAGGAAGTGGTCGGCGTCGGTCCGGTGGATACGGAGATTGGACTGCTCAAACTCGAGCGGGACGATGGAACGACGCTGGCCGCGGTCTACAACTTTGCGTGCCATCCGATTCAGGGAGTTCCGAGCGGAGGCAACACGGCGGACGTGACCGGCTTTTCTTCCAAAGTCATCGAGGACAACCTGGGAGAGGGGGCCGTGGCCCTGTTCTTTCAGGGATGCGGCGGGGACATCAACCCGGTGTTCTACAAAGATGTCGATCACCCGCGCGACGCCGAACCGCTGGGGAACATGCTGGGATTGAGTACCCTTTCGGGACTGCGTTCGATCCGCTGTCAGCCGGGGGGCACGCTGAAGGTGATCAATGAAACGCTCGCGTTGCCGCGCCGTTTTGACGGCGCGGAGCGACTCGAGTCGATGCAGGCGGAACAGACGCGGCTCCTGGAGTCACTGGGGGGGACGAGCCTGAACCTCAAGACCTTTCTGCCGCTGGCGGTGAAGTACAAACTTTCGAGCGATTTTCCCTCGTACTACTCTCACCGGTATCTGCACGACAAGCAGATTGGGCGCAACGAACTGAGCTTGCTCGATGCGGAAAACCGGAGGAATATGGAGGCGTACCTGCGCAATATCCACACGATGGAGCATCTGTCGCGATTGCGGGTCAACATGGCTCTGGTGCGCAAGCACAAGGCGGCCAACGAGGCTGCCGGCCAGCGGACCGTGGATGTGGAAGTCGTCGGACTGAGAATCGGCGAATTTGTGCTGGTGACCTTTCCCGGAGAGCTCACGGTGCAGATCGGACTGAACATTAAGAAGGGGGCGCCGCAGAAGACCACGTTTGTCGCCGGTTACACCAACGGCTACATCTATTACGCCCCCACCGCCGAGCAGATTCTAGCGGGTGAAGCGCAGGAAGATTGCGACAGCATCTTGGCCCCCGAATGGCAGGCGCTTTATGAAGCGCGAATGGCGGAATTGTTGAAGAAGCTGTAAATCGCGGCACGCTCATCGCCGTTTCAAAAACGGCGCCGATTCGACGATCCCCTGCAGCAGCGTGGAAAACGCCCCGCCTTCGCGCTCCAGTCGCTCGACAATGTCGTCGACCGTCTGCACGTCGTAGTCCTCCAGCCCCCGCCCCAGGGCATAAGTCAGGAGTTTCTCGGTGAAGCAGCGGTAGAAATCGGTGCGCCGCTCGTGGGTCAGAATGTGCTTCAATTCCCGGACCCCCTCAAACGTTTCGCCAGTGGCCAATTGACCGCGGGGATCGATGGGCTGCCCGCGTTCGGAGTCGCGCCACATCCCCAGCGCGTTGAAATTCTCCAGCGCCAACCCGAGCGGATCCATCCGCGCATGGCAGGCGTGACACAACGGTTGGTTGCGATGCAGTTCCAGCGTTTCACGCAATGTCGGTTCGCGTCCCTGAAACTTCTTTTCTGCCGCCTCCAACTCCGGGACCGCAGCCGGAGGGGGAGGAGCGGGTGTTCCCAGCACATTCTCCAGAATGAACTGTCCCCGTTTGACCGGCGACGTGCGCGTGGGATTGGAGGTGATCACCAGCACCGAGCCGTGAGTGAGGACGCCACCCCGCGGACTGTCGGGTGCAAAAGTGACCTGTCGCCAGCGCCTCCCTTCGACTCCCGGAAGATCATAGTGTTTCGCCAGCCGTTCGTTGGCAAACGTGTAGTTGCTTTCCAGCAACTCCAGCAGACTGCGATTCTCCCGCAAAATGTGGGCGAAGTACATTTCCGTCTCGCGTCGCAGGGCCCGGCGCAATTCCCGATCCAGCCCGTCCCCCTTCCCTTCGCGCCCCTCGCGGCGCAGCACAGCCCGCGGATTCACGGCGATCGTCTCCACGTCGCGCGTCTGCAGCCATTGGCCGACAAAATTCTCAACCAGCGCGTCCGACCGCGAATCGGCGATCATCCGCCGGACTTGCGGACCTAGTCGTTCCCGCACCAGTCCCAATTCCGCCAGTCGGAATAACTCGTCGTCGGGCATCGACGACCAGAGAAAGTACGAGAGTCGTGAGGCCAGAGCGTAGTCATCGACCGCGGCAAATCCCCCGTCGGTCGGGAGGGGGGCGACCTGTTCCAGGCGAAACAGGAATCGTGGCGATGACAGCACCGCCGTCATTGCCTGAGCGATCCCTTGTTCAAAGCGCTGTTCGGGGCGGCTAAACACCCCCTCGGCAATCCGGGTCAACCTCTCGATGTGTGCTGCCTCGGCCGGACGGCGATAAGCGCGTCGCGCAAAGTCCGTCAGAATGTGCCGCGCGTATTCGAGTCGCTCCGACTCGTCCGCGGGAGGTTCCGACCGGGAGAAAAACCGGTCGTAATTGGCGCTTGGCGCCCAATCCGCCGGGTCGAGCGGCCCTTGAACTCGAACCGCGATCAAGCGCATCTCCAGCGAGTTCTTTTTCTGTTCTTTGGGCGTCAGAGGCTCGATCTGCAATTCGAGCCGGTGGTCTCCCGCTTCCCAGGCCGCGTGGACCGGGAGTTCAAACCGCTTGAAATTGTGCCACCCGAATTCCTGCTGAAGCAACTCCTCGCCATCGACCAGAAACCGCATCCGATTCCGTCCCGGATCAAAGTCAAATTCCCCCGCCACGGCGACTTCCAGGATCAATCGAAAATCCCCCCGTTTGTCGACGGAGATCGAGTGTCCCAGCCGCGCGGATTCATAGAACGACACGCGCTCCCCCGTTCGTGCTCCGTCGTCCCCCCCCATGAATTTGTCACCGGCGATCCGCTGCTCCCGCACCACGCGCGGCCGAAGCGGCACGGCGGAATCGACAATTGACTCCGCGGCCTGCAGGTACTTCTCAAGCAGCAAGGGGGACACGGACAGAACGTCGCCAATGTTGTCGAAGCCATACCCGGTATCGTCCGGGGGAAACTCCTCATCGACCCGAAAGTCGATTCCCATCAAATCGCGAATCGTGTTGCGATATTCCTCGCGGTTGAGCCGACGAATCGTCACGCGCCCTGGGTCGGGATGTTGCGGATCAATTTGAAACACGTCGCGCTTGATCCACTCGGCCAACCAGTGAATCTGCTGCGCTTCGAGACGGGGAGCGCCCGCCGGTGGCATAATTCCGGCACGGACGTTTTTCAAAACTTTTCCCCACAACTCCCGATCCGCCAGAAGCGCCTCGCGCGAGGCAAATTGGTCCAGCGACACGCCCCCCTTGCGCATTCCATCTCCGTGGCAGCCGTAACAAAACTCCACCAGCACCGGCTCGATCTGACGCTGGTATCGGTCCGCGTCGCTGTCCGAGCCAAAGGCGGCAACGAACGTCCAAAGCCAGCACATCAGAGCCAGCGCTCCACCGACCAACAACCGCATGCGACCACGCATTCCGGATCCTTATTCGCGAACCAATTGGAGCCCACGTTGCAACATGCTCAGTCATTCGTGACCGCCGTCCCCTCTACGGCAGGGCCAAACTCGACAGGAACGCGGACGTCACAGGGGGCCAATGAACGAACAAGAGTTGCACCATGGTCAGGCAACACACGCCACGCTCAGCCAATGATCCATCAGAACACAGATCCCGGTCAAGTCGGCGAGCGGGCGCTTCATCGCTCCGGAGGCGAAATTTCCAACCTGCATTGCTCGGAACGCCTCGTTCACACCCGCTTCTCTTCTGTCGCGCAAAACCACGGATAGATCGTCGGCAGCACCAATGTCGTCAGGAGTGTGGAGGTGACCAATCCCCCGATCACAACAGTAGCCAGCGGGCGCTGGATTTCGGCACCAGGGTTGCTGGACAGGGCCATCGGAATGAAACCGAAACTGGCAACCATCGCGGTCATCAGGACGGGCCTCAGTCGGACAAGGGCCGTTCGTTCCGCAACCTCGACCGGCGGCATCCCTTCGGCCCGCAAATGTTCCGCCCCACTCACCCACACCAGGCCATTGAGCACCGCCACACCGAACAGGGCGATGAAACCAACCCCCGCCGAAATGCTGAACGGCATGCCACGCAGGGCCAGCGCATAAATCCCTCCAGACGCCGCCATCGGAACGGCGAGGAAGATCAACGTCGCCAGCGAAACCGAATGCACGGACGTATACAGCAGCAGGAAAATCAGCAGGAGCACCAGGGGAGTGATCAGCGCCAGCCGCAGGCTCGCGGTCTGCAGGTGCTCGAAGTTTCCGCCCCATTGGATCAGATATCCGGTCGGCAGGGGCACTTGCTGCGAAATGGCGGTGCGCGCTTCCTGAACAAAACTGGCAATGTCGCGATCCCGGACGTTGGCCATGACAAAGGTGCGGCGCCGAGTCCGTTCGTGATCGATATTGGGCGGAACATCTTCAAATTTCAGGTCAGCCAGTTCTCCCAGGGGAATCGAAAGGCCTCCCGATCGGGCAACAGGCACCTGTTCCAGCATGTCGACGCGCTCGCGCCAGGCCTGCGGGAGCCGTACGACAATCGGAAACCGCATCCGTCCCTCAAAGACCTGTCCGCAATGCCGACCACCCAGCGTGGCGACGGCATCCATCACCTGCCGCGAGCTGATTCCGTACAGTGCCAGACGGTCCGGACGGACATAGACCCCCAGAGTTGACAGGTTGGCCTGATAGCTGGCCTTCACATCCTGCGCTCCCGAAATGCTGCGCAGCACCCGTTCGATCTCTTTGCCTTTCTGAGCCAGGAGATCCAAATCGTCCCCATACAACTGGACCGCCACGTCGGCCTTCACCCCGGCCACCAGTTCATTGACGCGCATTTCAATGGGTTGTGAAAATCCGAACAGCGCCCCGGCGATCCGGTCTTTCAACAGGTCTGACATTTCTTCGATCAGTCGATCACGGGACTTGTGTTCCGGCCACGTTGCCTCAGGACGCAACATCACCCAAACGTCAGTCTGGTGGACTCCCATAACGTCTGAGGCGATCTCCGGTCGCCCGGTTTTGCAGAACACCGTCCGCACCTCGGGAAGGGTGAGCAGGAGTTTTTCCACTTGGGCTGTCAGCGTCTCGGAGTCTTCGAGGGTCGCCGTAGGCAGCCGCACCATCTCCACCAGAATGTCCCCTTCCTCCAACCGCGGCATGAACTCCGCCCCCAAACGCAGTCCTACAGGAACGCTGACGGCGACCAGCCCCAACGTGACGGCAATCGTCAACGGAGCGTGGTGAATGACGCGCTCCAGCACCGGCGTATACCACCGTTTCAGAACGCGGATCAACCAACTCTCTTTTTCGCTCATACGACGGGGCAATCCGAGGGTCGCCAGGACCGGCATCAGGGTCAGCGACAGAATGAGCGATCCGGCCAGCGCAAACAGCACGGTCCAGGCCATCGGGCGGAACAGCTTACCCTCGGTCCCCTGCAATAGCAGCACCGGCAAATACACCACGGAAATGATCAGTTCACCGAACATGGTCGGTTTGCGCACCTCGACCGCCGCGTCCAGAATCACCTCTTCGTGGGCGGCCGGGACATGACTGTGTGACAGGCGGCGAATGCAGTTCTCGATCATAATGACGGAGCTGTCGACGATCAGTCCAAAGTCGATCGCCCCCAGGCTCATCAAACTGGCAGTTATGCCCGTCGCCGCCATCAGATTGGCGGCAAACAGCATGGAGAGCGGAATCGCCAGGGCGACGATGATTCCCGCGCGCAAGCTGCCCAGCATGAACAGCAGGATAACGACGACCAGCGTTCCCCCTTCGACCAGGTTTTTGAGCACGGTGTGCAGCGTGCGGTCGATGAGTGAGGCTCGGTCGTACAACAATTCGATCGTCACTCCTCGGGGAAGCGACTGGCTGATTTCAGCCAGACGGGCTTTGGCGCCGCGGACCGTTTCGCGAGAGTTTTCACCAAAGAGCATCATCACCATTCCCGTGACGACCTCTCCCCGGCCGTCTCGCGTTGCGGCCCCCTGTCGCACCAGGGGGGTGACGACGACCTGGGCGACATCGCGGATGAGCAGCGGCGCGCTGTTGGGTTCCGAGCGGAGCACGACCTGCTCGATCTGCTCGACCGATTGCAACAGGGCCTGCCCGCGGATAAACCGCCGCTCGTCATTGTGTTCTACGTATCCGCCACCGGCTGTCAGGTTGTTCTGTTCGAGGGCGGCGAAGATGTCCTCCATGGCCAGATCGAGAGAGGCCAACCGTTCCGGCTCGGGCCGAACCTCGAAACTCTTGTAAAACCCGCCATGCACGTTGATGTCGGTGACCCCCTTGACGGAGCGCAACTGCGGCGCGATGTCCCAATCGAGAATCGTGCGCAATTGCATGGGAGTGTAGCCTTCCCCCTGGACCTCGAATTGCAGCACTTCTCCCAGAGCCGTGGCCAGGGGACCGATCTCCGGGTCTCCATAGCCCGACGGAATCTGGTTTTTTGCCGTCAGCAGTCGCTGACTTACCAGATTGCGAGCCCAATAGATGTCCGTTCCATCCTCGAACACAATCGTCACCACCGACAGCCCAAATTGCGAAGTACTCCGCAACTGCTCCAGCCGGGGGAGTCCGCCCATCGTCCACTCCACCGGATAAGTCACCAGGCGTTCGACTTCCAGCGGCGCCAGCGCTCCGGCCGAAGTGATGACTGTCACCTGGGTATTCGTCATGTCCGGGACCGCATCGATCGGCAAATGCCATGCTGAATACATCCCTCCGGCCGCCATCAATCCGGTCAGGACCAGCACCAGAAAACGATTTTCGATCGACAGCTTGATCAGTGATGTGAGCATGGTTGAGTGCTTTGCCTGTACCAACGCACGCGCCATCGTGTGCGGTGGCGCAGGGCGGTTCGAATGGACGGTTCAATCTTCGCCCTGCTTGAGCAACAGTTCGGACTTCAACAGAAAACTTCCCGAGGCGACCACCTGCTGCCCTGCGGTCAGCCCCTTCTCGATCTCGATCCAGTCGCGAGTGCGCATTCCCAAAGTGACGTCGACCCTCACAAACGTCAGCGGGGACTCCTGGACAAACACAAAGCTGCGACCGTCATGCGATTGCAACGCCGAGGTGGGAACGCACAGCGCCATGGTTGAAGCCGAGGCGGGAATCGTGATCCAAGCAAACATCCCCGGCTTGAGCAGGTGCTGCCGGTTGTCAATCTCCGCGATGAGCGGGACGGCCCGAGTGTCGTGATTGACTTCTCGTCCCACGTAATCCACAAGCGCCTCCAGTTTACGGTCTCCGCCAACCGCCGGGACGCGGACGCGCAGCACATCCGCAGCGCCCACGGACAGGGCCTGCCAGTCCCGTTCGCGAATCTCGGCTGCAACCCACAATGTTCTGGTATCGGCGACGACAAACGCCGGAGTGCCGGCCGCCAGGCGTTGCGCCTCAGAAACCAGCCGCTGCTCGACCGTCCCTTCAAAGGGTGCGACCAGGTAAAACCGCGTCAGTTCCTCCCCTTCCGGCGAGTCATCCTCCTGGCGATCATCGATTTCGACAAAGGCCCCCAGCAGCGACCGCAGCCTCTGGTGGCTGACCGCGACGAGCCGTCGGGCGTAGTCCCGGTTGGACCGCGCCTTGTCACGAGCCTGCCGCGCCTCAAATTGAGACTGTTCACAGACAGACAGGAAACTCTCCTTGGCGACTTGTCGGTCAGCGTCGCGTTGTTTGGCCACCTGGGACGAAACCGATCCTTTCGCCACCAGAGGCTGCACATCCTCCCAAAGTTCATCGGCCAGAACGTACCGGGAATAGGCGGACACGATCTGTTGTCGGTGATCGCCCAGTGGGCGCCCGTCAAAGTCCTCCTCAACCGTCTTGACTTGAGGATGTTTTTGCAAGGCGCTCAGCAGATCCGCCAGATTGGTGGACATTTGCTCGACCCATTCCGCCGCCTGATTGGCAATCCGCAGTTCGGCCTTGTTGCGTTCGACTTCGGCCCGCACCAGCCCGATTTCGGGACTGTCGAGAACCGCTAGCCGGGTTCCAATTTGCACTGCATCTCCGGGTTTCACCAGCACCTCGCGAATGACCACGTCGACCGACGATTTGACTTCAACGCGGTGCGCTCCGTTGTAGGCAATCCGTCCCGGAACGGTCAGCGTCGACTGCAGCATCCGCCGTGCGACGGCGACCGTCTGAACGCCGGCGGAAGCCCCAGACTCCTTGGACAGGATCACTCGGGAACCAGGCGAGTCTTCCGATTGCGTTGCTGCGACTGGCTCCGTCAGGGACGACGAGCGTCCATCGCGCGTTAGCCACCAAACGACCAATACCCCGATTGCCAGGGTCGCACTGACCACAAACTTCCAGGAGAGGCGTGTATTCATGGCATCACGGACGAATTCAGGAGGGGAGGCAACCCGGAACATCATGAGACGTTTCCAAACATGCTTCAGCCTGGAGGGGCAGTTGACCCTGAGCCTGGCGAACATCGGGCAGATTCCGCCACGGTGAACGGTGTTCAGGTCACTGGGATTTCAGCACGCCGAGATTCAGCAACAGCCAGACACTGTTTGAGCACCGCCCGGCCAGTCGGGCGGGTGGACGGGGCTGGCCAACCAGCGACCTGGTTTGCCAAGTCCCCTTCAGGTCACTGCCGCCTCAAGTGGGTGATCTGAATCTGAATGTCGCGCCGCAATCGACGCGACTCAACACACCCGAACGCAGATCAGGTCGGAAATCGAAATGGCGGAGCCATACGACTCAAAGAAACGCCGGCTACGCGACAGCACTTGTCCGATTCCACGGCAATGGAACTGCCATCGACAGCCATCGGCCCAAGGCTGAATCCAGGTGGGGCCGCCAAAACCACTGGCCGCCGTCGCAGTTGGGGGATCAGTCGAGGGAAAAAGCCCGGCCTCATCAGCCGACAACATTTCTGGTCCGATGGGGAGATGAGACGGAAGTCCCGCAGGGTTCCAGGGAAGGATCAAATGGGCATGAACACCCATGCGGACGATTCCCAAGTCGAGGTCAAGGGAATGGAATTCCTCGACGTGCCGCCGCAACGTCGCCCGAAGATTGACCTCCGGTCCTGTGAGATCGTGGGCATGAATGATTGGGATCGGCGCATGCCAGACGGAAAACAAAAGCAGGAAACGTACCAAGAGCCCACGCAATGCGCGGCTGCGCCGCCACTGGCGACCTTTCGCTCGTTCTCGATGACTGGTGGTTGTCGTTCCCAAGTAACCGATTTCTGAATGATACCGGACATCCTCTAACCTGATTCATCATATGGGGGCGTGTGCCTGCGAGTCAAATGAAGAGGAAGCCCACCGATCGCTCAATCGCTCAGTACGATTGTCATTATGGCCGCCCAGCCCGCTTCGCCGCGGTCCCCTCTGGGTAGCCAATCTATCAGGTGAGGGGTTCCCTACAGGCGGTCCAGGCGCGCAGCCGGGATTCGTCGATCAGCGTTCCCTTGGGCGATTGTTTGATCTCTTCCAGGATGCGCTCGACCAGTTCCTCGGTCGCTGAAAGCCCCAGTTGCTCCAGCCGGTGGACCACAGCCCGGCGGCCGCTGTGGCGCCCCAGGACGAATTCGACCCCCTGGGCGCCGACCAGTTCCGGGCGAAACGGCAGATAGGTGTCGAGGTTCTTCAAGAGTCCATCCTGGTGGATCCCGGCTTCGGTCGCGAAGATCGTCCGACCGGAAATCGGTTTGTTCGGGGCCAGACGAATGCCGGTCAACTCAGCGACCAGGTGACTGAGCGCGACCAATTTGGTGGTGTCGATTTGCGCCTCGCGGCCGTACTGGTCCTGGTGAAGAGTCAGTGCTACCGCGACTTCCTCCAGACAGGCGTTCCCCGCCCGTTCGCCGATCCCGTTCACCGTGCATTGCACGACGTTGGCCCCTTCCTCAATCGACGCCAGCGTATTCGCCACGGCCAATCCCAGATCGTTGTGGTAATGCACCGCCAGCAACACCTTTTCGATGCCGGGAACGGTGTCCTGAATGTGGCGGATGAACGTTCGGGATTTTTCCGGAGTCAGAATTCCGACCGTGTCCGGGAATCCGATCGTCGTCGCGCCGGCGGCAATCGCTTCGCGGTACACTTCCGTGAGAAACGGCAATTCGGTGCGGCTGGCATCCTCGGGGCTGAAGGCCACGATGTCGAATTTTTCAGCCGCGTATTGCACCGTCTGGGTGATCAGGGAGAGAATCTGGGCCGGGCTCTTTTGCAGCTTGTGTTCCCGATGGGTGGGACTGGTTCCCAGAAACAGACTCACGCCGCGCTTGTGCGAGGGATTGCCCGCGAGCGCTTCTTCGGCGGCGTCGATGTCGGAGCGGACGGTGCGGCACAGCGAGGTGAGCACCGGCTTTTTCACGACCCCGACCATCTGCTGAATGGCCAGGACTTCGCTGCGGGACGACGCGGCAAACCCCGCATCGAGCGAGTGGACTCCCGCCTCCTCGAGCGCCAGCGCGATTCGGAGCTTGTCTTGCGGCTCAAGCGTCGCGCCGGGCATCTGCTCTCCGTCGCGCAGCGTGGTGTCGCTGAACAGCACGGCGCCGCTGTTTCGGTGATGCCGAATGATGGCCTGCTTGACGACTCCTTTAACCTGACGCTTGAAACGGTTCAGTAGGCGGCTGAAAGGCATGGCCAGGCGACTGTCGGCGATGACGGTGGAGGGTCCAATGAAAATCCTTGGCCGGAACAGGCCGAGGGGAGATGGCTCCGTTGTATCGCCCGCGCGGCGGGATGGCCATGCCAGGAGCCGGTCTGGGCCTGGTCGGTGCGCACTTCAGGGGACCACTCTGAGCCATAACGGCCTAGTTCTTGTCGTACGCCGCCTGCAGCGCGTCTTTGATGTCGTTGACCGTCGCGCTGCGATGCGTCACGTTCCCTTCCGCATCCACCAGAAACATCGTGGGGAGCGAGATGATGCCAAAGGCGCGCGCCGGAGGACTGTCGAGCCCGCCGGCTTCATGAATTTGCGGCCACTTGAGCTGGTGCTTCATCAAGTACGGCGCGATCTCGCCGGGAACCAGGTCCAAATTGACTCCCAGGGCTTCGAATCCCCGATCGTGATACTGATCATAGAGCTGCTTGAGTTGCGGCAGTTCTTCGGCAAACAACTGGCTGTGCGTGTCCCAAAAGGTCACGAGCAGGATTTTCCCGCGGAACTGCTTGACGTCGATCGGTCCTTTGCCACCCAAGGAGGCCCCGGAGAGAACCAGCGGTTTTCCTGTCAGATCGATGCGGTGCGTCGCGCCCCGCGCTTTGGCCCCTGCTGGAGAGTCGGAAAAGTCGGTGGCGATCTGCTGATACCACTTTCGAGCCTGCTCTGGCTTGGCGGCAAACTCCAGCGCATTGGCCAATTGCATCCCCGCGTCTGGCGCGTCTTCCGATTTGGGGTGATCGTCCAGGAACTCCTCCAGGTCCGCCAGCCATTGCTCGTGGACCTTTTGCTGCGTTTCGACTTTTCCCTTGCTTTCCTGAACCGCCAGCGTGTAGGCGGCCAGCAATCGCCGATACCGGGCATACGGAATCAGGACCGATTTGGGGGACGCGGACTTGATGTCGGACTCAAGCTGCTTCAGCCGTTCCACTCCCCCCGGATACTGACCCGACTGCACCGCCGCCGCCAGCGTGTCCAAAAGCTGGCGCAGCCATTGGCTGCGTTCCTCCTCCTTTTTGGATTCGTTCACCAGCTCGACCAGGACCGTTTCCACCTGCTTGTAGTATTTGTCGAAGGCAGCTTTGGCCGCATTGGGTGCCGGGGGAGCGTCCAGCAGCTTCTTGAGCCGCTCCACCAGCTCCTGCGTCTTGGGCGAGATGTCCTGCGGGAGGGATGTGGGGGTCTCTCCCGGACCAACCCCGAGAATGTGGAACATCACTAAACCCGGGGAGAGTTCAGTCTGCTTTCCTTCAATGGGCTGGGGAAGCCCGGTCAATTTCCAAATGTCTCCCACCCGGAGCAATTCGCCGACATTGACCAGCCCCGGCTGTTGCGGGTTGCCCGCATCGACCATGGCCATGGCATTCTCGTAGACCTGCAGGTCGTCTCTGGTCTTGTAGGCGTCTGCCGGAATGACCGCCGGGGGAGAGGCATCAAACCGCAACCAGACCGTCTTGGCGTGGATCAACTTGGATCCGGTGACGTTCTTTTTCAGCTTGGCGGCCGGGTCGGCGACCGCTGCGAGCAATTTCGCATCCAGTCCCCCTTTGATCCCCAGTTGTTTGAGGTCGTCGCGGGTGATGAGCAAGGGGGTCAGCAGCGATGCATCTTGCGTGACCAGGGCGCGGACGGCAATGCGGCTGACCTCTTCAGCAGAGATCAACTTCCACTGGTCGATCTTCCCGTCTTCGTTCGCATCAATTCCCCAGCGCATCCCTCCCAGATTGAGCCAGCGGCTCTGATCAATCTTGTTGTTCGCATTGGAGTCGATGTCGCGATACACCTCCAGCCCGTTCCGATAGTAGCTGTACTGATCGACGATGCCGTCACCATTGGTGTCCATGAAGCGGCGCAGAACCTGCCCCCCAGGGCCGGTGACAATCCAGCCCGATCCCTTTTGATCCTTCCCGTCGGCGACGACGTTAATCTTGCACTGTTTGTGCGTTTTCGGATCGGGGATGTCGTACTCGACATCGGGCTGGCGCGGTTTTTGGCCGAGCGCATCGGCCAGCGTGACTTCCGCCGCGTGTGCCACTGGCTGGCCTGCCGACGCCAGCGTCATCCCTACGAACCAGACCGCCAATCCACTTCCTGGGCGCATTTCGTTCCACTCCCTCTGCGTCGAAACCAATCAGAAGCAATCCATTGAGAAGAGCATTCTACAACAAGCCGTGCGTGGAGGTCACCATCAGTTCCGCAATAGCGTTCGGTGGGAATTGACGTGTCGCGACGCCGGTCCCGAATCTCTCTGTGGGTGCGCTTTTTGCGCAACCTGTTTGCGAAACGCATCTTATAGCCGACATGTCGAATCCGGAAGAGCGTATCGAACGGGTCAGATTTTGACGGAACTCCCATGGTACGAACCGAGTTCGTGCCAAAGAGCCTAAAGTCGGCAAGCCCCGCGGATCGAAACTATACGTTAGACGCTAAAGAGCTGGAAGAAAAACTCGGAAGGGATGCACGCCCTGCGATTGGTGCATTCGACGATTGGCAGCTCAGAAGCGTTGGAGGGGGAACTTGCCAATTCGATCGACACAACCCGGCCCCGCGGCCGGTGGGTCGGTCATTTCCGGCGCCCGGTTGCCCCTCTCGGAACCGGAGCATCACCCAGCGAAAGGTCGGCTGTCGCGCGACCTTTTCCACGGGAGACCTCCACGCGTCAAGGGATTGCTTTTTTGCTTTTCGTAATTTCCCGCACGATCCTCGCCTACGTTGGGCGACAGACCGCTGAGGCGACAAACCAACAGCCGTCTTTCAAACCCGAGACCTGCTTCGACCCAAGACCACGGTGGTTCGCCAAAGGGACCACTCGGCACGGAACGCCAGCCGCCGTGGTAGAAGCAGCCTCCAGAGGGCCCGCATCCCTCTGCCTGAATTGACAGTTATGTCACTGGAGAGCCCGCTATGAAAACGATCTTTACTACTGGACAGGTAGCTAAGATCTGTAAAGTCGCGCCCCGCACCGTCAGCAAATGGTTCGATTCTGGACGATTGCGTGGCTATCGAATTCCCGGTTCGCAGGACCGCCGCATTCCTCGCGAGCATCTCATCCGGTTCCTCAAGGAACACGGCATGCCGCTCGGGGAACTCGAGGATGAAGCGGTCGGCAAGATTCTGATTGTCGGCGCCGAAAGCCTGATTCGAAACGGGCTCAAGGAACAAATGAACGCCGACACGTTCAAACTCGACTTCGCCAACAGCGGCTTCGAAGCCGGCATTCAGGCTGAGTCGCTCCACCCCGATTGCGTGGTCATCGACTTCATGATGGGCCGCAACGAGGCGGTCATGATCGCCCAGAACCTCCGCCGGAACACGGAGTATCTGGAAACGGTCCTGGTCGGACTCCTGAGCGACGAAGACAATGCCAGCGGATTCGACCGCTCGGTCTTCAACGAGACGTTCCGCAAACCGTTCGACACGGCGCTCCTCGCGGAACGCATTCGCACTCTGGTCGGACGGCGCAAGCAGCTCGCCTAGTCTGTCCCGCCACGCTTCCCGTGCAGGACCGCGCAGGTCCTTTCCGGACGACGCCAGGGATGGCGCCGCGGTCTGTGGTCTCGGCACGGGAACGGTGGCGAGATCTGTTGGTTGATTCGCGACAGGCCCGCTTTTTTCGAAAAGCGGGCCTGTTTTCTTTTGCACCAGCCCCCACCGACCGCTATCATCCCCACCATGGATGTGATCTATCGTTACGACCCGTTTCAGCCCATCGGCCATTCCGGCATTGACGATGCCGATTCCGCCATCCAGACGCTGCAGCGAGGAAATGAAGACTTTGTCGCCATGGCGCGGCAGATGCAGGAGAAGCTGTTCGGCTCCTCCTCGGAGCCGCCGGTGGTCATTCCCAAATGCCCTCTCTCGCTGGGGCTGCCGCTGTTTCCCGGCGCCTCTCCCCTGCAAGCCCCGTTTGGTCTGGTGCTGGGGTGCTCTGACGCCCGCGCGCCGACCGAGGCAATTTTTGACCAGTCGTTCAACGATTTGTTTGTCGTACGGATTGCCGGAAATGTGCTCGGGACGGAGTGCCTGGGGAGCATCGATTACGCCGTCCGGCATCTCAGCAGTAGCCTGAAAGTCGTCGTTGTCCTGGGACACAGCGGGTGCGGCGCCGTCACGGCGGCCGTCGATGCGTATCTGACTCCCAAGAACTTTCTGGACATCGCCTTCACGCACCCCCTGCGATCATTGATCGACCGCATTCAGATCGCCGTCCGCGGCGCCGCCAACAGCCTGCGGACCATTGGCGGGGAACACGTCGAACAGATCGAAAACTACCGCGATTGCCTGATCGAAGCGGCTGTGTATCTCAATGCGGCCGTCACGGCGTTTGACTTGCACCGCGAGGTGCAGTCGCTGGGGAGCACGTCGATCCGCGTCGTCTACGGCGTCTACGATCTGGTCACGCTGCGCGTCCTGGCGCTCCCCGAAGAGCGCAACCGTCCGCCGACTCTCAAATCCAGTTTTGGCGACGCGCCTCAGAGCTCAGAGGACTTCGTGCGGCTGGCAACAGCTCTCGCGGAGCGGTTGCTCAAGACGCGAGATTTCGGAACCAGCGGCGAATGGTGAAGGGACGCTCTGTCGCGGTTGTTTCGGACGCACGCCGCACGCTACGCCGCTCGGCCCTGCGCGAGAACCTCGTGGCGGGTCGTTCGGAGCGCGCGGCTGTCAGATGCGGACGCCATGCCACACGCTCTCTCGACGGGATTGAACGTCTCCTTCAGAAGCGTTGCCACACGTCGACCTGCGGAGCTTTTCGACAGCCTCCCAGCCAGCCGTTCCAACCGGCGCCGGGCCCGATCCGCCTGTCCAAACTCCACCAGCAGTCGGGCGATCGCCAGTTCTTTATCCGCCTGTTCGGTCCAGGAGTTCTCCTCGATCCGGGGAATTCTGGGTTGGCGAAGTGGGGATTCCGTCGGTAGGGTGGCTGGTTTCATCGGGTTGCGTCGCTCCTGGTGGCATCATCTGGCATGGGGCACCGGTCACCCGGCTATTCCCTACTTTCGGCATTCTGCTCCAAAAGTTTGAACGTCATTTCCTTACAGGAAGACAAGGAAGCATGAGTTGCCGTGCGAGTCTGGGGGGTCTGCGGCGATCGACTGCGGCCACGCTCCCCAAACATGAACTTTTCAATCGATGTTGATCCGTGTACGCTATCCTCTGTAAGGTGTGTGACGATTCCAATTTCCGTTGCTCGCCGAACGACTGAATGACTCCCAGCCTGAGGAAATCGCTGATGAGCAGTTCAACTTCACATGCCGCAGTCTATGCCGAGGTGCGAAAACAACTGCCTGTGCATCCGGCCAGTCGCGATTTGATCCGGGTGGGTTCGCGGCGCTGGTTTTTGCAGACCGGCCTGGCTGGAATCGGAGGACTGTCGCTCGCTCAACTGGCGCAGGCCCGTGACGAGGTTCCGAGAACGGGGGGCGTCCCCACACGCAAAGCGGTCATTCTGTTCTGGTTGTCGGGAGGGCCCAGCCACATCGACATGTGGTATCACAAACCCGATGCCCCCGCTGAAATTCGCGGTCCTTACCAGACAATCAACACTCGGGTGCCGGGGATTCAGGTGTGCGAACACCTTCCCCTGCAAGCGGCCATCGCCGACAAGCTCTCGTTGCTGCGGGCCGTCGATTGCAAAGCCAGCAACCACACCCCCATCACCATGCAGGCGGGGAATCCGCTGGCACGTCGAACGGACGACGGCAAGGACGGAGGTGGCTACCCTTCGATGGGATCCATCGTTTCCAAGTTCCGCGGCGCCAATCATCCGGACATGCCGGCATTTGTCGGATTGGCGCCAGCCTGGGCCGCCGACGTCTGGGAGGCCGGACAGATGGGGGCTCCCCACGCCCCCGTCAAAGGGTTGGAACTGGTGGGACGATTCGGTCTCCCCGCGGGAGTTCAGGTCGATCGACTGCAGGATCGCGAGGGGCTGCGGCAACAGTTTGATCGCCTCCGGCGCGATCTGGATCGCGATCACGTGCTGGACAAGCTCGACCGGTACAATCGCCGGGCGTTTGAGATGGTCTTGGGGGGACACGTCCAGCAGGCCTTCGACATGAGCCGCGAATCCGACGCCACTCGCGACGCCTATGGCCGAAACAGCATCGGAGAAAAGGCCATTCTCGCGCGGCGGCTGGTCGAAGCGGGCTCGACGTTCGTCCTGGTGAGTGGCGCGTGGGGTTATTTCGACCACCACGGGGACAATGTCCCTCCCTGGGGCGGGATTCAGAAGGGACTTACCCCGCTGTTGCCGCATGTCGACCGGGCCATTCACGGCCTGGTGCTTGACCTGGAGCAGCGCGGATTGCTGGACGACACGCTGGTGCTGATGATGGGGGAATTCGGCCGTTCTCCGGTGATGAACAAAGACGCCGGCCGGGACCATTGGACGAATGTGATGTCGCTGCTGATGGCTGGCGGTGGACTGCGACACGGTCAGGCGGTCGGCAGCACTGACGCGCGCGGCTACGACGTGAAGGAGGGTTTGGTTCGTCCGCAGGATCTGGCGGCGACCGTGTTCCGCCACTTGGGAATCGACCTCGCCAACCACTGGATCAGCCCGCAAGGACGGCCGACGCCGATCGTCGTCGAAGGGGGCCGCCCGATCCCGGAATTGGTGTGAGTCACTCGGTCGGCGGTTTGTAGCCGCGCGGCGGAGTCACGACCTCGAAGTCGGCGCCTTTGACGCGACGGAATTCCGCGTGCATTTCGGGAATCCGGGCGTCCGGGGTGACGGAAATGGCCCAGTCCATCCCATTGTCCGCCACCAGCATCCCATACCGCTTAAGGGCAATCAGGATCGCCTGCACGTTGGGTGTGAATCCGCTGATGTCAAAGTCCTTTCGCAGGCGAATCCGCTCTCCCATCCGGGGCAAATGCGCTTCCTTGTGGCGGCTGGCAAAGTGCGTGGCGGGATAGACGTATGCGCGGCGCGACATTTTGACCGTCACCCGCAAGGCATGATCGATGACCCCCCGCGCCAATTCGTCGTGACGCACGACGGCCGGAAAAATCGGCAATCCGGCCGCGTCGGCTGAGGTCCAGCCGTCCGGCCGCAGGCGGTTGGTGGAGAGATCAAACACAGACGACTGCGCCGCCTGCCACCCGGCATTTGTCTTTTTCATCTGGTAGAACTCATACAGCAATCGCCGCGTCGGATCGACGACGATCGCATGGCGGTCCCCGTTCTCCTTGAGCATGTCGCGCTGCACGTCATCCAGCGTCGCTTTGAGTTTGGTCCCGGAGACCCGATACGACAAGGGCCAGCCTTCGATCGGGGTTTCCTCCGGAACGGGAAACGGCCCTTTGTCCGACTCCGCCGGGTAATCGACGATCCGCACCGGGATTTTCGGCTGGTCGGGGGGAACGAGCACGAAGGCCATGTCGGCATTGTACCGCAGCGGTTTATCGGCTCCGATCGAGGCGACGATCGCCTTCGACTGCGGATGCTTCGGCCAATCCTCAACCGGGATATTCCACGGATTGTCGGGTGGAAAGACTTCCAAAGCCGAACAGATCGCATCCGCCTCGGGGGTGTCGAACAGCACTGGTTTGGTGATGCTGGGCATCGAGGCGGCGCGGATGCGCTCCAGGCGGGGGGACGTGGCCTCTTGCTCCTGAGCCAGCCCCAGTCTCGCCACGAAACCAGCCGACCCCCCGACCATTACCGACGCGGTCACCAGCGCCGCGGGAAGCAGTGCCCAGCCCACCCGCCGACCCACTCGAGAGACGACCATGGAAACTCCTTGCGAGAAAGTTCAACTCCGCCTGGCCAGCAGTTATAGGCGTGAACCAGCCGCGACGCAACAAATCGACGGGCGGCAGCCGGATCGGCGGATCGGCATCGCAGGCATGATCGCCCGTGGAACGCATGCAGCACGCCGTCGATTTCGATAGCATGGACCACGCCAAGGATCCGGCCAATCTGCCTCGCGACCCTCTGAGATTCCGTCCCATGATGACTCTTCCGCGACCTTGTCTGTGCGCCTTGGTGTTCTTCTTCTGCCTGCCGTGGGAGAACGTTGCGTTTGCCCAAAAAGAAGCGCTGGAAGAGTCGCTGAAAAAGCAAGAGGACGAAGCCTGGAGCGCGGCGGTGCAAATTTGGAACTGGGCCGAGCCGGGCTATCAGGAGGAAAAGTCGTCCGCTCTGTTGGCCGACATGCTCGAAAAGGCCGGATTCCGCGTGGAGCGACAGGTCGCGGGAATTCCCACGGCGTTTACCGCCACGTTTGGAGCGGGCGCGCCGGTGGTTGGAATCCTGGGAGAATTCGACGCCCTGCCGGGACTTTCACAGGATTCCGTCCCCTACCGGCAGCCGCGCGCCGCGGGAACCTGGGGGCACGCGTGTGGCCACCACCTGTTCGGCGTCGCCTCCGCATCGGCGGCAATGGCTTTGGCCGAGCAGATCAGGTCGGGCGGGATCCGCGGGACGATCCGGTATTACGGCTGTCCCGCGGAAGAAGGCGGTTCCGCCAAAGTCTTCATGGTGCGGGAGGGGTTGTTCCGCGACTGCGACGCGGTGCTGCATTGGCATCCGTCGCACCGCAACGTGGCGGGGGATATGTCTTCCATGGCACGGATCGCCGTCAAATTCCGATTTCATGGCAAAGCGGCACATGCCGCCGGGTCTCCCCACCAGGGTCGCTCGGCGCTCGACGCAGTGGAAATCACCAACCATGCGGCGGAATTGTTGCGCGAGCATACTCCCGACCAGACGCGGATCCACCATGTGATCACTGCCGGCGGGGAGGCCCCCAATGTCGTGCCGGAATTTGCGGAGGTGTATTACTACGTCCGACATCCCAACGCCGCGACCGCGCAGTCTGTTTATCGCCGATTGGAACTGTGTGCGCAAGCCGGTGCCCTGGCGACGGAGACCCGACTGGAGGTCGACTATCAGGGGGGGACGGCCGAGTTGCTCCCCAACACGGCGCTGGCGCAAGTGACGCTCGCCAATCTCCGGGCGCTCAACCGGCTGGAGTATTCCGACGAGGAACGACAATTCGCCATTCGTGTGCAGGAGTCGCTGGATGAGCCGCTCCCTTTGGAGAGCATTCGCGACGTCATCGACCAGAGCGGCCAGGTCGGGAAAGGCTCCACCGACGTGGGGGACGTCTCCTGGGTCGTGCCGACCACCGGTTTTAGCTGCGCCTGCTGGGTGCCGGGAACGCCGTCCCATTCCTGGCAGGCCTGCGCCGCCGGAGGAACGACGCTGGGCCGCAAGGGGATGCATCTGGCCGCACGCGTCCTGGCCGCGTCAGCCTGGGACTTGTTCCAGCAGCCGCGGATTTTGGACGCAGCCAAAGCCGAGTTGCAGCGCCGGCGGGGAGCCCAGAAGTACGTCCCACTCATCCGTCCGGGACAGAAACCTCCGCTCGATTACCGCAAGCGGTAAACCGCGCGAAGTTGAGCCCGCCGCCGCAGTGCGAATGACCGCGCCGCAAACTACCGCACCAGCGATCCTCGCGGGGTCCGCCAGACCTGCGCCGCCGAAGGGGCTGGGGCGAACAGTCCCGAACTCCGGTCCGCAGAGCGAATGGAATCTTCGGCGTTCAAATCCGAGGACGAGGGAACTCTTCGTGGGGCGATGGCCGTGGGGGTGGCGTATTTGGGGTCAGGAACCGGAATCACGGCGCCCCGGTAGGCCAGGCTCGAAGTGCTCAAGGGAGGGTTCGCCGCCAATGGAGCGGAACTGGACGGAGCGACTGCCACTGCGGTCCCTGGGACCGAACTGTATGCCAGCGACGATCCGTAGGGGACGTACCGCACAGTCTGGTAGGGAACGGTCTGTGTAACGCACTCCGCGACGCGCCGTGTCACCTGATAGGGAACCGTGCGATAGGCGGTCTGATTCTGGTAGACTGTGCGAGCCACCGCTTTGGTCGTCAGCTTGGGAACCCAGACCGTCTGATAGCCCCCCTCATCCACCGTTACGTTTTCGTAAACCGTTGTGGGGACGCTTTGTACGACCGGTTCCTGCCGGTATTCCGTGGTCGTCACATCACGCTGTTGCAGCACCGGCTGCTGGGCATATTGCGTTTCGACGACCGGTTGCAACGCGGCTTGAGCCGGAGCGCGGCAGCAGCAGCGAGCCACCGGGCGCTGGCACTGCTGGCAACAGCAATTGGCATCCGCCGCTCGCACGGGGGACTGGACCA
Organism: Planctomycetales bacterium; assembly: GCA_046152955.1. Lineage (GTDB taxonomy): Bacteria > Planctomycetota > Planctomycetia > Planctomycetales > Planctomycetaceae > SIAF01. The sequence goes on along the minus strand of JBJXGA010000039.1, from coordinate 15,672 downwards.
TGACCGGTGTGGTCGCCAGGAGGGCAACCAGCAGAAGAGTGGGGCGAATATTCAGCAACATCGTCCGATCCTCATCTCACGAAACCTGATCCATGATCCACCGGTCGGTCCACCGGACAGAATGATTATCGGCACAACCGGCAAACTCACGTTAATCGCCCCAATCACGATTTTCGGTCCCTCCCGTGGCCGACGCAGCCTGCGTCGGCGTGCGTGGCGGCCCCCGCCCAACGGGAGGACAAACGTCCCCGTGAAACGCTTGGACACCTCACAGCCAAAGCAGCGCTGGCTGGCGGCGTTTTACGGTTTGCCCTTTGATTCCAGTGCAGCAAACCCTGGCAGCGGACCCCAGATGTCAGCCAGCACCGCAAACAGCTCTGGTTCGGCCTGTTTCAGCTCGCCGGCGACGAAGGGGTAGAAATCGTTCGAGCCGAAATAGCACTCGGTCATTTCGGCGAAGAACTCCATCTGGTCGGTCAAACCATAGTGCTCGCGGCTTTCTCCGAAAGTAGTGAGGACCGATTTGTATTTCCCACTGTCGCGGAATTGCTTCCAGGCCGTGATCACGCGCGGGTCGTCGAAGCCCATCGTCTGATCGTGAAAGCCGTGTGCCAGTTCATGCAGCACGACCCACGGCATGCGGAGGTTCTCTTCCGGCGAGACAAAACCCTCGATTTCGGGAATGTGAACGCATTTCGCCAGTTTCTCGCTGTATCCGTGTTCCTTCAACCAGCCGGCATCGGGGTGGTATTGCATCGCGCGCAGGTCGCCATAATCCAGATCCAGCTCGATGGTGATGGCTCGCAGCTTTGCCAGCGGCTTCTCCGGCACAACAACCGCGATCGCGACGAGCCGCGCCGCAAGCAGCTTCAGCGCGCGTTCTCCGACCGCCGCGCCGTCGCCGTGCAATAGCCGATCGTCCACCCGAACGGTCCAGCCTTCGATCTGACGCGTGGTGTGGGCTGTGGGGAGCGGTGGTTTTTCCCCGGCGAACGCGGGAACAGACAACACGACGAGGAGGATGAATGTGGCTTTCATGGATCCAATGTAATCCCGGGCCCTGGTAAATCAATCCCGAATTTTTCAGCCCATCGGATGGCAATCCCGTCACTTGTCTGCTCCAGTTCGCGGTTTTCGTGGTTCCCTCGTTGTCACGCTGCGTTGTCGGGAGCCGTCGCGTTGCGAAAACCGTCTGACTTTGACAAGATTCTGCCGGATCGCGGTGCTGTTCCAAATTGGCAGCATCGTTCACGTTGTCCGCCAAGATGCGCTGGTGTGCCAATTCCACAGCGCAGTTCGCATCTCCAACCATAGTCGCCCCGTTATGCCCCCGCGCCGCGATCGTCGATTCTGGCTGTTCAAATCGGAACCCGAACTGTTTTCGATCGACGATCTGGCCCGCGCTCCGGACCAGACGACGTTTTGGGACGGCGTCCGCAATTACCAGGCGCGGAATACGCTGCGGGACGACGTTCAGGTGGGAGATGGCGTGCTCTTCTATCACAGTCAGGCCGATCCGCTGGCCATCGTCGGTGCGGCAGCCGTCGTTAAATCCGGCTACCCGGACCATACCGCGTTTGACCCGCGCGATCCGCATTACGACCCTAAGAGCGAACCGGCCAAACCGACCTGGTACATGGTCGATATTCGCCTCACGCAGGTTTTCCCGACGCCAGTCACCCGAGTCCGGTTGCAGTCCGCGGCGGGGCTGAAGTCAATGGTGCTGCTCCAGCGCGGGAGTCGCTTGTCCATCCAGCCGGTCACCACCGTCGAATGGAATGCGGTCCATCGGCTCGCTGGAGTTTCCCCTAAGTGACCATTCCGCAGGTCCATTTTCCGAACCCAATTTCCGGAGCTGCGACTCGCGGCCCCGATCCCCGAACGAGGACATCCCATTGCCAATACTCGACAAATCGCAGATAGAGGAACTGATCCCTCACCGCGAGCCATTTCTGTGGCTCGACGAAGTGACGGAGATCACCGAGAGTCGCATCGTGGCCCGGAAATTCCTGCCGCCGTCGTTGGAGGTCTTCCGCGGGCACTATCCGGGAAAACCGGTCCTCCCCGGCGTCCTGATGTGCGAGGCGTCGATGCAGGCGGGGGCCGTCCTGATCGCGCGCCTGGCCGGGCCGGTTGATTCGGCGCAGGTGCCGGTTGCCACCCGCATCAACAACGTCAAATTCCGCCGCATGGTCCACCCCGGCGAAACCCTGGTGATCGAAGTCGATCTGACCGATCGCCTGGCCAACACCTACTATCTTTCGGCCAAAGTGAAAGTCGAAGGCAAACCCGCCGCCACACTCGATTTCGCCTGCACCGCCGTCGAAGCATAAAGCCCGAAATCTGAAATCTCAAATCTCAAAACTCACCCCTCAAGACTCCCCCCGCTTGCCATCCCCAACCCCTTCGAATATGAGATCGCTCGACGGATGAATTCTCCTCCAATACGAATCCCTACAGGCGCTGGACGACTATGACCCAGACGATTGGCATCGGCATCATCGGGATGGGCTGGATGGGGCAGGTGCATGCCCGCGCCTACCGGCAAATTCCCGATCGGTTTCGTGAATCCGGATTGGAACCGCGACTGGTGGCGTGCGCCGACGACGTTCCCGCGCGTGCCGAAGAGGGACGCCGCCGACTCGGGTTCGAGCGCTCCACGACCGACTGGCGCAGCGTCATCGCGGACCCCGCGATTCAGGTCGTGAACATCACCGCTCCCAACCATCTCCACGTGGAAATGGTCCGCGCGGCAGCAGCGGCGCGGAAGCACATCTTCTGCGAAAAGCCGGTCGGGACCAGCCCGCAGCAGACCGCCAGCGCCGTCGCCGCGGCGCGAAGCAGCCGGGTTTTGACCTGGGTCGGCTTCAACTATCGCTGGGCGCCGCTGGTCCAATTCGCCAAGCGGCTGATCGACGAGGGGGCTCTGGGGCAACTGACCCACTACCGCGGCCGATTCTTCGTGGACTACGGTAGCAATCCCAATGGGGCGCTGTCGTGGCGGTTTCAGCGGGAGCTGGCCGGCTCCGGGACGCTGGGAGATTTGATGTCCCATGTCGTGGATATGGCGCACCTGTTGGCGGGACCAGTCCGCCGCGTGGTGGGGAATCAAAAGACTTTCATCACCCAGCGCCCGCTGCCGGTCGTAGGGCAGGGAACCCATTTCTCAGCCGTCGAAGGGGGCGTGAAGGGTCCGGTGACCAACGAGGACTATGTCGGCGCGTTGGTGGAACTGGCCGCCGGAGCAGTGGGAACGTTTGAGGTCTGCCGCGTCGCCAAGGGACATGGCTGCGAAATGGCCTGGGAGATCGATGGCACGCTCGGATCGATGAAATGGAACTACGAGCGCATGAACGAATTGACCGTCCACCTGCCGGATGGCGCCCCCGGCCATGAAGGACACGCCGTCCTGCAGGCGGGCCCCTCGCACCCCTATTTCGCGGCCTTTTATCCTGGGCCGGCCAACAGCATGGGGTATGAAGACCTGAAGACGATCGAGGCGTTCGAGTTTCTAAAATCGGTCGCCGCCGGCCGACAAGGGACGCCCGGTTTTGACCAGGTGTTGAGCGTCGCCGAGGTGCTGGCGGCGATCGAACGGAGTTGGAGCACCCGCGCCTGGGAGGATGTCCGTCCGATCGCGGCGGAATGAACCACGATCTGCTTGTTCCAGGAGACTGGGGACGATGCCGCCACGGGAGCTGCGCTGGGGACTATTGAGTACGGCCCGAATTCACGAGCGCTTGATACCCGCGATTCGCGCCACGCCGCGATGCCGCATCGTGGCGGTGGCCAGTCGCGATCCCGCGCGCGGGGAGACGTTTGCCCGCGACTGGAACATCCCGCGCAGTTACGGCGACTATGGTTCCCTGCTTGCCGATCCAACCGTGGATGTGGTTTACAATCCACTCCCCAATGCGCTGCATGCGGAATGGTCTGTCCGGGCTGCGGACGCGGGAAAGCACGTGCTGTGCGAAAAGCCACTGGCCTGCTCCGTGGAGGAGGTCGATCGCATGTGCGATGCCGCCGCGCGGCGGGGGGTGATGATTCAGGAAGCGACGATGATGCGCTTCCATCCGCAAACCGCGCGGCTGCGCGAGCTGATCGCCGACGGTGCGGTGGGGACGGTGCAGGCGATTCGCGGGTTGTTCACGTTTGTCCTGGCGCGCGACGGAGACATCCGCTTCGATCCCCACTTGGGAGGAGGCTCTCTTTGGGATCTGGGATGCTATTGCGTCAGCCTGATGCGGACGTCGCTGGCGCAGGAACCGATTGCGGTCCACGGCTGGCAGCGGACCGGAGCGGCCGGCGCCGACCTCTGTTTCGGCGGCCAGCTCCTGTTCCCAGGGGACGCAGTGGGACAATTCTTTTGCAGCTTTGCGGCGTTTCCCCACGTCGAGGCGGATGTGTTGGGAACGGCAGGACGCATCACGCTCGACTATCCCTGGGCCTCGCGGCTGGGAGTCACCAGCCGCCTCCGTGTGTGCCGCTCTCGTCCCTCCCTCCCCGGCGGCACCTTCAGCGACGCGGCTCTGAACGTTGACGAAGAGGAGTTGGCGTTTGAGGGGATCAATGCCTACGAAGAAATGATCCGCCAGGTAACGGCCACTCTGTTGGACGGGTCGCCGACCGTGGTGAGTCTGGAAGAAAGCCGAGCCAACGTTGCCGTCCTGGCCTCCCTGGCCCGCTCGGCAGCCGAGGGAATTGCGATCCGTGTCGGTTGAAAATCCCCCTCTGTGCTCCATTGAGTCTGATCCGACAGCGCGGCCGTGGTGGCCCTGCGCGCCTCAACCTCGCCCGTGGTCATTGGCTATAGCTTCCGTGCAGAGGCGGACCTTGATAAGCTCTGGACCTTGGCTGCGTTCGCGCAGTTCAGGCCAAGGAAACGCGGCTTGGTCCGGAAGTCATCGAACAGTTCTTCATCGTCGCCGCCCCCCCTGAATCCGGCTTGCAGCTCAATCCGGCCAAGCCCATACCCGCTAACGTCAGGCTGTTTGTCGGCGAAACGGCCTCCAACACTGCCATGAGCATTCACAAGCCGACGTTCCTACACGACATCAGCCCGGCCCCCGTAGGCACGTCCCCGCCGGATGTCGAAGTGGCCGACCGTCCGAAAATCGAACAGCAACTGGACCAATTGAATTGCCGGCTCAAATCGCGGCACTGCGAACTGGAACGTCACTCGACCGTTTCGAAAATCACTCACTTGGGGCGCGCGTGGGTCGTGACAGTGGAGCATTCCGAACTCGATCCACTGTCGATTGTCTCCGGGAGCGAGAGACATGACTAAGCGATCGCGTGCTCGGCGTGTCGGCTTCGCAAAGCCCCAAGCACCGATCGCCGTCGTGCTCGGAGGACCAAACGGCGCGGGGAAGTCCACCGCGGCTCCGCGGGTGCTTCAGGGCGCTTTGGGTGTCGTCGAGTTCCTCAACGCGGACCTGATCGCGCGCGGCCTTTCTCCGTTTGACCCGGACGGAGCCGCGCTCGCCGCCAGTGAAATCATGTTGCGGCGGATGGATACGCTCGCGGCGCTGGGTGTTTCATTCGGGCTGGAGTCGACGCTGGCGGCTCGTACTCTCGCTCCACGGTTGCGCGCATTGGTCGCCCAGGGCTACGAATTTCATCTGGTGTTTTTCTATCTCCCTTCTGCCGATCTCGCCGTGGCGCGAGTCGCCGACCGTGTGAGGCTTGGTGGGCATGACATCCCCGAAGCGACGATTCGGCGTCGCTATCAAGCGGGGCTGAAGAACTTTTTCGAGTTGTATCGTCCGCTGGCGACGAGTTGGCAGATGTTCGACAACTCACGCGCTGGTAGAATGGGTTTGATAGCAATGGGCGTTTCGCTCCGCACTGTGCAGGTGCTGCAAAAACGGCTCTGGAAGCGGATCCAACAGGGATTCCAGGTATGAGAATGAAGACCAACAACGACGGACGACAGGTGCGATTCTCGCTGGCGGTCGTCGCCGAGGCGCTCAATCTGGCGGCCCAAGACGCCGTTGAGTTGCACCAGCGCGCAGGCCAGCCACTTGCGGTTTGGAAAGACGGGCAGACGGTGCTGATTCCGCCCGAATCCGTCCAGCCGGCCACGAGTCCGCCCAAGCGGCGCCGAAGGAAATCGTAGTGTTGCAATCTTTCCCCGAACGTCTCATCGAAGTGGACTTTCCCATCGTCCGCATCTCGTCCCATGCGCGCCGGGATTAGTCGATTCAGCATGGGCATTTTCCGACGGTTCATTGACAATCGTTGTATACGCTTGTATCGTATCACTCGCACTCGTTCGCCCATCTGGACTGCGGGAGTCTTTCGAGATCAATCGACGGACCGACTCGGAGAAATCATGAAGCTCAACGGAAAGACCTACCGCAAAACGCTCTTCGACGACACCACAACCACCTCCCTTCTGACGGGCGATAGCTTGACGGTGCTTCCGACGCTGACGGCCGAGTCGGTGCAGTGCGTTGTCACCTCTCCTCCCTACTGGGGTCTGCGGGATTACGACCGTCCGTCACAGATCGGATCGGAGCCCTCCCCGGAGCTTTACGTAGAGAATCTCGTGGCGATCTTCCGCGAAGTTCGCCGGGTTCTGAAGAAGGACGGGCTGGTTCGTCGCATTGGATCAAGAGGCGATTCTTCCCAATTCCCGACAACCGTCCGCGGTTGCAAACTGCGGAGCCCGATGTCGTACAGGTCGGTTTGAACACTTGACCGAGGCATCTGCAGTTCTGCTGGCTATTGCTGGCGATACGCCCCCTAGCAGCGGACGTGTCTTGGATTACCAAGAGCAGTTTCTCCGACAACTCTTTATCCTTTTTGGGGTTGAGTTCGCAGATTTGGCAAACCTTCCCATCCAGAATTCTAAATCGATCTCGCAAACGACGCAAAGTCTGTCATCGTCCGCCCGAAAATCAGGTAGTCAGTTGCGGTCAATACGGCACTTGATTTTCACGACCACCCCAGCGTATACTGAAGGCCTGCGACAGCCCTCGGTTCATGGCGCAACTTCCAGCAGGAAAATCAGTTATATGCGAGAATTGCGGGTGCGTTCTTTGCCGAATACGAGCGGAGGAGTAGCCAACGTCGATCCCAAGGATGCTTTACCAAGGCTCGGGTCAATAACCACATTGCTGAACTGATGCCATGAGGTAACGCTAAACGCTTTCGCAGCAAGCAGTCCTGCTCCAATAAATAGACTGAGGCCAAGCGCACTCAGCCCGTCTGAAAGCAAATGCCCCCTCCTGCCTCCCGAATCCTGAGCCTTTTCTGCGGTGCTGGAGGTCTGGATTGCGGTTTCACCCGAGAGGGGTTCAAAGTCGTTCTTGCATGCGACAACTCCCAGGCTGCAGTCGACAGCTACAATCTCAATGTCAGAAAGCGCGTTGCCCAGATCACCGACCTTTCGGTCGTCGCTCCTTCGAACTTCCTTCGTCTCGTTCGCGATTCCGTTGGCAGTCACCCGCTCGATGGTGTCATAGGCGGCCCACCATGTCAGGGCTTCTCACGAGGAAACGCTTCGGCCGAACCTGACGACCCCCGAAACAAGCTGGCGTTTCGATATGCCGATCTTCTCGCACGCCTGAACTCGAAGAACCGGATCAAGTTCTTCGTCTTCGAAAACGTCATGGGCCTGACGTACCCGCGCCACACGGATCGCTTTCGGGCTGTCCGAGACGCATTTGTGGACGCAGGCTTTCGCATTTTCCTCTGCGATCTTGACGCACAGGATTTCGGAGTTCCGCAGTTTCGCCGTCGACTTTTCATCGTCGGACTAAACGCTAAGCAGTTTCCCGACGTCGACTTCACATTTCCCAAGGGTGCTGGCAAAAAACAGACTGTCAAGGATGTGATTTACGGACTACCTGCGCCCGCCATCTACTATCGTGGCATCAAAGCAAACCAGATCCCATACCACCCGAATCACTGGACAATGAAGCCCAGGTCGGCAAAATTGATTGGAGCAGGCTCGGCGACGGACGGCAGGTCGTTTCGCAAACTCGAATGGGACTCGGTCAGCCCAACCGTGGCTTACGGCAACCGCGAAATTCACATTCACCCCGATGGAGGACGTAGACTGAGCGTCCACGAGGCGATGCTCCTTCAAGGTTTCCCGCCATCGTACAAGCTCGCTGGCAACTTTAGTCAGCAGGTGACGCAAGTTTCCAATGCCGTACCTCCTCCGGTGGCGCAGGCAATTGCCTGCTCCATCAGGCAGTTGCTCCGCACGTCGAGGGAGTTATGAGCATCGACAACGACCGTTCCATCTCCGATGCCTATGTCAATGAGTTACACGCCGCCGCCGGCACTGGCAAGGAAATCAGTGTTCCGCTCGACACCGATGAGCGTGTTCTTGCTCGCGTAACGGATGGAATATACCGCCAGCCCGGCTCTGCGATCCGAGAGTTACTTGTAAATGCATACGACGCCGACGCAACCGAAGTCGCCGTCGTCACAGATGCGCCGCGGTACTCGGAAATTCTAGTTCGAGATAACGGAAACGGCATGACTGCGCCGGTTCTGGTCAATCTCATCCGACATATCGGCGGCAGCGCCAAACGTACTCCTCTCGGGCAAGAACTGGGCATCACACAAGAAAACAACTTCGCATTTAGCAAAGGTGGACGCAAGCTGATTGGCAAGATCGGCATCGGCCTATTTTCGGTTTCTCAGCTCACACGCCAGTTTACCATCATTACCAAACCGAAAGACGAAAAATTCCGCTATCGAGCCGACGTCACCCTGCATCATTACACCGACGACGTCCTTCGCACGGTGTCTCCCGGTAAAAGGTTTACGTCTGGCAAGACTGTGATCTCATCAGAGCTCGCCGACAGAGATTACGAAAGCGGAACAACGATTCTGCTCACAAGCATCATTCCTCGCGCAAGAGAAATACTTCAAAGTAAGGCTATCTGGGACGCCTTCCTGCACCTGGATCAGCAATCAAACTTTGCGAGCAAGCTCGTGCGCCCAGCCATCCACTCCGGATTCCTAAATCCCGATGGAAAGTTCGCCGTCCAGCCTTGCGTCCCATGGGCCGTCGGGACAAAGGCAACGGATAGAATGAAGATTCTTGCTAAATCAATGCTTGAAAATGCCAACCAAAACGAGCTTTTCGCACAGACGAAGAATGCCTTCGATTACTATTTCTGGATGATCTGGAATCTTGGGCTGTCGCTACCGCTGCCCTATATCGATATCAACCCATTTGACCTTCCTGACGGACGCAATATTAAGTTCTTCCGGTTATCCAACCGAACTAAGGCGACGTCGCAGCACCCGGGGGATGACCAAGCCTCGGATCTCAAAACGGGGCAAAAAACAACAGTGGCAGCTGCAACGAGACTCCCCATCCCGGACGAGGGAAGCGACTTCAGCGTCAATATCGATGGATTGCAACTGTACCGTCCGATCCGCTACGACGCCATCCCTGGCACGAGTCGCGCCCTCAAGACGCCGCTTCTATTTGTTGGCGGCTTCAACCCCGACCTGCATAAATACGACAAGACCCAACGAGGCGGTGAAGATCTCGAATTCACTGGCTACTTCTATTGGAGTCCTCGTGTTATTCCGAGGGAACACATCGGCCTGCTGGTGCGGATCAATGGCGCATCGGGGACACTGTTCGACACGACCTATCTTAACTACCAGATCGCCGAGCGCCAACGCCTTGCGCAGCTTGTCGGAGAGGTATTCGTCTCGAAGGGGCTCGAAGAGGCGCTGAACATCGACCGGGAATCATTCAATACCGCTCATCCGCACTACCAGATTCTGTTGAATTGGGTACACAACGCATTGCGACAGGTGAGCAATAAACAAAAAGCGCTCGAGTCGGACGAGCGCAGTCGGCGCAATGCTGTCTCGGCGAAGGACAAGAAGTTTGCAGTCCAGGAGGTTGCTGCGGAGGAGCTGACGAAGATTCTCGGGGACGAGGACGACACGGTACGGGACGTGTGCTTTACCGATGACCCAAATGAGAAAAGAAAGGCCGAAGTAGAGGGAAAACGCGTGTTCCCAAGCAGCGTGGTGATCGCTCCCCTCGTTGGCACCATGGAACGCGTCGGCACCAAGGCTGCCGAGAAGTTCATGGTCGCTGAGGAAAAGGCGATCGGAATTGCTAAGATTCTCGATGCCTATGGGCTGCTTGACAACCTCACCCCAGATGAGCAATCGCAGCTCCTGACATCCATTATCCGCGTTTTCATCACCGGCGAAATTCGATGAAGAAAAGACTGGTCCCTCCCATACCAAAGGAAGCGGCCGGTGGGCTCGTGGATCAAGCCATTCCAGGCATAGTTCCGACGGCACCCCGTGCGAAAATCGACCTGTCCGATCCTTGGTATCGTCCGGCGAAGCACTACATCCGGCGTGAGCAATGGAACAGGAGCATCCTTAGCCTGCTCAATAAATTGCCGGAGCTGACTGATGGCGAGATTCGCGTCCTTCGCTATGTGGGGCTGCCGGGACAGCACCACCTTGACCTTCTGGGAATGCACGGTATCTGCAATGCAAAATCGATCCGGGTGAATTACCTCGGCTTCCGGATTGGCGACGGCGCACCGACGCAGACCACGCCGCTTGATCAACTGCTCGTTCTGTCAAATGTCAAGTTCCACACACCAGATTCGATTGTTGTTCACGACAGCGTGGAGAACATCGGATCAACAAACACTCCGGCCCACCTTACGTTTCGGGATCGGGGTCCGTTCGACGTCATCAACCTGGACGTTTGTGGCGGAATTCTGCACGGAAGCTGCGCTTCTTTGCTAAACTCCATCAAAGCAATTCTGTTGTTGCAAAACTCGCGTACTGAGCCGTGGCTGCTGTTTCTGACCACCATGGCGAAATATGAGTTTATTGGTGCCGAAGTGCTTTCCGATTTTTTTAAGACGATTAAAGACAACTGTGACAGCTTTGCCCGCTTTAAGAACCACCTGACCACTGCATGCGAGAAGTTCTGTTTCGATCTTGACCCGTCACTCGATAACCCGAGGAGCTTGGGAGCCCCCGCCTTTCTGCGCCTGTTCACGCTGGCCTTCGGCAAGTGGCTTCTAGTAAACCTTGCCAAGAACAGCCCGCGAGCCGTTGCCACGCTGCAAAGCGCCTACCAGTTTCGTAACACTGGTCGGACCAGTCCTGAGATGCTATCGCTTTCCTATCTGGTGAAACCGGTCACTGCCGGGGGCAGCGATCCGACAAAGCTCACGCGAAGCAGCGCTGCCCTCGGGACGGGCGATTCCGATGACGAAGACTACGCGGTTAAGCTCGTCGCTCCATCGGTGGAGGAGATGCGCGATCTCGACGAGGTCTGGGATGACAATCCAGAGTTGATGCAGGCTATTATCGACGAGTGCGAAGAACTACTGCGCATGATCGGCGCGGACGATGCAGGCATTCAGGAATGGCGTAAGAGTCACGGCATCAAGGCAAAAGCACCGAACGGTGTCTGAACCCTAGGTGCTGATTAATTTAGGCGAATCCTCAAATACTCTGTCACGGCAGGCCGGAAAGAACCCGGTGGGGATTTCGAATGGAATCGGCGGCGAACGTTGCAAAACGTGCATCCGTTATTGGATGAAGAACCGAAAGAACCCTGCAAAATGTATTCGCAATGCACGGGGTGTCTCGGACTTATCTGAGATGGAGTGCCGGATTCGATCGTTTGTATGGTGTATGGAGCCATTCTGGATCAGGGCGGGTGGGTCACAATGGGGAACGCGTGAGTCGTCAATCGGTTGGTCTACCAACATCTTTGCCTAATGCCTTTGGTGCCTCGGACTGCGTACAAAAGTATTATTCGGGCGAGCCAAATTGTGATCCAGCCAAGATTGCTGTCCCCTTTACGCATCAGGAATACGCCAAAGCTGACCGGGTGACGAACTAAGCCGCGGACTCTGCGAATTCGTTGATTGCGCAGCGCGCGAAGCATCGTCAGCCATGTTTTGGTCGCCCGTTTCCACACTGCATCGTCCTGCACTACGACATCGGCCCAAGGTGCTTAATCAAAAGGGCCGGTAGTTCTCCTGAGAAGCGGCTGCGGGGGAGGACTTCGTCGCAGCCGGCGGTGCGGGCCTCCTGGAGTTTTTCCGTTGCCACGTGGGATCCGAAGGCGATGATTGTGGGGCGCCCGTCGGAGGGAAGGCTGGCGATGAAGGCGGGGAGATCCCAGGGGGGGAGGGAGAGGTCGATGAACATGCACTGGACCGGGCTGGCGGCGATCTGACGTGTCGCGGCGGCGCCGTCGGGGACGACGACGACTGACAGGCCCAGTTGCTGGGCGGTTCCGGTGACTTTGCTCGTGAACATCAGGTCGCGGCTGATCAGGACGCCGCGGGGGGTGGGGTCGGGCATGCTTCGATTCCTGGCAAGAGGGGGGAGAGTTTCACGCAGGGTTCCAATCGAGCAGCCGCAGTTCGACGTTTTCCTGTCCGCGAAACCGGTTGATTGTGGGGGCGAAGCTGATCGAGATCGGTCCCCCCACGGCCGCGATCGGCTCGGCCCATTCTCCTTTGCCAAACGCCACGGCCCGCAGCACCTTGCCGTAATGCCGGACGCGGAGCGAAAGGTGGCGTTCTCCCTCCCCCATCTTGCGCGGCGGTTCCACCAACTCGACTCGCGAACTGGCAAGCACGGGACGGGGATTGTCCCGGCCGAACGGTCCCAGCCGATCGAGTTCGGTCACCGCGCGGAGCGTCAAGTCGGCCAGCCGCACTTCGGCATCGACCGCCAGTTCCAGGTCGGCGGCGGTCACGGTGTGGTGTTCCGCGACATAGCGGCAAAAGGCTTCTCGAAAGGGGGCGATCCGGTCCGCCGCGATCCGCAGACCGGCGGCTGCCTGGTGCCCGCCAAAGGTCAGCAAGTGTTCGCCGCACGCTGTCAGCCCGGCATGCAAATCAAAACCGGCGAAGCTGCGGGCGGAACCCTGGCCCGATTGCTCCTGGTGATTGACGGCGATCATGATCGAGGGCTTCTGGAAATGTTCGGCAATTCTTCCCGCGACAATGCCGATCACCCCGGCGTGCCAGTCGCCGCTGTCGAGCACCAGCGCTGGCTGCCGGAGCCAATCGGGATGACTTTCCAGAAGTTCGCGCGCCTGCTTGAAGATCCGCTTATCGACGGTCTGCCGCGCCTTGTTTTGTTCCTCCAGATAGGTGGCGAGCGTCTCGGCCCGCTCGACGTTGTCGGTCGTCAGGAGCTCCACGGCTAGCCGCGCCTGTCCCAGTCGTCCGGCGGCGTTGATCCGCGGCGCGATCGTGAAGCCGATGTCTTCGGCGTCGAGGGTCGCCTTGCTGAGCAGGTCGGTGCGTTGCAGCAGCGCCTTCAGCCCCGGCGAGGCGCGCTCGCGCAGGCTCTGCAAGCCAAACCGGACCAGAACCCGATTCTCGCCCAGGAGCGGCACCACGTCCGCCACCGTGCCGATCGCCGCCAGCCCCACGGCCGCCTTGAGAAACTCGCGCATGCGAGGCGACGCCTTGCGTCCATCACCCAGTCGGGCGCAGATCGCCCAGGCCAGTTTGAAAGCGACACCCACGCCGCACAGGTCTCCAAACGGATACGTAGAACCGGGGAGACGGGGATGCACCAAACCATCCGCCTCGGGAAGTCGCGGACCCAGTTCGTGGTGGTCGGTGATGATCAGCTCCAAACCCAGCTCTCTGGCGAGCGCCGCCTCCTCCACGCTGACGATGCCGCAGTCGACGGTGACGACGAGCGACGAGGGATCATTCTCGTGAAGCTGCCGCAGCGCCGCACAGTTCAGACCGTACCCCTCTTCGAGACGCAAAGGGACGTAATAATCGACTTTCCCCCCCGCCAGTTTCAGGCAGTGCCACAGCAGGCTGGTGGCGGTGACCCCATCGACGTCGTAGTCGCCGTAGATCGTGATGCGGCGTCCCGCCTGGAGCGCGGCGACGATGCGATCGGCCGCCGCCGAGACTCCTGGAAGGAGTTCGGGCTCGTGCAGCTCCATCAGCCCGGCGTCGAGAAAGGCCCCCGCCGCCTCGGGAGAGACAAAACCCCTGGCCGCCAGCACCTGGGCCAGAACGGGTGAGACCCGAAGGTGCGCGGCGAGGTGCTTGACCTCCGCCTCGTCAAATCGGGACATCCGCCATTGTTTGGGCATAGTGCGATGGGCCAGAGCAATCCGTGCAACGAGGAATCGAGTCAGCGGCAGGGGAGATTACAACATAGCGGGTGGGGTGTGTCAAAGGGGGAGGCGGCTGGTGGAACAACCGGGCAGTTGGGAGGCAGGCCAAGGGCACAACCGGCCAGCTTACGCTGGACCGTTCGCTGGTGGGGGCGAATGCCACTCCACATCCCCCCTCGCCACCGTTGAGCTTGCCTCAGCGGGGCGATGCCTGCCAGCTACCTCACGCGGTTTCGCGTCGAATGGATCTCCATTTGAGCTTGCCTCAATGGAAGCACGCCTTGCGCACACGGCGGATTCGCTTCGGAATTCCGCCTTCGCCGGATTGACGACCTGAGGATCGCGTCTAGAGAAAGTCGCTGGTGCGCCGGATCGCTTCCGCAGACTGACTCCCCGTCCCGGAGTCGTGCGAGGAAAGGGCTCACTCTGCGCGAGGCGTGCTTCCGTCGAGGCAAGCTCGGCGGAGAGCGGCGCACGTTGCGTACCTTGGCTGGTAGCGGTCAGGCGTCGCTCCGCTCAGACAAGCTGAGCGGAGGCGGATCAACTCGACGATTCGCACCGCAATCTACCATCCATCATCCGCTCTCCACTATCCACTATCTACTTTCCGCTCTCTATCTTCATCTCCCAGTTCTCATCAAAAAAACCGGAGTCAACCACCGTTTCCTCCACTCCCCCTGCCGGCGGCTGTTCGTCCACTTTGAGGAGCGCCCAATCTCCCAGCCGCGGGAAGACCATGTAGCTGAACCGCAGTTCGGCGTCGTGATACGTGTGCCCGCTGTTGAGGACCACGTAGCGTCCCTTGCCGCCGGGGAGCGGGTTGGGGGCGATGAGTTGCACGCCGTGCTCGCTGGCGGCAAGTCGCGTCGCACCGAGTTGCAGCGTGTCCCGAGTCCATTGCAGGGGGAGCTGGGGCAAGACTTTGGCGATCCAACGATTGCTGCCAGGGTCGCCGAACAGGATCAGATTCGCCCGCTGAACATCCTCCGCGGTGACATCCACGTCGTCCTTGATCGGCAGATCGCCGCGATAATGCCGCCGCCATTCATCAGCGAAGCGACGCAAGTTCGCCTCAGCCCAACGAGCCACCCGAGCGTTCCAGGGCTTCCCGGTCCCGCGGACGCACAAGAATGGCCGGGCGAAGGCGTCGTCGATCGGGCCTTGAAGTCCCGGACGTTTGCCAGTCAGCTTCTCTTCATAAAGAGGGCCGCGGCAGGTCCAAACGTCCCCCTGGCGTTCGAAAAGGAGCGCCCGGCGATTTGCGTCGGCCGGGGGAGGGAGTGCGATCTGCGTCTGACCGACCGTCAGGGAAGCGCCGGGGGCCTGGAGCGCCGGGGGATGAATGGCGAACCGGGTGATGTGCTGCGGTACCGGCATGACGATTGAACCGTCGTCGGCGACTCGGGCTTCGATCTGGGCCCGTTGATAATGCGATTCCAGACCCAGCACCTCCAGCCAGTGGCAACGGCTGAACTTGAGAGTCCAGGTGACGAACCGCACGTGTTTGGGGAAGGGATCCCGCCCTTTGGCGGCGT